>JBKJXU010000001.1:0-2569 GCA_046716145.1 Actinomycetota bacterium
GCTCGGACCCGGGGGCCGAAGGTGGCGAAGCGGGCGTCTTGAGTCTGGCCGCGCAGGAATCGGATGTAGATCTGCTGCAGGATCACGGCGGTCTTGAACGCGGAGAACACCTCGTACCAGCGCACCCGGCTCACGTCGCGGCCGCTGCGTTCGCCGTTGAGCGCGACGATCTCGGCCCGGGTGGCGAAGCCCGGCGCGTCGGTCGGCATCATCGCGCCCTCGCGCCACTGCGGCGGGTCGCCGGCCTCGACCCAATAGGTCAGCAGGGTGCCGAGGTCGGTCAGGGGGTCGCCTCGGGTGCACATGTCCCAGTCCAGCACGGCGACCGCCCGGGCCGGGTCGTGCGTAGCGACCATGATGTTGTCGAGCTTGAAGTCGTTGTGCACCAGGGTGGGGGTGCCCTCCGGCGGCATGTTGCCGGCGATCCACGAGGCCAGCGGGTCGGCGTCGGGGCTGGCCGAATCGATGGCCGCGTGCCAGCGCTTGGTCCAGCCCTCGACTTGGCGCGCCAGGTAGCCCTGGGGCCGGCCCAGGTCGCCGAGCCCAACCGCCGCCGGATCGACCCGGTGCAGCCCGACCAGCGCATCGACCATCATGCGCCCGAGGCGGCCGGCGAGTACCGGATCGCCCCGGACCACGTCGGCGTTCTTCATGCGGATGACGAAGCCCTGGCGCCGTTCCAGCACATGGAAGTCGATGCCGAGAATCGCCGGATCGGTGCATAGCACGAAGCTACGCGGCGCCAGGTCGTAGCCGCGCCACAGATTGGCCAGCACCTGGTGTTCGCGCCGCATGTCGTGGGCCGACGGCGCCACCGGGCCCAGGGGCGGCCGGCGCAGCACGTATTCGCGGTCGCCGATCGTGATCAGGTAGGTGAGGTTGGCGTGGCCGCCGCCGAACTGGCGGATGGACAGGGGTCCCGTCGCGTCGGGCAGATGCGCCCGCAGCCACGGCTCCACCCGGCCGACGTCGAGGGATTCGTCCGCCCTGACGTCGATCGTTTCGGGATCAGGTTTCACGACGCCGTCTGGCTGTGGCGCTTGAGCTCCCATTTGGCGATGGCCTCGCGGTGGACTTCGTCGGGGCCGTCGGCGAAACGGATCGTCCGGGCGTAGACCCATTGGTGGGCGAGCACGAAGTCCTGGCTTAGTCCGCCGGCGCCGTGGGCCTGGATCGCCCGGTCGATCACCCGTTGGGCCACGTTGGGGGCGATCACCTTGATCATGGCGATCTCGGCCCGGGCCGCCTTGTTGCCGACCCGGTCCATCATGTCGGCAGCCTTCAGCACTAGAAGCCTGGCCTGCTCGACCTCCATGCGGCTGTTGGCGATGTCGGCGCGGATGGTGTCGCGCTCGGCCAACTTGCGACCGAACGCGACCCGGTTCTCGACCCGATGGCACATGGCCTCGATCGCCCGTTCGGCCGCGCCGATCAGGCGCATGCAGTGGTGAATGCGGCCCGGGCCCAGGCGCCCCTGCGCGATTTCGAAGCCGCGGCCTTCGCCCAGCAGGATGTTGTCGGCGGGCACCCGCGCGTTGTCGAAGGTGATCTCCATGTGGCCGTGGGGACGGTCGTCGTTGCCGAACACCTGCATTGGCCGCACCACCGTGACCCCCGGCGTATCCATCGGCACCAGGATCATCGACTGCTGCCTGTGCCGGTCGGCGGTGGGATCGGTCTTGCCCATGACGATCAGGATCTTGCAGCGCGGGTCCCCGGCGCCGGAGATGAACCACTTGCGGCCGTTGATCACGTAGGCATCGCCCTGGCGTTCGATGCGGCTGGCGATGTTGGTGGCGTCCGACGAGGCGACGCCGGGCTCGGTCATGGCGAAGGCCGAGCGGATCTCGCCGGCCAGCAGGGGTTCCAGCCAGCGCTTCTTGTGCGCCTCGGTGCCGTAGCGTTCCAGTACCTCCATGTTGCCGGTGTCGGGGGCGGAGCAGTTGAACGCCTCGGGTCCAATCGGCGACCGGCCCATGATCTCGCACAGCGGCGCGTACTCCAGGTTGGTCAGCCCGAAGCCCCGCGTACTCGCCGGCAGGAACAGATTCCACAGCCCCGCCGACCTGGCTTTGGCCTTCAGCTCCTCGATGACCGGCGGTACCTTGGTCCAGCCGTGCGTCGTCACCTGTTCCTCGTAGCGATGCTCGTTGGGATAGATGTGTTCGTCCATGAAGGCGCCGAGCCGTGCCTGTAGGGCCTGGACCTTGTCGCTGTACGAGAAGTCCACGAACTACCTCCCGAACCGCTGAGCGTAGGACGCGAGCTTCGCCAGCCACCGATCGTTCGCCAGCACCGACCGGTCGACGACCCCGGACGGCGCTCGGCCGTGCATCACCCCAAGGGCGGCGCCCACGTTGAACGTCGCGCAGGTCGACATGAACTGGTCGGTCCAGTTGAGCGCATGGGCCGAGAAGACGACGTTCGGGGCCTTCAGCAACGGATCGTCGGGGTTGGGCGGCTCCGGGTCCAGCACGTCGATGCCGGCGCCCCGGATCCGCCCTTCGCGCAACGCCGTCGCCAGCGCCGCGCTGTCCACCACCGCGCCCCGCGCCATGTTGACCAGGAA
>JBKJXU010000002.1:0-12626 GCA_046716145.1 Actinomycetota bacterium
ACCTTGAAGTCCATGTCGCCCAGGGCATCCTCGGCGCCGAGGATGTCGGTGAGGGTCACGAACTGACCCTCGTCGGCGATCATGCCCATCGCGATACCGGCGACCGGCGCCTTGATCGGCACCCCCGCGTCCATCAGCGACAGCGTCGAACCGCACACGCTCGCCATCGACGTGGAGCCGTTGGAGGACATCACGTCGGAGACGAGACGGAGCGCGTAGGGGAACTCCTCCTCGTTCGGGATGACCGGGACCAGAGCGCGCTCGGCGAGCGCACCGTGGCCGATCTCACGACGGCGAGGTGAACCGACACGGCCCGTCTCCCCGGTGGAGTACGGCGGGAAGTTGTAGTGGTGCATGTAGCGCTTGGAGTCCTCCAGATCGAGCGTGTCGATCATCTGGGTCATGCGGAGCATGCCCAGGGTGGTGATGTTGAGGACCTGCGTGTCACCGCGGTTGAACAGCGCGGAGCCGTGCGTGCGGGGCACGAGGTTCACCTCGGCCGAGAGCGGCCGGATGTCCTTGGGCCCGCGCCCGTCCAGACGAACGCCCTGGGCCACCACACGGCGACGCATGACCTTCTTCTGCAGCGACTTCCACGCGGCCGAGAACTCCTGGCCGCGCGCCGCGAAGGCGTCTTCGCCGAGGGATGCCGAAAGGGAGGCCTTCGCCTCGTCCTTCACCGCGCTGAACGCCGCGTCGCGCGCCTCACGGTCCGGGACGATGGCCGCCTCGAGCTTGCCGGCGAACCCTTCGTAGAGCGGAGCCCAGATGTCCTCGCCGTACAGCGGGGTGGGCACCCATTCCATCTCGGTGACGCCATGGGCGGTGATGAACTCGTCCTGGAAGGCGATCAGCTTCGCGACCTCGGCCTTCGCGACCTCCAGACCCTGGGCCACGATCTCTTCGGTCGGGGCCAGGGCGTCGCCGCCGTCGGACAACAGCGGCCAGGTGTTCTCCGGCGCCTCGCCCTCGATCATGAGGACGTCGACACCACCGTCGGCGCTCTTGGAACCGGCGACGACGATGTCGAACGTCGCCTCCTCCAGCTCTTGGAAGGTGGGGTTCACGACCCACGCGCCGTGGATCAGCCCCAGCCGGACAGAGGCCACGGGGCCGCCGAACGGCAGCCCGGCGAGCCCGACCGCACAGGCGGCAGCGTTCATCGCGGGGATGTCGTACGGGTTGGCCATGTCCACCGACAGCACGGTGACCACGACCTGGACCTCGTCGCGGAACCCCTCCTTGAAGGTCGGCCGCAGCGGCCGGTCGATCAGGCGGGCGGTGAGGATCGCGGTCTCGCCGGGCCGGCCCTCACGCCGGAAGAATGAGCCGGGGATCTTCCCGGCCGCATACGCCCGCTCTTCGACATCGATCGTGAGCGGGAAGAAATCGATCCCCTCGCGGGGGGCGGAGCGAACACAGGTCGCGATGACCTGGGTCTGTCCGTACGTGACGACGACGGCTCCATCGGCGAGCTTCGCGAGCTTGCCCGCTTGGAACGTCATCTCGTGCGCGCCCACGTGGCGCGTCATCTCGGTGACCATCCGGTCGGTTCCTCCTTGCATCGTGCGGCACCGGTGTGATGCCGCGGCACGGTGGAGGGGGGCGGCCGGTTGTCAGTCGCGAACCTCCGATGTGCGTTTCGGGGGCTCGCGACTGAGAACCGACCGTGCGGGGCTGCCCCTCCGGTCAGCCTGGGGTGTCGTCCTGGTGTCTCAACTCCTCGACGGACGGCGCCAACGACGGCGCCTCCGCGGTGTTATCGGCGAAGGCCCAGCTTCGCGACGATGTCGCGGTAGCGTTGGATGTCTTCGCGCTTGAGGTACTCCAGCAGTCGCCGGCGGCGTCCCACGAGCATCAGGAGTCCGCGGCGGCTGTGGTGGTCCATCTTGTGCATCTTCAGGTGCCCCGTGAGGTCCACGACGCGCTGCGTCAGGACCGCGATCTGGACCTCGGCGGAGCCAGTGTCGCCCTCGGTGCGGGCGTGCTCCTGGATGATCTGGGTCTTGGCGTCTTTGGTCAGCGTCATGGTCGGTCCTCAAGGCTACCAGCGGCGTTGCCGCCCTGACCGGGCGGCTACCATCCCCCCCATGGTTCGGATCGCCGCCACCGCGCGCGCCCTGTGCGGACTCATGGGGCCAGCGGCGTTCACCACCGCCTGGGTCATCGGGACCCGGCGCCAGCCAGGCTACTCGATCGCCCACGAGCACATCAGCGGCTTGGCGGCCTCCGACGCCGAGGAGCCCCGGATGATGCGTGCCGGGTTCGTCGCCCTCGGTGCGTGCTCGGTCGTGTTCGCGTCCGAACTCGACCGGCGGCTGGACGGCGCTCAGGGCACCGGGTGGGGGCCGGCGCTGCTCGCCACCGCGGGTGTCTCGACCGTTGTTGCGGGTGTGTGTACCCGCGACCGCATGTCGAACGCCTCACCGCCTAGGGGGCCCGTCGGTCCCTCGCTCACGAACGACGCGCACGACCTCGCCTCGGTGCTGGGCGGCGTCGCCGCCACCGCGGGCCTGCTGGCGCTCGCGCGCCGGTTCCGCGGCGACCCCTCGTGGCGCGGTCTGGCTCCCCACGCCTCGACGACGGCGCTCACGGGCGCGGCCCTCTCAGGGTGGTTCTTGAGCGACGTGACGCGCCCCGGCAACGGCTTGGTCCAGCGCGCAAGCGTCTCGCTGCCGCTGGGCTTCATGGCCCGGATGGCGCTCCGGATGCTGCGTCCCGGCTAGGACGACAGCGCCTCGACGGGAACGATCGCCTGCGTCGCCTCCACGTCGCCGGCGATGGCGGCTACGAGTTCCTCCACCGAGTCATAGCGCTCCTCGTCCCGCAAGCGCTCCCAGAACTCGATCGACAGGGGCTCGCCGGGCAGGTCATCGCCCTCGTAGTCGAGCAGGAACGCTTCGACGTGCAACGGCTCGACGCCGAACGTCGGGTTGGTGCCGACGTCCAGGGCGGTCCGGTAGCGCCGCCCACCGTGTTCGGCGACCCCCGCGTAGATCCCCTGGCCGGGCAGCAGCAACCGCGGCCAGGTCCGCAGGTTCGCCGTCGGGTACCCGAGCCCCCGTCCGCGGCCATGACCCGTCACGACCTCCCCGTCGAGCACGAACCGGCGGCCGAGGGCCTCCACGGGCCACCCCAGGTCTCCCGCCGACAGCGCCTCGCGAACCGAG
This sequence comes from Actinomycetota bacterium, assembly GCA_046716145.1. GTDB lineage: Bacteria > Actinomycetota > UBA4738 > UBA4738 > HRBIN12 > AC-51. The sequence goes on from JBKJXU010000002.1 coordinate 3,171, forward strand.
GTCGAGGAGACGCGGCGGTCCCTGATCGTGAGCAGCGGCACCGCTTCGACGCTCATCCCGTGCGGCGCTGCGAGCGCCGCCAGCGTCTGCATGGTCCCCTCGGCGCGGAACCCGAAACGGAAGTTCTCACCCATCGCCGCATGGACCGCGTGCAGACCACCGGCGAGGACGCGCCTGACGAACTCCTCGGCTGTGATCAGCGAGAAGTCTCGGTCGAACGACAGCACGACCAGGAGGTCGATCCCCACGGCCTCGATCAGGGACGCCTTGCGTTCAACCGTGGTGAGCAGACGCGGTTCTTCCCCCGGACGCAGCACCTCGGCCGGGTGCCGGTCGAAGGTGACGGCCACGGTGCGCACGCCGCGCTCGGCCGCGCGCGTCCGCACCGTGTCCAGGACCGCCAGATGCCCCCGATGCACACCGTCGAAGAACCCCACCGTGACGACGCAGGGCTCCTCGGGGAGCGGGAGCGACGCGAGTCCGTGCGCGACCTGCATGGCGGCCGAGGCTACCCGCCTGCGGGAGCGAGCACCATCTCGGGGACGGCCTTGGAGCCGGCGTCCCGCCAGATCCCGATCAGACCGCCCGGCCCGTACACACCGTAGGGGCCTTCGATGCCAGCGGGCGCCAGGACGCGGCCGTGTGATGCGGCGACCGCCTCTTCCGCGTCGAGGTCGAAGCGAGGGAGATGGGCGACCGCGCGCGCGGCAGGCAGCGGCACACCGGGGTCCTGCGGTGACCGGGCGTCTCGCACCTCGAACGGACCGATCGCGGTACGGCGGAGCGAGGTGAGGTGCGCGCCGACGCCGAGGGCACCGCCGACATCGGCGGCGAGCACGCGCACGTACGTGCCACCGCTCACCTCGCATACGAACGCCACGTCTGCGCCGTCACGCGAACGCAACTCGAAACGGTCGACGCGCACGATCCGCGCCGCGGCCTGCAGATGCTCGCCCTTGCGCGCGGCCTCATACAGCTTGCGTCCGCCGACCTTGACCGCGCTGAACGCCGGTGGCGTCTGCGCACTCGCGCCGAGCTTCGCGGTCATCACCGCGCGCACCTCCTCGTCGGTGAACGCCGGTACGGGGCTCTCGCGCACCACCTCGCCGTCGGCATCCAGCGTGGTCGTCTCCACGCCCAGATGCAGCACGCCCTCGTAGATCTTCGGCAGATCGCCCAGGAAGCGCAGAAGCCGCGTCGCCCGGCCCACGCCAACCACGAGCAACCCCGTCGCCATCGGATCGAGCGTGCCCGCGTGGCCCACCTTCTGGGTGCCGAGCGCCCGGCGGATCTGCGCGATCGCGTCGTGCGAGGTGATCCCCGCGGGCTTGTCGATCAGCAGGAGGCCCTCGGGCGGGGCCTCGGCGTTCACGGCGCCACCGGCTCCCCCGCGAGCGACGCCACCAGGCGCTCGATCGTCCCCACCGGGCCGTGCTCGCTCGTGTAGCCGGCGGCCAGGCGGTGCCCGCCGCCGCCGAAGGCGGCGGCGGTCGCGGCCAGGTCGTGCCCACCACGGGACCGCACGCTCACCTTGAAACGGCCATCACGCTGCTGCTTGAGGACGGCCGCCACGTCGGTGTCGCGCGCGGTCCGGATCACGTCGATCAGGTCGTCGGTCTCACCGAGGTGCACCCCGTGCACGCGCAGGTCTTCCTGCAGGAGATACGTCCACACGAGGTCGACCGCCGGCACGTGCTCCAGCCGTCCGAGCGCGACCGCCAGGACATCCAGGAACGAACGCGGGTTGTCCTCGTAGAGCGCTTGGACCAGCCGGGAGTGGTCGAACGGCTGCTCGCGCAGCCGAGCGGCGAAGCGGAGCGTCTCGGGCGTCGTGGCCTCGTACTGGAACCGACCGGTGTCGGTGACGAGGCCCGCGTACAGACACGCCGCCACGTCCGCGGTCATCTCACCACCGATGACATCGATGAGGCGCCCGACGACCTCGCACGTCGAGGACGCATCGGGGTCCACGAGCCGGATGGTGCCATGCCCGTCGTTCGAACGATGGTGGTCGATCCAGATCAGCTCGGTCGCTCGGGATGCCGGGGCTCCCAACATCACGAGCCGGTCGAAGGACGCGCAGTCGCAGGTCACCATCACCTCCGGCGCCTCGGGGAACTCCCCCGGCGCCACGAGCCGGTCGCTCCCGGGCAGCAGCGCTGCCCAGCGCGGCAGGTCCAGCGGGTCGTTCGGGTAGGAGCACACCGCGTCGATGCCGAGCGTGCGCAGGTGCGCCGCGAGCCCCAACATCGAGCCCAGCGCATCGGCGTCGGGGTGCACGTGGCACGTGATGGCCACCCGCCCGCCGCCGGTCAGCGCCGCGGCCGCGCGCTGCAGCTCCTCAGTGCTCATGGAGTTCCTCGATGATCGTGTCGATGCGGCCGCCCAGTTCGTTGGTCTCGTCTCGTTCGAATCGGAGTTCCGGCGTCACCTTCAGGTGGACCTGGCGGCCCAGCTCATGGCGCAGATGCTTCGTCGCGCTGCGCAACCCTGCCCTCGAGGAGGCCTTGGCCTTCTCGTCCCCGAGGGACGTGTAGTAGACCCAGGCGACGTGCAGGTCCGCAGAGACCTTCACACCCGTGATGGTGACGAACCCGACCCGCGGATCCTTCAGCCGTTGGACCTCCTCGGCCAAGATCTCGCGGAACTCCTCACCGACGCGCTCGCGGCGTGTTCCTTGTGGCATGCGACCAGACTACTCAGTCCTCGGGCCAGAGCAGCTGCAGTTCGCGGTCGATCACCTCGACCTCGACCCACGCATCGACCGCCTTCTCCACCTCGTGCATCACACGGCGCAGGTGATGCTGCTCGCGGCCCACCGCGGCGACCGCGATGGTGCTCCGCTGCCAGAGGTCGTGGTGATCGACCTCGGCGACGCTCACCGGGAAGCGCTGGCGTATGGCGGCCGTGAGGCCTTTGAGGACGTGCCGCTTCTGTTTGAGGGAGGCGCACCCGGGGATGCGCAGATCGAAGCGTTCCAGTGCGACCAGCATCTAGATGCTGCGCGCGATCTCCTCGACCTCGTAGGTCTCGATGACGTCGCCGTCCTTCAGGTCCTGATACCCGGCCAGCCCGATCCCGCACTCGAACCCGTCGCGAACCTCACCCACGTCGTCCTTGAAGCGACGCAACGAACCGACGACGCCGTCGTAGATCACGATGCCGTCACGTACCAACCGCGCCTTGCCGTTGCGCTTGATCAGGCCGCTGCGCACGAAGGACCCGCCGATCACGCCGAGCTTGGGGACCCGGAAGATCTGGCGCACCTCGGCCTCGCCGAGGATCTTCTCGCGCTCTTCGGGCTTGAGCAGCCCCGACAGCGCGGCCTTGATGTCGTCGATGGCGTCGTAGATCACCCGGTACAGCCGGATGTCCACGCCCTCGCGCTCCGCGAGTTCGCGCGATTGCACGTCCGGGCGCACGTTGAACCCGACGATGATCGCGTCCGATGCCATCGCGAGCGTCACGTCGTCCTGTGTGATCCCGCCGACGGCCCCGCGGATGATGCTCACGCGAACCTCGTCCTGTGGCAGTTTGAGCAGCGAGTCCGTCAACGCCTGGAGCGACCCCTGCACGTCGGCTTTCACGATCACGTTGAGATCCACGACGTCGGCCTGCTCCACTTGCCGCATCAGGTCCTCGAGCGTGCGGCGGCGGCTCGTGACGAGCTCGGCGGCGCGCATCGTGGCCTCGCGCTCCTCGGCGATGTGACGAGCCTCGCGCTCATCCTCCACCTCGCGGAGATCATCCCCGGCGCTCGGCACGTGGCTCCACCCCAGGATCACGACGGGTTTGGACGGCCCGGCCAGGTCTACCGCGCTGCCGTTCTCATCCTGCATCGCCCGGACCCGGCAGTACGCCGTGCCGGCCACCAGCGCGTCGCCCACCTGGAGGGTTCCCTTGCGAACGAGCACGGTGGCCACCGGCCCGCGCCCCTTGTCCAGGTGTGCCTCCAGGACGGTTCCACGGGCCCGGCCTGTCGGGTCGCCTCGGAGCTCCTGGAGATCGGCCACCACGAGCAGCGTCTCCAGCAGCGTGTCCAGGTTCAGGTGAGCCTTCGCCGAGACGTCCACGAACTCGTGGTCCCCGCCCCACTCCGAGGGGACGATCCCGTGCTCCACCATCTGTGTCCGGACGCGGTTGGGGTCGGCCTCGTCCTTGTCGACCTTGTTGACCGCGACGACGATCGGCACCCCCGCCGCCTTCGCATGGTCGAGCGCCTCGAGCGTCTGCGGCATCACGCCGTCGTCGGCCGCGACGACGAGGACCGCGATATCGGTCACGCTCGCGCCGCGTGCACGCATCGCCGTGAACGCCTCGTGACCCGGCGTGTCGATGAACGTGATCTCCCGCCCGCCCACGTGCGCCTGATACGCGCCGATGTGCTGCGTGATGCCTCCGAACTCCCCTGCGACGACGTCGGTGGAACGGATGGCATCGAGCAGCTTCGTCTTGCCGTGGTCGACGTGCCCCATGATCGTCACGACGGGAGCCCGCCCCACGAGCTTAGCCTCATCGACCTCCTCGTCGAGTTCTTCGCGCTTGAGCTGATCCTGCAGATCGACGACATCGGACTCCAGCCCGAACTCATCGGCGACCACGGCGATGGCGTCGTCGGACAGCGACGTGGTCGCCGTCACCATCTCCCCGCTCAAGAACAAGATCTTCACGATCTCCGCGGGCGACTTCCCGAGCTTCTCCGCCAGGACCTGCGGCGTCGCACCGGCCACCACCTGCAGCGTCGGGGTCGAAGGCACCTCGACAGGAGCCGGCCGCCGCTCGGCCTTCTTGACCGGTGCCGGGGTGGCGCGAACGGGCGGCGCCGGGGGCGCCACCGGCGCGACCGGAGCCGGCTTGGCCACCGTGTTGGGTGGCGGTTTGGGCTTGGGTTTGGGTTTGCGCGGCGTGGGGGGCGGCTCGAGCACTTCGCGAGGCTTCGCCGGTGCGGCGGTGGCCTTGCCGCCGGAGGCCCGGAGCCTGGGAAGCAGGTCCTCGGGTACGCCGGAGGAAGCGGACTTGCCGCTGGCTCCCATCTGCTCGAGCGTCCCCAGCAGTTCCTTGCTGGTGACCCCGAGTTCCTTCGCGAGTTCGTGGACCCTCACGTGCCTCCCTCGATCAGCGACCTAAGCCTACCGACTTCCTCTAGCGCGACACCCGTGCGGAGCGAGCGCGCGAACGCGTCACGACGCACCGCCTTCTCCAGACACGCCTCATCCGCGTGCAGGTAGACCCCCCGCCCCGGCGCCGACCCCACGGGGTCGACCTCGGCACGGTCTTGGCCCGGTACCCGAACGACCCTCACCAGCGATGCCTTGGGGGCCTTCCGACCGCACCCCGCGCACGTCCGGTCCGGCACGCGCGCGGACGCCATGCTCAAGCTCCCGCGGGGGCCTCCGCCGCCTGCGATTCCGACTTGATGTCGATCCTCCAGCCGGTCAGACGGGCCGCGAGACGGGCGTTCTGGCCTTCCTTCCCGATGGCGAGTGACAGCTGGTAGTCGGGCACGATCACCTGGGCTGTCTGGGTCTCCGGGTCGGTGCGGACCTCTTTCACCTTCGCCGGCTGCAAGGCGTTGGCGACCAGTTCGCCGGGGTTATCGGACCACGGGACCACGTCGATCTTCTCGCCGCGGAGTTCGGTGACCACGTTGCGTACCCGCGATCCCTTCGGGCCGACGCAAGCGCCCACCGGATCGACCGCGGGCTCGTTGGAGAACACGGCGATCTTCGAACGGTGCCCGGGCTCCCGCGAGACGCCGCGGATCTCCACGACGCCGTCCGCGATCTCGGGGACCTCCAGCTCGAAGAGCTTGCGCAAGAGCCCGGGGTGACTGCGGCTCACGACGATCTGGGGCCCCTTGACACCGCGACGAACCTCGGTGATGTACGCCTTCAGCCGCTCACCGCTGCGGTAGGGCTCCGAAGCGACCTGCTCGGCCTGTGGCAGAAGCGCCTCGACCTTGCCGAGGTCAAGCAGCGTGAACCGCCGCTCGGATTGCTGGACGATGCCGGTGACGACGTCGCCTTCGCGTCCGGCGAACTCCTCGTAGGTCATCTCCCGCTCTGCATCACGCAGCTTCTGAAATATGACCTGCTTGGCGGTCTGGGCGCCGATCCGGCCTTTGAAGTCGTCGGTGACGGCGACCTCCTGCTCGGAGCGCACCTCCATGACCAACGTTTCGCCATCCTCGCTCGTGACCTCGTCGAGCACCTGCTGGAACATCCGCATGTCGCCGCTCTCGGCATCGATCTCGGCGCGGAACCCGACGAAGTCATCGTCGGCGGTGGGGTTCTCCTGTTTCCACGCGGTCTTGAAAGCGGCCGCCATCGCTTCCTCGAGCCCGTGCAGGATCGTCTCGAAGGCGATCCCCTTCTCCCGCTCCAATTCGCGGAGCGCCGCGATCATCTCGGCGTTCATGCCGTGCGCTCCTTCAGTTCGGCGGCCCAGTCCGCGACCGTTCGCGCGGTGACCACGTCGGCGAGGAGGATGGTGCGCTCCACGTCGTCGACCGCGACGACGACCCGATCGGAGGCCGCCTGCAGCAGCGTGCCCGTGTGGATCGTCGCACCCTCCACAGGCACGGTGGTCTTGATCTTCACCCGCGACCCCACGAACCGCGCGTAGTGCGACGGCGTGAGGAGGGGGCGCTCTATCCCGGGCGATGAGACCTCGAGCGCGTACCGGCTCGTGCCGAAGTCCTCGAGGTCGAGCCTGCGGGAGATGGCATCGGAGAGGTGGCTCAACGTCTCCAGATCGACACCATCCTCGCCGTCGACGGTGACGCGCAGCACCTGCCGGCCCGCCTCGTGCTGGAAGCCGACCTCGAGAACCTCGAGGCCGCCTCGCTCCACGATCGGGCGCACCAGCGCCGCTGCATCCATCCGTCGATCAACCCCTTACGACGAAGAAGGCGGGCGCGCGCCCACCTCCGGCTCGTGCTTCGGTTCGTGTTCTGGGCGAAGTATACCCCCGTTGACGCCCCGGACCGGGCGTGGCACCATCGGCGCCCTCATGCGGATGACGACTTCGTGGTGGCGCGAAGGCTCGTGGAGCCATGCGTCACCGCGCGTCTGAGCGCGGCCCGCGCTAAGACCCCACGAACCCCGGACCCGAGGTCCGGGGTTCTTCCGTTCCGGGAGGCGACATGCAGCTGCAGGTGAGGCCCGACCGACAGGGGTTCGACCGGCTGGCGGCGACGTGGCCGCTCGTGCCGGTGTGGGCTGAACTGCTGGCCGACGTCGCGACCCCGGTGAGCCTGTACGGCGCGGTCGCCGGGCCGGGGCCCGGCATCCTCCTCGAGTCCGTGGAGCGCTCCGAGCGCTGGGGGCGGTACTCCTTCGTGGCGGGCGATCCTGCTGCCGTCGTCGTGGTGGATGAGACCGGCCTGCACGTGAACGACGTCACCCGGCCGGTACCCGAGGCAGAGCCGGCTGCGAGCCCGAAGGACGCGCTCATCGCATTGGCGCGGGCGCTCCGCGGCCCTCGGATCGCGGAGCTGCCACCGCTCACGGGCGGGCTCATGGGATGCCTCGCCTACGAGGCCGCAGGGCTCTTGGACGGCCACCCAGCGCCACACGCGAGCGATGCCCCATGCCCCCCTATCACCTTGATGATCGTCGACCGGGCGGTGGTCTTCGATCACTGGCGCCAGCGTCTGATCCTGGTGGCACACGCCGCCGCCGGCGGCTACGACGCTGCCGTCGCAGCGGTGCAGGAGCTGGCCGCGAAGGTGGCCGGGGCACCGGCGCTGCCGCTCGCGCAGATGGGCATCGACGACGCGGCGCCCCCCGGCGATGCGAACCAGACCGACGACCAGTACGAGGCGACCGTGGCGGCGTTCCGCGAGCACATCTTGGCCGGAGACATCTTCCAGGGGGTGCCATCACGGCGCGTGTCGTTCCCCGCGCCCGGCGGCGGGTTCCCGATCTACCGCCGCCTGCGCGTGACCAACCCGGCCCCGTACATGTTCTACCTGCGCCTGGGGGGGATGGAGCTCGCGGGATCTTCGCCCGAACCGCTCGTCCGCGTGGAGGGGCGCCGGATCTTCACCCGGCCGATCGCGGGGACGCGTCCGCGCGGCACGACCGAGGTCCGCGACCGCCTGCTGGAGCATGAACTGCTCGCCGATCCGAAGGAGCAGGCCGAACACGCGATGCTCGTCGATCTGGCCCGCAACGACCTCGGCCGCGTCTGCGTGCCGGGCAGCATCGAGCCGACGGAATTGATGCAGGTCGAGCGGTTCTCGAAGGTGATGCACATCGTCTCGACCGTCGAGGGCGACCTCCGCGAGGAGGTCCACCCGCTGGAGGCCCTCGCCGTCACGTTCCCGGCCGGGACGGTGACGGGTGCGCCCAAGCGACGAGCGATGGAGCTCATCGCCGAGCACGAGCCCACCCCGCGCGGACCCTACGCCGGTGCGGTGGGCTACCTCACGTTCGCAGGTGACCTGGATATGTGCATCACGATCCGCACCGTGTCCATCACCGGCGGCGTCGCGAGCGTGCAGACCGGCGCCGGCGTCGTGGCCGACTCCGACCCTGCGACAGAGCTCCAGGAGACGAAGGCGAAAGCAGCGGCGTTGCTCCCGGCGGTCGCCCCTACGATGGAGGCCACATGATCCTGGTCGTCGATCACTACGACTCCTTCACCTACAACCTCGTACAGCTCGTCGGATCGCTGGGGCACGAGACGCACGTCGTGAAGTCCGACGAAGCTCCGGCCGCGAGCCTCGTGGCGATGCAGCCCGCCGCCGTGATCCTCTCGCCGGGGCCGGGGCACCCGCGTGACGCCGGATGCTTCACGGAGCTGCTCGGGCTGTTGCCGGGCTCCACCCCGCTGCTCGGCGTGTGCTTGGGGCACCAGGCGATCGGGTTCGAACTCGGCGGCACGGTCGACCGCGCCGAGCCGGTGCACGGGAAGGCCTCGCTCGTGTTCCACGAAGGACGAGGGATCCTCGAGGGCCTCTCTACCCCGTTCGAGGCCGGGCGCTACCACTCTCTCGTGGTCGAACGCGAGGATCTGCCGGAAGAGCTCGAGCTGACCGCGTGGACCGAGGACGGCCTCGTGATGGGGACACAGCATCGCGAGCTCCCCCGGTTCGGCGTGCAGTTCCACCCCGAGAGCATCCTCACCCCGCAGGGACCGGCGATCGTGCGGAACTTCCTGTCGCTCGCGAGCTGAGCGTCGCCGGGCCGGTGCTGCTACGGTCCCGTGCGGGAGGAGACGCTTGAACGACGTGGTCGACCGGTACGTGGCAGCGCTCGACGAGCTCGGCCGGCACGTCCACGCGATCGCGTCGGACCGGTGGGCGAGTCCCACGCCGTGCACCGAGTGGGACGTGCGAGCCCTCGTCGATCACCTGGTCTACGAGACGCTCTGGGTGCCCGATCTACTCGCCGGCGCGACCCTGGCAGAGGTCGGCGACCGATACGACGGCGACCGGCTCGGTGAGGACCC
>JBKJXU010000003.1:0-2762 GCA_046716145.1 Actinomycetota bacterium
CAGCGCGATAGGCACTGCGTGCGAAGACGAACGCGCCGAGACAGCCGGCGGCAATGTACAAGACAGCGAAGGCGTAATGGGAACGACGCACGATTTCCACACCGCCGACGATCGTGACAGCGATCCACGCCGCCGAGGCGACGGCATCAACGACCAGGCCGGCAACCGCGGATCCGGAGGCAGAACCGCGAGTAGGCCATGGCGTCGTCATGAGCCGCCCCCCCGAGTGAGCCGCAAGTTGCGCGCTTGGAGATCTTGCCGCATCGCATTCAACAGAGCCTATGCCTTCCCCGGTAGGAAGGGCGGGAGATATGGACTCGGGGGAGGGGTCGAGATGTCCCCAGCTACCGCTCTTGCACGACGCACGCGCCGAAGGCGACGGTCTCGGCCTGGAAGGCAGATTCTCGCCGTATGACGCATTGGAGATTCCCAGATGAATGGAAGTCCTGATCGGGGATCCGGACGCGAAGGCTGGCGGTGCCTACGGGCACTTCGACCACGGAGGAGCGCCAGGGGAGCCGGACGCTCAAGGTCTCCTCGCCCTGCGGAGTCAAGAAGACCACCTGCGCCTCAACCCCGTCGGTGCCGAGCAGGCTGGCCTCGTAGATGACCCCTGGCTGGCCCGGGTTGATCCATCCGCATCCGTGCGACAGGGCCACTCCGAGGACCAAGATCGCGGCGCGGTGCGCTATCGTCACCCGCTCCACGCCCATCCGACGAACTGGTTCAGCAGGACCAACTGCTGGCGCTCTGCCCCGGTATGGAACAACCCCGACACCCCCGCGGTTGCTTCAACCTGCGCGATCGGCGTGGGGTCGGCTCCCCCGCCCTGTCGTTGATAGAACTCCCATGAGGGGTACGTGTCCGTGCCTTCAGGGCCAAAGGTGGCATCGACCAATCCTCCTCTCCCAGCGGTAAAGGTGATGTCGGCATCGAGGAACGGCGCACCCCGGAGCGCGCTATCGCCCACGCGGAGGTTGAGTGAAACCGAGGCGGAGTCCGACGCCGAGCTGAAGCGATTGGCGCCGCCGTCTACGCCGAACGCCCGCGCAGCGTTGCACGCCTGAGGGAACGACAGCCTGCACGAGTGATTGACCCGAAGGAGGCCGAACCCCTGGCGGAAGTCGATCCTTGTGAACGCCCTGTATCCGGACGCCGGCGCGTCGTCTCGGAAGCCGAAACTGCCTCGCTCGTACGCGTCGCCCTTGAAGTACAGGCCGAACTCTCCGACGCCCCCACCAGCCGTGTAGCTGTCGATGAAGGCACCACCCCGCACGACCCCGGCTTCAGGCCTGGTCGGAGCTGGGAAGATCACGACCGAGGACCACCCTGAGGAGCCACACGAAGAGCAGGATCCACCTGCGATCAAGGCATCGCCGAATGCCTGGCTGCACGTGATGCCGCTGCAGCCGCCGTTGATCCCCCCCTCGACGAAGGTGAACCTCATCCCCGTGGGATCCCACATCGTGATGGGGTTGGCCCCGCCGTAGGCCCACTGGTTCAAGGTGGTGGGATGCAGGGGATCGCCGAAGATGACGTCGCGGGTGGAGAACCTGCCTTGGCCCGGTGCGTACCAGCGGGTGCCCATGTCCACCTGCTTGGTCACCGGATCGGTCACATCGGACTGGTAGCCCAGGGCGGACTGGGTCCCGCTGACCGAGAGCACCTGACCGAAGGGGTCGTAGGAGCTCGTGCCGAGGTTGGCCGCGGTGTTGCGCACCAGGCCCACGCTATCGCCGTGGGGGTCGCGCAGGAAGAAGGACTTGCCTGAACCCACCTGCTGGGCCAGGGGTGAGCCCCCCGCGGTGAGCGCGTAGGTGATCGTGGCAGACCCGACGGACTTCACCAGGTCCTCGCCCACCCCGCGGTAGTAGGAGGTCGTGGTCGTCCCGGCGTTGATGCGTGTGTGGGTGCGGGAGAAGGCATCGGAGCTCAGCTGGACCCTGGCGGTGCCCGAGGTGCAGGTGGTGGCCGCGGGCTTGGCGCAGGTGAGGCGCGAGAACGCGTCGTAGGTGTAGCCCCAGTCGTTGGCGTTCTTGTTCGAGTTCGCGCTGAGCAGCGTGACCCCGGCCGTGTCGTAGACGTAGGTCACGGTCTCGTCGTTGGCGGTGCCCGGAGGATCGTTCGTGGCGACGTCGGCGAGCGAGGTCGCGGTGTAGGTGGTGCCCCAGTTCTGCACGACCGTGGTGCCGACGGTCTGCTTGGCCAGGGTGCGGTTGGAGGCCCCGTCGTAGGCGTAGTCGTACTGCGTCGTCGACCCGGTCGTGGGCACGAGCGTGGCCTTGGTCATGCGGGAAGCGGGGTCCATCTGGTAGGTCCACGTCCCGTCCGGACCGTTGGCGAACACGTCGGAGATCTTCTGCGTGACGTTGGAGGCCTTGTCGTAGTCGAGGTCGAACGAGGCGAACGACGCGCCGGTCGAGTCGACCTTGTAGGTCAAGGTGTCCAGACGCCCCGTATCGGCTTCATGGGTCACGAGGCAAGTTCGCGGATGTCCACCTCCGGGTCGGCGAGCTTCGCCGGATCGGGCTTCACCTGTTGCTGCACGAGCTTGATCGCTCGGCGCACGTCCCGGGGCCACGCGATCGACGTCGCCGCGCGCAGCACCCCGTCGCCGTCGAGCGCGAACGATCAGAACGAGCGATCCTCGTATGAACCGCGGAGCACGGTGGTCGCGTCGGCGGGCACCATGCCCACCATCTGGACCTGGACGTCGTACTGATCGGACCAGAACCAGTGCGGGTCGTCGTGGATCAGCCCGG
>JBKJXU010000004.1:0-20844 GCA_046716145.1 Actinomycetota bacterium
AGGTTCTGGTGCGCTCCACATGAGAGGTCGGCTGCAAGTACCCATCGCTATTATCCGGGGGGCGGGGGTCGGCATCGGGGGGGCGACGGCCGTGCGACTGGCCGAAGACGGCGCGACGGTCATCGCAACCTCGCGCACGCTTGAGCACGCTGAGGACACGTGCGCGGAGATCGCATCGGCGGGCGGGACGCCCGCCGATGCGATCGCGCTCGACGTGGCCGACTCCGGCCGGGTCGAGGAGGTGGTCCGAGACATCGCGGACCGTCACGGCCGGATCGACGCGCTCGTCGCGAACGCGGGCATCGAGCTCCCCCATGCCCCAACAGTCGAGGCGACCACCGACGAGGAGTGGGACAGGGTGTTCGCCGTCAACGCCCGCGGGGTGTTCGCCGTCTGCCGCGCGGTCCTGCCGGTGATGCCCGACGGTGGCGTCATCGTGACCGTCGGCTCGATGAACTCCTTCATCGCGTGGCCCAACGACGCCGCCTACACAGCGACGAAGGGGGCCGTGCTGCAGTTCACGCGAGCCCTGGCGCTGGAGACCGCAGGGCGGAGGATCCGCGCGAACTGCGTGTGCCCCGGGGTGATCGACACCCCACTCACGCGATCGTTCCTGCAGGGGGACGAAGCGGCCGAGCTCGAGCGAGAGTTCGCAGAGGTCGCTCCCCTCGGGCGGATGGGCACACCCGAGGAGGTCGCGAACTGCATCGCGTTTCTCGCCAGCGACGAGGCGTCGTTCGTGACCGGCTCGGCGTTACTCGTCGACGGCGGCACGACCGCCCGCTGATCAGCGCAACCGCGTACCGACCACTCGATCACATACCCGCCGCGTCGAGGGCGAGCAGACCCGCCCCGACGACCCCCTCGCGCCCGCGTAGTTCAGCCATGAGGATCGGCACTTGCACAACGTGCTCGGCCCAGATGTGCTCTCGCGCCGAGGCGATCGCCGCGGTCCAGTAGGTGCCGCCGGCCGTGCCGAGCCCCCCGCCGATCACGACGACCTCAGGATCGACGAGGTTCACGAGCAGCGCCACGTAGCCGCCGAGCAACTCGGCTCCACGTCGCACGATGGCGCCCGCCATGGCATCGCCCGACTCCGCGAGCCTCAACAGGGCCTCGCCGGACTCGAGGGCGGATCCGCTCGCCTCGTTGAATCCCGCCACGAGCGCCGGGCCCGATGCGAGCTGCTCGAGCGAGGCAGTCCGGAACGAACGACCGCAATGCGGGCAGTCGACAGGCAGCTCGGCGCTGCCCAACAGTTGGGCCGCCCGGTGCGCACCCGCGTACGGGGTCCCGTCGAGCACGAGGGAGGCGCTGATCCCCGTCCCCACGCTCACGTATCCGACCGACGACCGCCCGCGCCCCGCTCCGACTCGAGCTTCGGCCAGCGCCGCCGCCCGTACGTCCGCCTCGATCGAGACCGGTGCGATCGGCTCGAGCGCGTCGACGATCTGCTGACGCGTCCAGCCGACGGAGACGTGACTCCGAAGTTCGAGGTCACGATCGAGCACCTCGGGGAGCGCGACGCCGACCGCCACCGGGTGTGCATGCGCGGCCATCTCCCGGCATCGCTGCTCGATCGTCGCCAGCAAGCCGTCGGAATCGTCCGCATCCCGGTTCTCGATCCGGTCGGACCTTCGGATCGACCCATCAGGCTCGACGACTGCGAGCGCCGTCTTGGTCCCACCGACGTCGATCCCGATCGCGACAGTCGTCACGTGCTCGCCGGCTCCCCTGGGACCGCCGGGCCGAGATAAGCCGGGGCGACCCCGAAGACGAATCGCGCTACCTGTTCGGTCTGGTTGTAGAAGGCATACGGTGTTCCGGCCGGCACGTAGAACCCGTCGCCGGGGCTCATGTGGAACCAACCGTTGCCAGGACCGGGAGTCTCTAGCTCCGGCAGCCATACGCTGAGCCGTCCCTCGAGCACGTACCCGGCGAGGTCGCCGGCATGGCTGCGCTGGTCGCTGCGCTGTCCGGCTCGCAGCTCGATCCGCCCCGACGTGAGCCGTTCCGTGCTCCTCCAGATGCCCACCAGGATCGGATGGCCGTCGCCCTCCATGCGCCACAGGACGTCGGGGGTCCGCAGGACCCGCATCGTCCGGGTCGCCGCCAGATCGGCATCGGCATCGGGCCACCGTTCCAGCCACTCGTCCATAACGTAGGTCACGCGATCGAGGTAGGGACGGGTCTGCGCGTAGGGCTGCGACGAGCCCGTCGACGGCGGCGGTGCGAAGTACTGGAGCACGTCGAGCATCTCGTCGCCCTGGCTGAACCCATGATGCCAGGTGTCCCGGCCGAACGCGATGGCCTCGCCGGCCTCCACGACGTGGACTTCGCCCGTCGCGGGGTTGGCCAGCACGAGCCGGCCGCGGAGCACGTGGTAGATCTCGTCGGCCCCCATATCGGTCCGGTGCGCGGCGGAATGCCGGAACCTGGCCCCCGGCGGCATGGTGAATCGCATCTGCTGGATCCGCTCGCTCGAGACGAAGATCTCGTCGTTGACGTGGCCGGACTCATCGTCACCCCACAGCTTCAGCACGGCGCCGGCCGCGGGGATCGCGCCGGGCTCGCGATGCACGAGCCGTGAGGGATGCGAGACGCTCACGCGAACCTCGGCGGGAACTCGAAGCTCGTTCGAAGGTCCTGTGTCTGACCCGTCGCGGCGGCCGCGTACGAACCTTCGATGATCTCGATCACGTGCCGCGCGTGCTCAGCCGTCATCGGCGTGTGCCGCCCCGTTCGCACGAGCTCGGCCACCTGCATGATGTCCTCGAAGACGGCCGACTCGGGGATCTCCCTATGCGGGCCGACGACGTTCGGCAACACGCGCATCTGCGCCTCCCAGTCCCAGGTCGGCGCCCCGAGGGTCTCCTCCCGACCGGGGAAATCGAAGGGTTCGCCGTTCAGCACGAGCCCCCTGATCTCGCCTTCGGTCCCGAAGTACAGGCCGGCGCCGAAGTCCTCTATCAGCATGCCGGCGACGGTGCCGTGGACGACCGCGTGTGCCCCACCGTCGTAGCCGAGCAGGAGCATCGTGTTGTCGTCGGCCTGCGAGTCGATCGAGCTGCCGAGGAACTCCCGTCGGTCGACGACCGTGCCCGAGAGGGCGGTCACGCGCGCGGCCGGCCCGAGGACACTCGTCAGCTGGTGCAGGGCGTACACAGCCGCGTCGTACATCGGCCCTCCCCCGGGCATCCGGAAGTACCAGCTCGGGTCGATCGGGGTGCCGCCGGGGGCGGTGCTGCGGGCTTCGGCCTCCTCCTCCTCGTGGAAGCGGCCGAGCGAGGTGCCGCAGATCGCCCACGCCAGGTCGCCGATCGCGCCATCGGCGATGAGCTCCCGGATCCTCGTGACCTGCGGCCGCAGCACCTCGCCGGGCGACGCCGCGATGCGCAGCCCCGAGGCGGCCGCGCTCTCGATGAGATCGTCGGCCTCGGCCACCGTGGTCGTCATCGTCTTGTTGGCGTGCACGTGCTTGCCTGCTTCGAGCGCTTGCTTGCACTGCTCATAGTGCAGCCCGATGGGAGTCGCGATCGTCACCATGTCGACGTCGGGGTCGGCCAGCAGGTCGTCGTAGCTCTCGTACCACTTCGGGATGCGATAGCGCTCGGCCGAGGCCTCCGCTCGCCCGGGTGCGAGGTCGCAGACGGCATGTAAGCGCACCCGATCCGTGATGTCGTCCTGGCTGAGATGAGGCAGGATGCCTCGCTGCGAAATCATACCGGCGCCAACGACGCCGATGCTAACGATGTCCGCCATCGGTTCAGCCTCCCAGTGTGTGCGTGGTCTCCGGAGCGGGGAAGTTCGTCTCGACGGACCCGACCAGCCCCTCGCGCGACGACCGATGCGCCTGCTCCAGGATCTCGAGCACGTGGATCGCGTGGGCAGCCGAGAGGACCGGGGTCGCCCCCGAGTCGATGCAGTCGATCAGGTGCTCCACCCCGAGCAGATGGTCGGGGCCCTCGTCGCGGCCGGTCCGCGCGACCTCGACGGCCTCCCAGGTTCCGTCCGGATCCAGCACCTCCACCGGAGCCGACACATCGAACCAGCTGAACGCGATCGTCCCCTCCGTGCCCATCAGCTCCACCTCGGCCGATCGCGTGCCGTGCGAGGTGTAGTTGGCCTCGAGCGTGGCCATCCGCGCTCCGCCGAGGTCGAGCAGCGCGGTCCAGGCGTCGTCGACCTCGATCTCGACCCGTGTGCCCGCCGCCGGACCGTCGGGCACGGTGAATCCGTCGCCGACGCGGACGCTCATCGCCGCCACCCGCCGAGCGGGTCCGATCAGACCCGTGATCGCGTGCAGCGGATACACCCCCAGATCCACGAGCGGTCCGGCGCCGGGCGAGAAGTACGGGGTGGGATCGGAGCCGAACCCCGGCCACGGCGGCACTGCACCCATGGCCACCCCACGCGCGGTGTGGACCGAGCCGATCCGCCCCTCGGCGACGAGCTTTTGCACCAGGCGGACCTGCGGGAACAGCATCACGCACGGGGCCGCCACGAGTACCAGGCCCCTGTCAACCGACATCTGGGCCAGGCGCCTGCCCTCTGACACCGACCCGGCGAGCGGCTTCTCGCTGTAGACATGCAGGCCCGCCTCGAGCGCCATCAGGGTCGTCTCGAAGTGAGCCTGGATCGGCGTCAAGTTCACGAGCGCGTCGATCGGGGTGTCTTCGAGCATCCTCGCTTCGTCGGTGAACCACGCCGCGCCGTGCTGTTCGGCGACCGCTCGGGCACGGGCCTCGCTTCGTCCGCAGACCGCCACGATCTCGGCGCGGTCGGCGATACGGTGGAACTCCGGCAGATAATCACGGTGCGCGACATCACCAGGGCCGAGGATGGCCAGGCGGAGCCGATCTCCCACGCTTCTCCTCCTCCTCAGACGGGCCGAACATCCAGTCGGGCGCGGAACCGGTAACGATCGCCCCGGTAGGCGATCCGGCTCGCTTCGAGTGGCCGCTCGTGTTGGTCGAAGGTCACCTGCGTGGTCACGAGCACCGGCCAGGAACGCGAGAGGTCGAGCACGCGAGCGAGCTCGTCGCCCGCCTCGACGGCTTCGACCGTCGTCTCGGCGAACGTCGGCACCAGTCCAGCGTGCTCGCGAAGCACCTCGTACAGGGACGCGATCGTGAAGTCGGTCTCTGCCAGGACCGGGCACCGCGACAACGGCACGAGGCTGCGGTCGAGTGCGACAGCCAGGCCGTCGAGCAGCCGCACCCGTTCCAGGTGCACCAACTCGGCACCCGGTGCCACCCCCAAACGTTCGGCCTCGTCGATCGTGGCTGGGCGCACCGCGTGATCGCGCACGATCGCCGTCGGCTCGAGACCACGTTCCCGCGCCATCGTCGTGAAGCTGAGGAACACGTTCGGCGGTTCACCGAGCGGTCCCGCGGTCACGACCCAACCCCGCCCCGGATCGGGCTCGAGCAGCCCCTCCTCCACGAGGGCGGTGAGCGCTCGTCGCACCGTGACGCGGCTCACCCCCAACATCTCGCACAGCTTGCGTTCCGAGGGGAGCCAGTGCCCGGGACCCCACGTGCCTGCGGCGATCCCTTCCGCGATCGTCTCGCAGACCCGCCGGTACAAGGGTCGGCTGGCAGCAACCGCGTCGAGAGAGGTTCGGGAAAGGGCCGGCACGTTGCCAACCCTAGGACCGAGCCGGCAGGTGGTCAAACCAGCGGTATCGAACTGGTCTTCCTAAACATCCCGGGGCGAGTTCTGGTCCTTCGTCGATGAGCCGTCCTCTCTAGGATGCGCATATGGCACGGCGGGGTTCCGGACGGGTGGCGCTCGTGACGGGCGCGGGCCGCGGCATCGGGCGTGCGACCGCCCTGATGCTCGCGGCTCGAGGCGATCTGGTCATGGGTGTCGCAAGGAGCGAGCACGAACTGGCTGCCCTCGCGCGGGAGGCTCCGATCGAGACCTTCGCGGGCTCCGTGGCGACGCAGGCAGGCTGCGAACGCATCGTCGAGGAGACTCGCAAGCGCCTCGGACCGATCGGCGTCCTCGTGAGCAACGCCGGCGTCGGCAGCTACGACGAGCGGGTGATCTGGGAACAGGATCCCGATGTGTGGCGGGCGTCCATCGCGGTCAACCTGGATGCCGCCTTCCACCTGCTGCGCCTGAGCGCGCCCGACATGATCGAGGGTGGATGGGGCAGGATCGTGATCGTGAGCTCCACGGCCGGCCGGGTGGGCGCAGCGGCGTCCTCGGCCTACACGTCGGCCAAGCACGGGGTGATCGGGCTGATGCGGTCGGCCGCCCAGGATCTGATCCCCTACGGCGTGACGTGCAACGCCGTGTGCCCCGGATGGGTGAAGACGACCATGGCGGACGCAGATGCGGAGACGCAGGCGAGGGCGACAGGTATCACGGTCGACGAGGTGTGGGAAGCGCGGGCCCGTTCCTATGCGGCGGGGCGGGTGATGCAGCCCGAGGAGATCGCCGACGTGATCGGATACCTCACCTCCGATGGAGCGACCGCCCTGAACGGGGAGGCCATCACGGTGGCGCTCGGCGGCCTCTGGTAGGCACCGCCGTGGTTACGAGCACGAAGACCCCAGGTATCCCCGGCTTCACTCCGGGGACGGCGATCGATGCACGATGCCCACCAACTCGCGCACGGTACCGGCGGGGTCCGCCGCGCCCCAGACGTTCCTGCCGAACGCCACGCCGCTGGCGCCCTTGCTCATCGCGACGGCAACGGCAGCGAAGAGTGAACCTCGGTCCGACGTGAGGTCACCCCCGGCGAGGATGACCGGCACACCGAACGCCGCGGCGTCAGCGACGGCTTCGGGAGGGTTCGGCATCGAGGTCTTCACGACCCGGGCCCCCAACTCGACCGCGGTCCTGGTGGCCGCGGCGATCGCCAGTGGATCGTGTGGGTCGGGGAACCGTGCGCTCTTGACCGGCATGATCTCGCACACGTATGGCACGCCTGCTCGATCGGATGCCGCTGCGACCTGCCCCGCCGTGCGCAGCGCTGCTAGCTCGAAGTCTGCGCCGAGTTGCACGAACGTGAGCACCGCGGCCGCACCGATGGCCTGAGCATCGTCGACCGTATAGGCGGCCACGTACTCCGTGAGCGGGTACTCGCCGCCGACGGTGACCGTCGTCAGATCGAGCTTGAGGATCGGCGCCGCGCCGCCGAAGGCCGCGGGCGCATCGCGCACGGTCCCGTAGCCGGCGATGATCGCGTCGGCACCGGCCCCGACCGCAGCACGGATCGTGCCTGCCCTGTCCTCCAGCCCTACGCATGGCCATGAGTACAGGGGGTGGTCGACGGCGACGACGACGGCTCGGCCGTCGGGAGCGAGTAGTGCGGTCACGCCACGGATGCCTCCGGATCCACGTGGAACACCGTCTTGAGTTCTCGGAAGGCCGAGCGCCCTATCAGTGCCGCTTCCAGATCGTCGAACGAGCATCGCGACGTCACGAGCTGCTCCAGTTGCAGCTCCCCCGAGCCGAGGAGCCGCGCGGCATCGGCGTAGCGTTCACGCCGTTGGTTCGGCGGCGACCCGATCCATTCGCTGCCGACGAGGGCGATCTCGCGATAGTGCAGGTCGTTCACGTCGACCGGCACCACCGGTCGGTCGCCGAACCCGGCGAAGAGCACGACCCGCCCACCGGCAGCGGTGGCCGCAAGCGCGGGGGCGACGAGATCCGGGTCGCCGGTGCACACGATCACCGCGTCCGCTCCCCCGCCCTCGCGGACGACCTCGACCCATACGTCGGGATCGAGATCCTCGGCGGCACCGAATGCCCGGGCCAGGGCGCGCCGGTCTGCCTGCGGCTCCACCGCCACCACGTGCGCACCCGCCTGCGCCGAGACGGCGATCATCTGCAACCCCATCGAGCCGGCGGCGACGACGACGACACGTTGACCCTCGTGCACCTCGGCTTGATCCAATACCGCGTGGAGACAGTCGGCCAGGGGTTCCAGGAACACGGCGCGTTCGATCGGAACCTCGTCGGGCAGCCGCGTCGGCCCGCACGACCACGGCCCCCCTTGCACGGGGATCGTCGCGAAATCGGCGTAGCCCCCGTAGGTGTCGCCGTAGACGCGGTCGTCGATCGACCATCCCGACACGTGGGGGCCGATCGCCTCTACCCGGCCCACCCACTCGTGGCCGGGATTGAACGGATAGGTGCCGTCGCTCACCCCGACCCGGTACTTGCGAGCGTCGGTGGCGCAGACGCCGTTGGCCTCGATCCGCACGAGCAACTCGCCGGCGGCGGGAGACGGCACGTCGAGCCTGTCGATCCGGAGGTCCTCGAGCCCATGCAGGCGAGCCGCGCGCATCGTGGCACCGCTCACATCGACGCTCCTCGATCGGCGAGCGCACCCAGCCGGTGCATCCGATCGGCGAGCGTCTCGTACAGCCCTCGATACACGTCGGCGAGCTCCTTCCACCGGTCACGGTCTCTCGGATCGGGTTCGACGATGCGCCCGGCAGGCGGCGGCAGCTCCTCTCCGATCGCGGCCAGCCCCGCGCGCGCGGCGGCCGCCGCGTCGGGAAGGTCGACCGCCGTGACCGGCTCTCCTAGTGCGTCGACGGTCGCCTTCGTCCACGCGGCGTCGCGCGCGCCTCCGCCGGCGAGGATCCACGTGGCCCCGCCACGCACCGGTTCCAGGCGCTCCGCCAGGTCCAAGGTGGACAGGACGACGCCGTCGAGCACGCCTCGGTAGATCTGGGCGAGCGTCGTGCTCGTCGCGAGGCCAAGCATGGCTCCCCGCGCCTTGTGGTCCCACACCGGCGCGCGCTCACCGTCGAGATACGGCATCACCAGCACGCCGCCGCCACCGGGCTCCATCGCGCCAGCCTCCGCGATCACACGTTCCCTGTCGGCCTCGGCGCCAAGCGAGGCCGCCCAGCCGAGTGCTCGACCGGCGGTGGACGTCCAGCCTCCGACGAACCAGCCGGGACCTACATGCGGGCTCGAGCGCAGACCGTCCGGCGCATCCGACTCCTGGCGCACCGTGCCGACGATGACCGTGCTCCCGAGCAGGATGGCCGCCGAGCCAGGCTCCGTGGCCCCGACGCCGGCGAGGTCGACGAACGTATCGTAGGTGCCAACGGTGACGGGAACGCCCGGGGATAGGCCGATCCGCTCGGCAGCGGTCGCGGTGAGTTCGCCGGCGACTTCGAAGGGCTCTTGCGCGTCTGGCACCGCGACCTTGGCCGGCGATCCGCCGACAACATAGTCGGCCGCAGTGATGCGATCCATCACCGGGAGCCCGACGAGCGTCCCCACGAGGAACCCGGCGACGTCGACCACCCATGCCGCCTGCGACATGAGCTCGGCAGACAGAGCGTCGATCCACGCCGGCACGGGTTCGATCGGGAACAGCGGCGACTCCACCAGCGGGCGGAAGTCAGCGTCGACCACCACCGGAGCCGGTCCGAGGGCGCCAACGCCGATCGCATCGACCTCAGCACATCCCGCCTGGTGCAGTGCGGATCGAGCCGCCGAGAAGGACTCGTCCAGCCAGGAACTCGCGTGGTGGTCGGTGCCCTTCGACGTGCGGCGGAGATCTCGGCAGAGCACGCGACCGGACCCGAGCACCTCGCCCGCCGAGGTCATCACGACGGCCCTCGCGCCGCTGCTGCCCTGGTCGATGCCGAGCGCCACACGCTTCCCCGCCACGTGTCGAATATAGACGAGGTTCGCCAGGCTGGTGCCATACCGGTTCGATACCGGTAGCACAATCGTGAGCATGACCGGGCACCCGACCCGGCTCAGAAGCGGCCGTCGCATGTCGTCTGCTTGGAACGCTTGGCGCCGCCGGTCCAGGGACCCAGGCGATCGTCTACGACACCGCCCCTCGGGGGGTCCACCACCAGAAGATCCTCTCTGGGGCATCCCTCAGGCGCAGATGGCGTTACCAACTCGGGACCCACCTTCACTCGCTACACTTCAACGCGCTGGTGGTGACCTCGGCGGACGATCTCTGCCAGGTTCTCTACCGGCCCGGGCCAGGCCAGGTGCCAGGTCCAGGTTGGCCAGGTCGGGGCGGTAGAGATCCTGGAACGCCCAGGTCATCGGCGCGGGCTACCTCTCCCGGTAACGGATCTCGCCGAATCGGTAACGAATCCGGGCCGCAGCAACCACGACGGAGCGCGAGTGTGCGCCCTGGCGGTACGCGCGGCAACTGGGCTGGCCACGGGCCGATGAAACGATGTG
Organism: Actinomycetota bacterium; assembly: GCA_046716145.1. GTDB lineage: Bacteria > Actinomycetota > UBA4738 > UBA4738 > HRBIN12 > AC-51. The sequence goes on from JBKJXU010000004.1 coordinate 10,189, forward strand.
AAACGAAACGAAACCTTCTGGGCGGCCCGCCGTGGCCACTCCACCACCGGTCTCGAGATCGTGTCTCTACCTGCACAGATGCAATTGGCTATCCAGTAACTGCTGTGAGGCAAGGCTTCTCGCCAATGGGACGGACCGAACCGAGCACGCCGCAGAAACCCTGCAGCGCAAGGTGTCTCATGACGGCGACGCTGAAGCGCTCGTCCGGCCGATCTATCCCGGTGACGATCGTTACTGGAAGGAGTCGGGATGAACAGCGAGGTCGAAGGCATCATCGCCGAGAACAAGGGGTTCCTTGCGGCCTACAAGGAGCTCAAAGGATCGAGCCGGACACGCGGACCAAGCTTGTCACCAGACCTAGCCGCGATAGTCGCATCAGCCGCCCGCCGCGTGCTCGATGGGATGATCACCGAGCGGGACGGCACAGACCCGCGGTCGCATCTGACGCCTCAACAGCTTCACCTGGTGCAGTGGATAGCGCGGGGTGATGACGTCGCCACCGCCATGACACGCGAGGGCGTCCATCCCGAGCGAGGTCGCCGCTGGCTTATGACGCCGCGGTTCAAGCGGGCGATCCTGCGAGAGCGCGCGCGGCCAGCAACGCTGCTGGAGCAGCAGCCATGGTCGGTGGCGAGTGAAAGCGAGGCATCGTGATGCTCAGCGACAAACAGCTGGCAGCGATCGATCAGCTGAGCGCCGGTATGAAGCGAAAGGACGTCGAGGCATCGGTGGGGGTTTCACACGCCCAGCTCTGGCGATGGACACGTGATCCGGAGTTCAAGGCGATATGGGAAGGGGAACGCGTGCTTCGTCACCAAGAGCGCTCCGAAGCGCTCTGGCGCCTTACCGAGCGTGCGATAGAGGTTGCCCACGAGAGCCTCGATGAAGGAGACCCGAGGATGGCGATCGACATCTTGAAGCTCGCGGCTCCCGGGCTGGTCGATGTCCAGTGGATCCCGGTCGGGTGGGCCGAGAAGGCGGAAGGGGCGGCGCCTCGGCTGCCGGAGAGTCCGGACGGGAGTTCGAGGGGGTATCAGTGCGAGACGTGCGGCAAGGAATGCAAGAGCGCCGGAGCCCTCGGGAGTCACCGGCGGACGCATGCGTGAGGGGCGCTACGTTCACGGACGGTGAAGGGGGGAGGGGCCACCCCTCCCCCTTCAGCCAGTTCTCAGGCCGTCTCCCACCATTCGAGATTCACGCCCCTGCGCACTGCCCGGCCGCCTAACATCATCGCTCCGGGTGAACGAAGGGCCGACGATGGGGAGCGCACGCGAGGATCTAGAGCAACGGCTCGATCGGTGGTGGCCGCAGGCGGTGCAGCATCGACCGGCCGAGTTCTTGGGGCGGAGTCAACCGGCGCTTCCGAGCGAGATCACGGATCTCGACGCCCGCAGCTTCTTGAAGGGGTTGGACGCAGACCCTCCACTGTTGGAGGTCGAGTCCGGCTACCTCCTCAGTCCGATGATGGCACCGCACAAGGACGGCACCCCGAAGGAGAACTTCCACCTGATCGAGAAGACAGGCACAGGGACCCAACTCCGCTCGGAGACGATCGCCCACTACGGCACCGCCACAGAGTTGGTGCTTGATCACGGATGGCCGGTCGATGCGGTGGTGAGCGAACCACATGGATCGGAAGAGGTCACTAAGGGCAGCGTCGACATCATCGTTCGCCGGGGCGATGAGGTCTTCCTGTCGGTCGAAGCCAAGGGCCCGCAGAAACCACTCCATGACCTGGTGGGCGGTATGAATCGATGCTCGGGTGCGGTGGGTCGGGGGCACAACAAGAGCGATCACAACAAGTGCCTCGTCTGCTCTTGTTCCGTTCCCCCTTCTTCTTGGGCGTGGCGTGCGGCTGGGTGCGTGACCTGTATCGCGTGGAGTTGAAGGAGGGCTGCGTGCGACTGACCCCTGAGCCGGACGGATCTGTCTTGGATGCCTGAGTCCCCCGCTCGAGTCCCCGGTAGCGGCAAGTCCCCGCAGCCCGATGAGACACGGTTCACGCGCATGGGAGGATCCCGTGTGATGTCTCGGGACATCGTGCGCACATCGCGAGGTCGCGTGCCCCCGGGTGAAGAAGATCGCCGAGAACGGCAACCTCGGCCCACCGAGCGACGCCTCCCTGGACACGCGCTCCACGCAGCTCGGCCCGTGGGCGATGCCAGGTTCAGGCGTCCACGAAGAGGGCGATCGACGCGGTGAAGCCGTGCAGGAAGTTCTTACCGCCGACCGGTCCGATCTCTCCCGCGCAGTTGAACCCCGCCAGGGGCAGGCCTCCGAGCTTCTGCGAGACCAGAGAAGCGTCGTGATCCGGGACCGAGAACAGTCGCGAACCCCTCCCGTTGCAGGTGAACAGCAGCGCTCCGTCCGCCGGCTGGGTCTCCCGCTCCAGGAGGGTGCGGAGATCCTCGTCGGCGGTGGCCGCGTCCCGCACGTGGAACCTGATCGTCTCCCCGACCTCGATCCCGTCCCCCACCGCGAGCGCCCCGGTCTCCGTGTCCACTCCCACGACTCCCCGGATCAAGAAGTCGCCGCGCTCAGGCTCGGCCTTGTACTCGTCGATCACCCGACCTACGTGCAGGCCCTGACCGAGCAGCTCGCGGTCCTCGGGCGACAGCGCTTCTACCAGCTCCTGCAGCCGCTGCAGGGGCGGCAGGCCTCCCAGCTGGTGGATCACGTTCCTTTCCGCCGACGTGACGGTGTAGGCATGACCGATGGGGCGGCATCCCTGCGAAACGAGAGCCCGGATCCCGATCCCGGGCATGCGGACCCCGACCGCACCGGCGTCCACCACGTGGTCGTCCAGGAAGAGCCGTGTGTCGCCGGGCTCCGTCCCGCCGCTCGCCATCCCTCCCATCACGACCGTTCCGGGCACGTGGTCGTTCACGTGCCGGAGCAGCAGGTCGGTGGGGAACGAGAAGGGGTCGCCGATCAGCAGGTATGGGCCCGGCCCGGCCTCCTCGAAGCGGTATCCCCCGAACAGACCGCCTTCCGACGAGCGCACGAACTCCATGTGGAAAGTCTCGGCGGGCTCGGGCAGCGAGGCCAGCCATACCGCGACGGCATGGTCGCCCTCGATCTCGCGATCGCCACCCACCTCCGTCTCCGCGACGCAGCGGATCAGTCGCTGGGTGTCTGCGGTGAGGCGAACGGCATCCACGACGACGCCGGCCGAAGGAGCGTGGTGCCGGGAAGCGGCGACCACAGCCAGCGAGACCTCGGCCCCGCCGAGCCGAGATCGGGCCTCCTCGACGGCGGCCGATGTCGCTCGCGTCGGATCGGGGTCGGTCGAGAGCGCCGCGCCGATCCTCATCCCCTCGACCCTACACACGTGGGTTCGTCGCAGGACAAGGAGCACCCGGAGTTGGGGAGTCGGTGAGGCCGCTAGTGCCCGCGATCACGCTGTTGGATGCCTGAGCCGCCGCGCGACTGGTCCTACGGCCAGAAACGCCAGCGTTCGATCCGGAGAGTCACGGCTGGGCCGGGTGGTGGACGGTCGCGGTACCTGAGGTACTTCGCCGCCAACGCCCGCTGGACCCGCTCGAGGTCGGGCCCCTCGGCCACGATGTCGGCGCGCCCGTCGATACGGACCCACCACAGCCGAGACCAGTTCTCGTCGTAGGCGTCCACCAGAGCACTCACGCGCGGTTCATGTTCGACGTTCGCGATCCGCTGGAGGCGTGCGGAGCGTTTAGGCTTCTCGTCCACGGCGAAGCAGAGCGTGTCGCGCTCCAACGCGAACACGATCGGCACGAGGTGGGGGGAACCGTCGGGGCGGACGGTGGCCAGGCGCGCCACCCGGGCATCACCGAAGCGTCTTCGAGCCTCCGCCAGGTCCACGGCGCCACCTTACGGGCGTTGTGATGTGAAGCGGTGTCGCGTCTCGCACGATGATCCACGGTCCGAACGGGACTCGCGCGGGTCTGAAGGCGCCGACACCAGCATGGTGACGTGGACCGTGGCTCAGACCTAGGGAAGGCGGTCGCATCGAGGGATCCGACCGATCCAACCGCCGAGCCTACGGCTGGGTGCGGCGGACCCGGATCCGCATGAGGTCTCGCAGGCTCACGATGCCGGTGATGCTCTTCGCTTCGAGGACCGGCAGATGCCGGAAGCCCTGGCTCATCATGATCTCCGTCGCCTCGTCGGCCTCCATATCCGGGGAGGCGGTGACCGGATCTTCGGTCATCCACGAGGCGACCTGCGCCGAATTGAGATCCGCGCCCGAGGCAGCCGCTCGGAGCGCGTCGCGTTCGGTGAAGATGCCGATCAGCACGGATCCCTCCATCACGATGGCTGATCCGAACCGGCCCTTGAGCATGCTGCCGGCCACCTCAGCGACGGGCGTATCCCGCGCGATCGTGAAGACCTCGGCCGTCATGATCTCTTTGAGGGTCGTCATGCCCGCTCCTTCACCGGCCGGTCCGTCTCAGCCACCCTCCCCGCCCACTTCGTGTGATCCAGACTCCTCGACGGGCCGTGCCGCGTCGGCGAGATCCTCGTTCAGACGGCGCCAGAGTGCGCCAGCGTTGCCAGAAGACTTGCAGCGTCGCCTCGTCGAGCGTGCGAGCGGCCTCGTCCGGGGTGGCCGCGTCGGCGACGCGCTCCCATCCCTCCAAGGCTTGCAACAAACGATCCGACGTGTCCTCCATACGACCTTTCCTTCAGCTCCCACCTGGACGATACGCCGTTCCCGTCCCGCGTCGCTCCAGGAGAGCCGCGTCGTACAGGCATCCGAACAGGTTCTCCTTCGTTCGGGCATGGGTTTCCCCCGCCGCGGCGGAAGGAACCCTCGGCATGCGTGCTGGCCGACGGGCAGGATACGCTGGCTCTGAACCCTTCACAGGGGCGACACGCTAGGGAGGCGGTCCGATGGCGGTCTACGAGAACCCCGGCATCCTGCTGTACCCCCGGCTGCGCAGGTCGCCGTACTTCTACGCGTCGCGTGAACACGGCGTCAAGCGTTACAGCGTCTACAACCACACCTACCATCCGCGGCACTACGGGGATCCGGTCGCCGAGTACTGGCACCTGTTGAACGCCGTCACGATGTGGGACGTGGGCGTCGAGCGGCAGATCGAGATCTCCGGGCCGGACGCGTTCGACTTCACGAACATGATGGTGCCCCGCGATATGACCAAGTGCGCCGTCCGTCAGGCCAAGTACGTCTTCGTGACAGCTCCCGACGGTGGGATCATCAACGATCCCGTCCTGCTCCGGCTGGAGGAGAACCGGTTCTGGCTCTCGCTCGCCGACAGCGACGTGGGTCTGTGGGCACAGGGGTTGGCCGTGCACAGCGGGATGGACGTGACGATCAAAGAGGTCGACGTCGCCCCCGTGCAGATCCAAGGTCCGAGATCCAAGGACGTGATGGTCGATCTGTTCGGAGAGGCGATCCTGGAGATCCCCTACTACTTCATGTCCGAGGATCTGGAGCTGAATGGCATGCGCGTATGCGTCTCGCGCACGGGCTACACGAGCGAGCTCGGCTACGAGATCTACCTCTACGACGCAACGGCCAACGGAGTACAGCTCTGGAACACCGTGCTGGAGGCCGGCGAACGGCATGACCTGCGCGTGATCGGGCCGTGCCACATCCGCCGCATCGAGGGCGGCATCCTCGCTTTTGGATGCGACATCTGGTACGACACGAACCCCTTCGAGGTCGACATGGGCTACTCGTGGATGGTGGACCTCGACCAGGAATCCGACTTCATCGGCAAGGAGGCCCTCACGCGCATCAGGTCGGAGGGACCGACGCGCAAGCTCGTGGGGGTCGAGATCGACGGACCCAGTCTCGGCTCGTTCATCGACAACGAGATGATCGACACGTTCCCCGTCTTCGATGGGGAACGGCGCATCGGCAGTGTCACATCGGCATGTCACTCACCGAGGCTCGAGAAGAACATCGGGTTCGCGATGCTCCCCGTCGAGCGCGCCGACATGGGCAACCGGTTCGAGGTGGAGACCCCCCTCGGACGTCAGCGGGCGGTTACGGTGCCCAAGCCGTTCATCGATCCGGCCAAGGACATCCCGAAGCAGTGAGACGGCGGGTGGACGGCGGATCCTTGGGTCCTGGCGCAGCCTGCCGGTCCGGTGATTTGGGCTCAAATCGCGATCGTGAGCCCGTGCGGCGGTGAGCGCACGTGCTGGGGGTACTCGGTGGAGAGCGCGGCGAATCGGGCAGCCGAGGTCGCAGGCCATCGCCCGTACCACGCATTGTCGCGGCTCGAGTACGTTTCCGAACATCGTCGCCGAGGGCGAGATCTATCGAGCCCTATGACGGAGGCAGCTGCTATCGGATCGAGGGGCTCGTGTGCGCCCAGCAGGTCGCCGTTGTGTTGTAGGCAGACAAGATGGTGGTGCAGCCCGGGTGCCTGCAATTGCGGTCTTCGCTCTTCATGGATCGGGTCTTGAGGTCGCCAGGGGGACGGACCGCGGACGCATCGAGGTCGTGGCCTTCACTGCTGGCCGTCGCCACCACGGCCTTGGTGCTGGCCTGCGCGAACCGTCGGAACGGACCCTGGCCGAGTTCTATCGTCATCTCGCAATCCCTGCACGCGAGGAAGTAACGCCAACCGACGTCGCGCTCATGGACGGCCTGACCGATGAGTGCCCTGCCCTGGCACTGGACACACGAGGACGGCACGTCGAGCTGATTCACGGTCCGAGCACCGCGCTATGGGTGCTGTCGGACTCCATGGAGAAGGTGTCGGTCGATGACCCAGTAGGCCTAAGGCACAGGACATCGGCGAGCTGAGCGTATGGACCGAGTCGTGGAAGACTGGTGGAAAGAGGAGTCTCAACTATGCAGACCAACGACCCCAGTCACGGCGACCACGCCCCTCGGGCGTCGGCGCAGCCATCCGAAGGTCCAGAGAGGTTGCCGGGGATCCGGCACCTGATCGCGGTGGGCAGCGGAAAGGGGGGCGTGGGCAAGTCCACCGTCAGCGTCAATCTCGCGCTCGCGCTCCAACAAGCCGGAGGCCAGATCGGTTTGCTCGACGCCGATCTCTTCGGACCGAGCATCCCCGGGATGTTGGGTCTCCCCACCGGTCAGCAACCCGAAGCGAACCCTGACGGAAGGATGGTCCCTCCAGAGCCGCACGGCTTGAAGGTCATCTCGATGGGCATGCTGAGGGGGGACGACGACCCGGCGATCCTGCGTGGACCGATGGTGGGCAAGTTCTTGAGCCTCTTCGTCGGCTCCGTGAAGTGGGGACAGCTGGACGCCCTGATCCTCGACCTCCCCCCAGGAACGGGTGACACGCAATTGACGCTGGCTCAGAGCTTCCCCCTGTCGGGGGCGATCATCGTGACGACGCCGCAGGACGTGAGTCTCAAGATCGCCCGCCGTGGGCTGCGGATGTTCGAGACCGTGCATGTCCCCATCCTCGGCATCATCGAGAACATGAGCACGTTCACCTGCCCGCACTGCGGGAAGGACACGGATGTCTTCCGTCGCGGGGGCGGCGAGCGGATGAGCGAGCAGCTCGGGGTCCCGTTCCTCGGTGCGATACCTCTCGACGCCGAGGTCGTCATCGGCGGGGACGAGGGACGACCGATCCTCGTCGATAGACCGAACTCGATCGTCGCCCACGCCTATCGGGAGATCGCCACGGCGCTCGCCGGCCACCTCGAAGGGCTTCCGACCGCGGTGCTGAGGCCATTCGCTTGGACATGGGAGACAGGCGAGGGCGAGCCCGCCTGGGTCGAAAGCGCCGTTTCACCGTCGGGGTCTCGGACGAAGCCGGTTGGTATCCGCCGGCGAGACGCCCGAACGCTGTCGGTGCTGTGGGAGGATGGGCACGGTAGCGACCTCGACGTCCGAGACCTCCGATTGGCATGCCCCTGTGCGGTCTGTATCGAAGAGACGAGCGGGCGAGCGCTCTTGGACCCGAAGAGCGTGCGGCCTGACATAACTCCGCGCGCGATCTCGAGCGTCGGCAACTACGCGATCACGATCGGTTGGGACGATGGCCACAGCACCGGGATCTACTCCTTCGATCGCCTGCGGGACCTCGGTGAGCTCGACGCGGGAAAGGTCACGGAAGATGTCTGAAGCTCCACCGATCGATCCGACGATCGAGATCCGTGCAGAGTCTCTGCTTGCCGATCCAGACTCGTGCAAGTTCGTGGTGAGCCGGACGGTGCATCCCGGCGGCCCGTTCCTCTTCGCCGACGAGGAACGCGCCGCCGGGTCCCCGCTGCCTGAGCGGTTGTTCGCGCTTCCAGGTGTTGCCTATGTGCTCCTCGCCGAGAACGTCGTGACGGTCGGGAAGGAACCGAGCACCTCCTGGTCAGGGCTGAGGTCGGCCATCGGTACCGCCATCCGGATCCAGCTGCTCTCCGGGATCCCGGCCATACTCGAGACACCGCGCAACTCTCGAACCCTTGATCGGTCCGACGGTGAGATCCGTGACGTCGTCCAGGAACTTCTAGATCGGGAGGTCAACCGTTCCATCGCCGCTCACGGCGGACAGATCTCGATCGTCGACGTCCGGGACGGGAGCCTCTTCATCGCCATGAGCGGCGGATGCCAAGGGTGCGCGGCATCGAAAGTGACCCTGCGCCAGGGGTTCGAGGTCATGGTGCGCGGGGTCGCGCCGGAGCTCGAGAACATCGTCGACACGACGGACCACGCGGCGGGGAGCACCCCTTTCTACCGGCAAGAGGGTGGCTGAAAGCCTACCCGCGCAATCAAGCTACTGGAGGAAGTAGAGATACCGCGGCTGTCTACGGGTGCTTCCGTCCTTGTCGCTACCCGGGTTCCTTCTCGTTGTGCTCGTAGTACTCATAACCTGACATCGGCTTTCCGGTCGGGGACTTCCACTCGCGCTCTCCGGCCGGCAGCTTGCCCACGACCTTCGCCATCGCCCTGACGTGCTCGGCCACCGCTCCGCAACACGCGCCGATGTAGTTCACGCCCATGTCGAGCGCCTCTCTCGCGTAGTCGGCGAAATCCTTGCGCGTGAGTTGCAGCGTGTCGAGTTCGTAGGGGAACTGAGGCAGCGAGGTGAAATCGGGGCTGTCCGCCGGAACGCGGTAGGCGACCGGCTGCGCGGCCACATATCCGGACACCGCCTCACGCATCTCGCGGACCAGCGGAAGCATCGCCTCCGGGCTTCGCAGGCAGTTCACGCCGACGATGTCGGCGCCGGCGTCCACCAGCTTCTTCGCGCAGTCGGCGGCCGAGTCTCCCTCCTCGGCGTGAGGGAGCTTCGTGAACGACATCGTCGTCATGACCGGCAACCCGGTTCGCTTCGCCCGCTCGGTCGCGATGAGCGCCTCGCCGATGAAGCTGTAGGTCTCGCCGATGACGAAATCGATGCCCAGCGCCATCTGATCCTCGAGCTGGCGGTCGAACTGCTCCCGCACGAGGTTGGCCGAATCCGGGTCAGCCGGATCGTATGACCAAGTGAGCGTGAGGTTACCGGCGACGAGTGCATCGCCCTCGGCGGCGGCCTCTCGAGCGATAGCCGTGGCGGCGCTGTTGATCTCATCGACCTTGTCGCCAAGCCCAACGGTCGCGAGCTTCTCTTCGCTCGCGTAGAACGTCAGTGCCTGCAAGACGTCGGCGCCCGCGTAGAGGAACTCACGGTGCATCTGGAGAAGCGCCTCGGGGTGCATGATCGAGACCTCCGGTGTGAACGGCCCGGCCTGCACGTAGCCGCGTTTCTCCAGCTCCAGGAGGTATCCGCCGTCACCGACTACGGGACCCGCCGCCAGACGCTCCAGGATGCCCTTCTTCGTCATGCTGCTCCCCCCGCTTCCAGCAAAAGATTGAGCTTGCCCCTGTTCACCGGACACCTGCTGACTATGACGTGAGGGCATGAGCGTAGTGCCTCTCGAACTCCGCCGGGGAGACCATCCCGATCGTCGAGTGTCTCCGCTGGCGGTTGTAGAAGACCTCGATGTACTCGAAGATCGCCGAGCGTGCCTGGAACCTCGTAGTCCGAGGTCTTCGTGACCTTGACCCTCGACTCCGCGATCAGGACCTCCGCCCTGGTGTCGCATCCGTCTTCTGCCGCACGCATGGCTGTACGTGAGACCCTGTTCCTGCATCAAGAGTGGCCCGTCGATGGCGGGCCCGGCAACCTGGGTGGACGACCCAAGGTGCCTTTCGCTTCGGCGGAGATGCGGCTCGGTTCCTAGAGCAACCAAGCGTCCGGGAGTCGGACGTCCATCTAGAGACGGAGGTGGCCCGCCTGTATCGTTGGTACAACGACTATCGGCTCCCAGAGCACCTCGGCGGAGGGCAGATCACGGTACGCCTCCACCAGAACGACGCCGATCGCAAGCGCAAGTTCAACCGGACCGAGAACGTTCGGCCCATCCCGCCCTCGGACCCGGACTTCCCGCGCCTCTACGGCCGCCGGAACGACTCGGAATCGCTGAACCGGTCCCTGGAGGACACCCTGTTCCTCGGCAGGGCTCACAGCCTGGGATGGCGGCGTCAGCAGGTCGAGATGCTCGGCTGGGCCGTGATGGTCAACGCCCTCACGATGGCCCGCCACAGAATGGCTGAAGGTCTCGAAGCGGCCGCCTGACTGACTTCACTTCCGGCACCATCCCGGTAAGGATCGAGGCTGTCCCGGAAACATCCCGAAGGCCGAGATGGCGTTACCGACCCCGGACCCACCTCCACTCGCTACA
>JBKJXU010000005.1:0-10464 GCA_046716145.1 Actinomycetota bacterium
CCCCCCCCGCCCGCGGCGCCCGCCGCCCCGCGGCCGCTCTCGTGGTCGTGGCTTCGTTCGCGCTGGCCGCGTGCACGGAAAGCCAGATCCCGACCGGGACGGACCCGTTCGTCCAGCCGCCCTCGACGTCGCAGACGCCGCCGCCGGACGTCACCGGGTCGGCGGGCTCCTGCCAACCGGGTTCCCCGATGACGCACATCGACAGAGGCTTCGAGGTCACCGGCGTTACCGAGGAGGGCAAACCGGCCTACGCGTTGTTCGCGACCGGTGCGATCCAGCCCGTGACCCCGACCACGGTGTGGTGGAACGTGACCGGCAACGGTCCCTTCCGGATCACGCTGGTCGGCCCCGGTGGCCGCATCGAGCGGGTCGCCGACGTGCGCCCCGGCGTCCTCGACGGCTGGGATCGCCCCGGCGAGCCGTGGGTGGCCCGCCTGCTCTTCCCCACCGCTGGGTGCTGGCGGCTGTACTTCACGCGCGGCAAGATCGCAGGCGATCTCTGGGTCAAGGTGGCGTGAGGCCGGGGCTGCCCCGGTACGATCGGGCCGTGCTCCGCGCCCGCAGGAGACCCCTGGTCCCGTTCGTGTTCGCCGCTCTGCTCGCCGGTGTCCTTCCCGCTCGGGCGGCCACGCTCCCACCGCCCGGTGACCCGCTCCGGGCCCGGCCCGCCTGGGCCCACGACCTGGATGCGATCATCGGTGACCGCCCGTTCTCGGTGAGCGTCGGCGAGGCAGGCGAGGTCTGGTACGAGCACAAGGCGTGGGTGATGCGTCCGCCGGCGTCGAACCAGAAGCTCTTGCTCTCGATGGTCCTGCTCGATCGGTACGCGCCCGGGCGACGGATCGCGACCGAGGTTCGCCACGACGGCCGGATCGACGACGGCGTGCTGCGAGGCGATCTGTGGCTCGTCGGACATGGCGACCCCGATGTGGACCGCGACGCGATCCGCGCGATCGCATCGGAAGTGGAGGCCGCAGGCATCCGACGGATCGCCGGTTCGGTGATGGGCGCCACGGGCCCCTTCGAGCGCGACTGGTGGGCACCGGGATGGCGCGAGTACTTCCCCGACATCTACATCGCACGTCCGACGGCGCTCACGTTCGACCTCAACGAGTCGGCCACGGGCCAGCACCTGAGCGACCCCGAGCGCCGCGCGGCACAGGCGCTCACCGGGAGACTTCGGGCCCGCCGGATCGTCGTGCGCGATGACGCGGGCTACGGGTCGCCGGGAGGACCGACCGATCGTCTGGCGGTCGTGCGGTCCCGCGATCTGCTGCACCTGATGCGCCGCATGAATGTCCCGTCCAGCAACTTCCGCGCCGAGGTCCTGGGCAAGATGCTCGCGTTCGAAGCCGGCAAGCGCGGCACCATCGCGGCCGGCGCGAAGGTCGTCTGCGGCTGGATCGTGCGCCGCGGGCCCGACTTCACCTGTCACGACGCCTCGGGCCTGTCCTACGACAACCGCTCCAGCACGCGAGGGATCCTCGCCCTGCTGGCGTTCGCCGAGGCCCGGCCGTGGGGCAGAACCCTTCGCTCCACACTGCCGCGACCCGGCACCGGGACCCTGGGCCATCCGACCCGGCTGGGCGGCCTGACGCTTCGCGCGAAGACCGGCACCCTCGAGAACGCGAGCGCCCTGTCCGGATGGGTGCGCTCGGAGATCGACGGGCGATGGCTCGAGTTCTCGATCCTGTCGAACGCCTTCGACGATCAGACCGCCAAGGGGATCGAGGATGAGATCGTCCGGCTCATCGCCGCCGAGGCGACCGACCCGACCCCTTAGCCCTCGGCGTGTTCGCGAGGGTGCAGCAACCCGTAGGTGTAGGCGTCGACCAAGGCCTCCCAGGACGCCTCGATGATGTTCTCGCTGACGCCCACCGTGGTCCAGTCGCGCTCGCCGTTGGACGTGTCGAGCAGCACACGCACCACGGCGCCGGTGCCGACGCTCTCGTCGAGCACGCGCACGCGGTAGTCCTCCAGCGTCATCCGCCCGAGCTCTGGGTAGTCGTTCGTGAGCGCCTTGCGGAGCGCGTTGTCCAGCGCGCCCACCGGGCCCTGACCCTCGGCGCTCTCGATGTGGCGCGTGCCCTTCGTGTGGACCTTGACGGTGGCCTCGGCGAGCGGGGCCTCACCGTCACCGACCTTCTCCTCCACGTGCACGCGGTAGGACTCCACCTCGAAGAACGGCTGCGACCAGCCGGCCGCCTTCCGCAGCAGGAGCTCGAGGCTGGCCTCGGCGACGTCGAACGCGTACCCGGCCGCTTCCCGCTCCTTGATCTGCTCCACCGCCACGGGGATGGCCGCGTCGGGGAGGTCCAGCGAGAACTCGTGGGCCTTCATCCGGATGGTGGCGCCACCGCCGTAGTCGGAGGCGACCACGCCGCGGCGGTTCCCCACCGTCTCGGGTGCAACGTGCTCGTACGCGCGTGAGACGCGCGCGACGCCGCTCGTGTGCAGGCCCGCCTTGTGCGTGAACGCGTAGCGGCCGGCGTAGGGCTGACGTGCCTCGTGCGGGAGGTTCGCGATCTCGGCCACGAAGTGCGCGAGCTCGGTGAGGTGCTCGACCGCGCCCTCGGGCATGCCGCCGGTGACGCCCATCTTCAGCGCCAGATCGGCCGTGATCGGGATCAGGTCGGCGTTCCCGGTCCGTTCGCCGTAGCCGTTCACCGTGCCCTGGACCTGCGTGACCCCGGCGTCGACGGCGATCAGCGTGTTCGCCACGGCGCAGCCCGCGTCGTTGTGCACGTGGATCCCCAGCGGCACGGACGCCTGGGCCTTCACGTCGGCCACGATCTTCGCTACGTCGAACGGGAGCATCCCGCCGTTCGTGTCGCAGAGCACCAGCCGCTCGGCGCCCGACTCCTCCGCCGCGCCGAGCACCGCCATCGCGAACGTTCGGTCGGCGCGGTAGCCGTCGAAGAAATGCTCCGCGTCGAAGAACACGCGGCGGCCCTGCGCGCGCAGGAAGGCCACGGAGTCGCGGACCATCGCCACGCCCTCGGCGAGGTCGGTGCGAAGCGCCTCGGTGACGTGCAGGTCCCATGCCTTGCCCACGAGACAGACCACCTCGGTACCGGCATCCAGCAGGTCGCGGAGCACCTGCGAGTCCTCGGCACGCTCCCCTGCCCTGCGCGTCATCCCGAACGCGGTGAGCGTGGTGTGCTGCAACGTCTCTTTCGTGGCGAGGCGGAAGAACTCCGTGTCGCGGGGGTTCGCGCCGGGCCAGCCACCCTCCACGTACGGGAACCCCACCTGGTCGAGCTTGCGCAAGATCCGGAGGCGATCCTCGATCGTGTAGGAGAGGTCAGCCTGCTGCGCGCCGTCTCGGAGCGTGGTGTCGTAGAGCTCGACCGCCGGTGCGACGGTGCCTTCGCTCACGACGTGGCCCCCTCGACGACCAGGTCCCCGACCTCGCTCGTCGTGAAGCCCATCTCACCGGCGCGCATGCCCTTCATCAAGGAAGTCGCGTGGCGGATCCCGCTGTCGATGCGATCTGCCGCGAAGACCTCGCCGAGTTGGCGGAGCAGCATCTCCATGGCGCCGATCGCCGCGAGTGGGTTGATCGTGCCCTTGCCCGTCTCGGCTGGTGCCGTGCCTCCGATGGGCTCGAACATCGAGACGCCCTCGGGGTTGATGTTCCCTCCGGCGGCGATGCCCATCCCGCCTTGGATCATGGCGCCCAGGTCCGTGATGATGTCGCCGAACATGTTGTCGGTCACGATCACGTCGAAACGAGATGGCGAGTCCAGGAAGTAGATGCACGCCGCGTCCACGTGGACGTAGTCGGTGCTCACCTCGGGGTACTCGGGAGCGACCTCGTCTACGACCCGCTGGTACAGATCACCCGCGAACGTGAGCACGTTGGTCTTGTGCACGAGCGTGAGCCCTTCGCGGCGTCCCGGCGTCATCGCCAGATCGAACGCGTACCGAACGATCCGCTCCACGCCGTGGCGTGTGTTGATCGACTCCTGCACGGCCACCTCGTGCGGCGTCCCCTTGCGGTGGAAACCGCCGGCGCCGCTGTACAAACCCTCGGAGTTCTCACGGACCACCACCATGTCCACATCCGACTCGGCGTGGCTCGGCACCAGGGTCTGCACGCCCGGGTAGCGCACGACGGGACGCAGGTTCACGTACTGGTCGAGCGAGAACCGGATCTTGAGCAACAGGTCGCGCTCCAGGACGCCGGCCTTCACCCGGGGGTCACCGACCGCGCCCAGGAAGATGGCATCGCAGGCCCCGAGGCGCTCCAAGTCCTCATCGGGCAGCGTCTCGCCGGTGCGGAGGTATCGGTCGGCGCCAAGATCGAACTCGACGAGTGAACAGCCGGGACGCACCGCATCCAAGACCTTGAGCCCTTCGCCGACCACCTCCGGGCCGGTCCCGTCGCCCCGGATCACACCGATCCGGTGCGAGGTCACGGGGTGACCTCGTTGGTCTGTGCCTCGTCCTTCGCCTGCACCTGCAGCGCCCGGTTGACCGCCGCGAGATAGGCACGGGCGCTCGCCTCGACCACGTCGGTGGCGACGCCACGGCCCGTGACGCGCCTGCCCTCCACGTCGAGTTGCACCACGACGTCGCCCAGCGCGTCGGTGCCGCCCGTCACCGCGGACACATGGAAGCTCACGAGCCTGCTCTCCACGCCGGCGGCCCGCGCGATCGCCCCCATGGCGGCGTCGATCAGACCGTCGCCGGTCGCGGACTCCTCCACCGTCTCCTCACCCTTCTTCAGGTGGACCGTGGCCCGCGGCTGCAGGTGCGTGCCCCCGCCCACGACCACCGATTCGAGAAGGAAGATGTCTTCATCCGCCGCGCCCATCTCTTCGGCGACGATCGCCGAGAGATCCTGGTCGGTGAGCTGCACCTTGCGATCGGCCAGATCCTTGAACCGGGTGAACGCCCGCTGCAGCTGTGCGTCATCCAGCGTGATCCCGAGCTTCTGCAGCGCATCGACGAACGCATGGCGGCCGCTGTGCTTGCCCAAGACCAGTTGGTTGCCCTCCAGCCCGATCTCGACCGGATCCATGATCTCGTAGGTCTCGCGGTTGGCGAGCACGCCGTGCTGGTGGATGCCGCTCTCGTGGGCGAACGCGCTGGAGCCCACCACCGCCTTGTTCGGCTGGACGTTGTAGCCGGTGGTCATGCTGACCAGCCGCGAGGTCCGCGTGATCTCCTTGATGTTGAGGCCGTGGGTCACCCCCAAGTGCTCGCGGCGGGTCCGCACGATCATCGCGATCTCCTCGAGCGAGCAGTTCCCCGCACGCTCACCGATCCCATTGACCGCGACCTCGACCTGACGGGCGCCGTTCTCGATGCCGGCCAGGGCGTTGGCCACCGCGAGCCCCAGGTCGTTGTGACAGTGCGTCGAGATGATGACCTCGTCGGGCAGTTCGTCACGCACGATGCGGATCAACTCGCCGAACTCCGTCGGCGTGGCGTAACCCACGGTGTCGGGCACGTTGATGGTTGTCGCCCCGAACCGGACGGCGAGCCGGTAGCACTCGATCAGGAACGCCAGTTCGGTGCGGGTGGCGTCCTGTGCGGAGAACTCCACGTCTTCGGTGTAGGACCGCGCCAGCTTCACGTTGTCCTCGATCGCCTGCAGCACCTGCTCGTTCGACATCTTGAGCATCGCGCCCATCTGGATGTCGCTGGTGGAGATGAAGGTGTGGATCCGCCAGCGCTCGGCGCCCTTCAGGGCTTCCGCGGCGCGCTCGATGTCACCGGTGGCGGTGCGCGCGAGGGCGGCGATCACCGGGCCCTTCACCGTGTCGGCGATCTCGCGGACCGCCTCGAACTCGCCCTGGGACGAGATCGGGAACCCCGCCTCGATGATGTCGACGTTCAGCCGCGCGAGTTGCTCGGCGATCTCCACCTTCTCGGGCTTGGTGAGCGCGATCCCGGGGGCCTGCTCCCCGTCGCGCAGGGTGGTATCGAAGATCCGTACGACATCAGAGCGGCTTACGTCGGGGTCTGCGTTGTTCGACATGTCAGCTCGGCACTTTCTCCTCGGACTCCAGCCAGGGCATCATCTGGCGCAGCTGCCGTCCCACCTGCTCGAGCTGAGACGTCTGCGCCTGGCTCCGAAGTCGGAGGAACTCGCCGAACCCGGCCTCGGCCTCGCTGATCCAGCGCTTGGCGAACGTGCCGTCCTGTATCTCGGTCAGGACCTGCCGCATCTGCTCGCGCGAATGCTGGTCCACCACGCGAGGCCCGCTCTGGTAATCGCCCCACTCGGCCGTGTCACTGACGCTGTAGCGCATCCACGACAAGCCACCTTCGTAGATGAGGTCGATGATGAGCTTCAGCTCGTGCATGCACTCGAAGTACGCGATCTCGGGCTGGTAACCGGCCTCCACCAGCGTCTCGAACCCGTTGCGGATCAGCTCGCTGATGCCGCCGCAGAGGACGGTCTGCTCGCCGAACAGATCCGTCTCGGTCTCTTCTTTGAACGTGGTCTCGATGATCCCAGGCTTGGCGCAGCCGATGGCGGCACCATAGGCCAGCGCACGGGCCCTCGCCTTCCCGGTGGCGTCCTGCTGCACGGCGACCAAGCCGGGGGTGCCGTTGCCCTCCTCGTAGGTCCGCCGTACCAGGTGCCCGGGGCCCTTGGGGGCGATCATCGTCACGTCCACGCCGGCGGGCGGCACGACCGTGCCGAAATGCACCGAGAACCCGTGGGCGAACATCAGCATGTCGCCGTCCTTCAGGTTCGGCGCGATGTCTGCCGCGTAAACCTTGGCGTGCGAGGTGTCGGGGAGCAGGCACATGATGACGTCGGCCTCGGCCACGGCGTCGGCCGTGCCGAGCACGCGCAGCCCCGCCTCCTCGGCCTTCGTGCGGCTCGGCGACCCCGCCCGCAGCCCCACGCGCACATCGAGCCCGCTGTCCTGCAAGTTCTGCGCATGCGCGTGCCCCTGTGAGCCGTAGCCGAGGACCGCGATCTTCTGGTCGCTCAGGACGCCGGGGTCGGTGTCCTTCTCGTAGTAGATCGTCGCCATGTGCGTGCCGTTCCTTCCGTGTCGTCGGGCTCGGGTCAGGCCTCCGCGGCCTTGAGGACGCGCTCGCGGATGCCGCGGTCCCCGCGGGCGAGCGCGATACGCCCCGTCCGCGAGAGCTCCACGACACCGAAGTCGGCCAGCAACTCGAGCAGCGCCTCCAGCTTGTCCGGCTTCCCACTGGCCTCCAGCGTGATGGTCGAGTTCGTCACGTCGACCACGTTCACCCGGAACACCGTGGCGATCTCCATCACGCGCTGACGGTTCTCCCCGCCCGCATGGACCTTCACGAGCATCAGCTCGCGCTCCACGGCCGAGCCGTGGTCGTGCTCGAAGATCTTGATCACGTTGATCAGCTTGTTGAGCTGTTTCGTGACCTGCTCGAGGGGCTTCAGCTCGACGTCGACCACGATCGTCATCCGCGAGATGCCGGCTGTCTCGGTCGGCCCCACCGCCAACGAGTTGATGTTGAACCCCCGCGCCGCGAAGAGCCCGGCCACGCGCGTGAGCACGCCAGGCTTGTCCTCCACCAGGACCGAGATGGTGTGCAGCATGGCGTTGCTCATACGATCGGTGCCTCCCCCGGAGCCTCGGCATCGGCGAACTCCGGGCCCAAGATGATGTCGTCGTTGGAACCGCCCGCCGGCACCATGGGGAACACGCCCTCGCGAGGGTCGGTGCGGAAGTCGATCACGACGCTCCGATCGGTCACGGAGTACGCCTTCTCGATCGCGGCGTCGACCTCCTCGGGGTGCTCGACGCGGAGCCCGACGGCACCGTAGGCCTCGGCGAGCTTCACGTAGTCGGGCACGTTCGGGTCCAGGTAGACCCCCGAGTACCGCTCCTCGAAGAACAGCTCTTGCCACTGTCGCACCATGCCCAGGTAGCCGTTGTTCAAGATCGCGGTGATGAACGGGATCTTCTCGGTGGTGCTCGTCGCCAGTTCCTGGGCCGTCATCTGGAAGCAGCCGTCACCGTCGATCGCCACGACGCGGGCGTCGGGGCGGCCCGTCTTCGCGCCCAGCGCCGCGGGGACGGCGAACCCCATCGTCCCCAGGCCCCCCGAGTTGATCCAGTGCCGGGGCTTCTCGAAGCGCCACCACTGCGAGGCGTACATCTGGTGCTGGCCCACACCGGCGACGAGGATCGTGTCGTCATCGGCGAAGTGGCGCAACCGCTCGACGCAGTACTGCGGCTTGAGCGGCCCGTCGGACTCCTGTGCGTAGCGGTAGGGGTAGGCAGCCTGCCACTCCTTCAGCTGCCCGAGCCACGCGGAACGGTCGGGCACCCCCCCGTCCGCGTCCTGCCGTGCATGCAGCTCCGCGGCCATCTTGCCGATCACGTCGCGGCAGTCGCCCACGATCGGCACGTCCGCCACGCGGTTCTTGCCGATCTCGGCCGGGTCGATGTCCACGTGCACGATCTTCGCGTTGGGTGCGAAGGCCGCGAGCTTGCCCGTCACCCGGTCGTCGAACCGGGAGCCGAGGGCGACCAGGAGGTCGGCCTTCTGCATCGAGGTGACGGCCGTGTAGTTGCCGTGCATGCCGGGCATCCCCAAGCACAGCTCGTGCGAGTCCGGGAAGGCCCCGCGAGCCATCAAGGTGGTCACGACGGGGAGCCGGCCGGTGGTGGCCAGATCGTGGAGCTCCTTGGAGGCGTCGGCCTTGATCACACCGCCGCCGACGTAGAGCACCGGGCGCTTCGCCTTGAGGATCAGCTTCACGGCCTCGACGACCTGGCGCGCGTTCCCCTTCGTGGTGGGCTTGTACCCCGGGAGGTCCACACGCTCGGGCCAGCGGTAGGTGGTCTCGGCGTTGAGCACGTCCTTCGGGAGGTCGACCAGGACCGGCCCAGGTCGCCCGGTGGACGCGATGTGGAAGGCCTCGCGGATCGTCTCCACGATGTCCGCGGGGTCCTTGACCAGGAAGTTGTGCTTGGTCACGGGCAGGGTGATGCCCGTGATGTCGGCCTCCTGGAAGGCGTCGTTGCCGACCACGGGCGTGGGCACCTGCCCCGTGAGCGCCACGATCGGCACCGAATCCATCTTCGCGTCGGCGAGGGGGGTCACGAGGTTCGTGGCGCCCGGCCCGCTCGTGGCCATGCACACGCCGACCTTGCCGGTGGCCCAGGCGTACCCCTCCGCGGCGTGCCCGGCCCCCTGCTCATGACGGCAGAGCACGTGGCGGATGGGCGATCGGTCCACCAGCGGGTCGTAGATGGGCATGGACGCGCCGCCCGGGATCCCGAAGATGACCTCGACCCCTTCCTGCTCCAGTGCCTTGAGGACCGCGTCCGCACCCTTCATCTTCATCGTGCGGCGGCCTCCCCTGCGGGCCAGCCATCGACCGGTCCCGTCTCCACGCGGCGGACCGTGGCCTGCAGGCGATGGGCGAGGTTGCGGCACGCGCGCTCGAACTCCCACGGGGTCCAGTCGCGCCGGCGCATCTGGAGCACGTCCGCCACCTCGGTCTCATCCAGGTCGAACCCACCACCCAGGTAGACCACTTCGGAGGACAGGTAGCGATCCACGGTCGCGCGCGTGGACGCATCGGCCGCCTCGACCTCCACCTGCGCCGGGCCTTCCCACAGCACGCTGGCGACGACGGTTCCGTCCCTCTCGAATTCGTAGCGCATGACCTTTCCTCCTTCTGGTTCCCGCCGCTTCGCGGTCGAGATCCGAATCTTCCGAACCCAGGGTATGAAAAACCCCTCGCTCTGCGAGGGGCATCTGGCGCGGACCGCGGGCCTCCTGGGCCCGGCCGCGCCTACACGATAAGTACGAGGGTGCTGCGTCCGGGCACAGCTGTGTTCGACATGGTCATCCCAGTGTGGGGGGCAGGACGCCTCGTGTCAACCGTCGGGCCCTCGGCAGCCTCGGCGGACGAGGACTACGATCGCCGAGGCCAGGCGCGCCGCGCCTGCCGGAGGGGGTGCCATGCGCAAGCTCATGTTCGTGCTCGGCTCGGTCGCGGCCCTCGCGATCGGGCTCGTCGCCGTCTCGATGGCGGGCGACAAGCTGAGCGAACCGATGACGATCCGCGTCGTGGAGCACGCGACGACGGATAGGGTCATCGACATCGGGAAGCCCGGCGACTCCACCGGCGATGTCCTCACGTTCCATAACGTCTTGTACGACGAGACGAACAGCCACCGGGTCGGCAAGAATCAGGGCGAGTGCACACGCATCGCTCCCGTTCACGGCACGTGGCTGTGCCGCTGGACGTCGTGGATCGGTGATCAGGGCTCCATCACCGTGGAGGGCCTGTTCAGCGACAACGGCCCGACCGTCTTGGCCGTCACCGGCGGCACGGGGATGTTCAAGAACGCCCGTGGCTCGATGAAGTTGGGATTCCGCAACGACCCCGCGGAGTTCGACTTCATCTACCGGCTCATCCCGTAGGGGCGAGGGCCCGCGGCGGGGTGGAAGGCGCCTCAGCCCGGCCCGCCGGGCCGGGAGCGGGGTGCG
>JBKJXU010000006.1:0-5805 GCA_046716145.1 Actinomycetota bacterium
ATGTCAGCACGGAGGAGGGCGTGACGCGCGCCGACGTCCTGGCGACCTCCGCAGAGCTGGCTTCCGAGATCGACGTGGAGGCGGCCCGCAGGCGCCTGGAGGACTTGCAGAGCAAGGTCCAGGACGCCGACGACGAGGTCGCCAAGGCCGAGATCGCGAAGGCGATGGCGAGGATCTCCGCGGCCGGATAGGCGGCTCCAGGTCCGTCCGCGCGGCTCGGCGTGCCCTACCATCGTTGGGTGGACCGCTTCCTCGTGACCGGAGGTGCGCGCCTCCGCGGCACGGTCCGCGTGTCGGGCGCCAAGAACGCCGCGCTCAAACACATGGCCGCCGCGTTGCTCGCGTCGGGGCGCACGACCATCCAGAACGTGCCCCGCATCCTCGACTGCGTCCTCATGGGGCGGGTGCTCGAGCATCTCGAGGTCCCCGTGACCTGGGACGGCGATGAGGTCTCCATCGACGCCACGACCCTTTCGTCCCCCGAGGCCCCCTACGACCTGGTCCGGCAGATGCGCGCCTCGATCGTCGTGCTCGGTCCCTTGCTGGCGCGGTGCGGTGCCGCTCGCGTGGCGATGCCGGGCGGTGACGAGATCGGTTCGCGCCCGATCGACCTGCATCTCGCGGGCCTGCGCAAGATGGGGGCCGACATCCGACTGGAGCACGGGTTCGTGGTGGCTGAGGCGCCGCACGGGTTGTCGGGCGCCGTGATCACGCTCGATTACCCCAGCGTCGGCGCCACCGAGAACCTGATGATGGCCGCGGTCGCGGCGCGCGGCACCACCGTGATCGACAACGCCGCGCGCGAGCCCGAGATCGCCGATACGGCCGCGTTGCTCATCGCGATGGGAGCGCAGGTCGGCGGCGCCGGGACCAGCACGTTGGAGATCGAAGGGGTGCAGAGCTTCGAAGCGGTGCAGCACCGCACGATGCCCGACCGGATCGAGGCCGGGACGTGGGCCGCCGCCACCGTCGCCACGCGAGGGGACGTCACCATCGAGGACGCGCGCGCCGATCACCTCGACCTCCTGCTGTCCAAGCTCTCCGACGCGGGCGCGACGATCGAGCGGACCGAGCACGGGGTGCACGTCCGCCAGGACGAACGGCCCTCGCCCGTGGACTTCGTGACCTTGCCCTACCCGGGCCTGGCCACCGACTTCCAGCCGATCCTGATGGCCGCGCTCTCGGTGGCCAAGGGCACGAGCATCGCGACCGAGAACGTCTTCGAGAGCCGCTTCCTGTACGTGGACGAACTCCGCCGCATGGGCGCGGAGATCCGCACCGAGGGTCACCACGCGGTGATCCGGGGCGTCGAGCGCCTCTCGGCGGCCCCCGTGCGGGCCCTGGACATCCGTGCGGGCGCCGCGATGGTGATCGCCGGTCTCTGCGCCGATGGTGTGACCGAGATCTCCGACGTACACCACATCGATCGGGGCTATGAGGACCTCGAGGGCAAGCTCACCGCGTTGGGGGCGGTCGTCCGCCGTGAGGGCGAGGCCCTGGTGCTGCCCGATCCCGCGGAGACGCGGTGATCGAGGACACCCAGGCGCCGGCGACGGATCGGGCGACGGGGCCGCGCGGGCTCCCCGCCGTCACGTTCCGCTGGTGGGAGGCGCTGCTCGCCTACGTCTTCGGCAACCTGCTCCTCGGGGGTCTCGCGTTCGCCGCGATGGGGGCGAGCCGTGCGGACGCCGCGCCGATCCGCGAGGTAACCGGCGTCATCGCACTGGACCTCGTCTTCTTGGTATCGCTCGTGGTGTGGCTCCGCAACGTGCACCCGGGTTCATGGGCCGCGATCGGGATCCGGTGGCGCGCTCGCACGGCGGCGGCCGGGGCCGTGCTCGGGATGGCGCTCTACGCCGCGGCGGCCGGCGGTCTCGCGTTCGGGCTTCAGTGGATCTACGAGCGGGTCCTCGGACATCCCGTGCAAGCGCCGGAGCAGATGCCCCAGGGGCTGAGCGATGCAGGGACCGTCGTGTTCGTCCTCCTGGCCGTCGTCCTGGCACCGGTCGTCGAGGAGGTCTTCTTCCGGGGCATCCTGTATCGGTCGATCCGCGACCGCTACGGCGTCGTGGCGGGTCTGGCGGGCTCCTCGGTGGTGTTCGGCATCGTGCACTTCCAGCCGGGGCCCGTCGCCGACGCCGTGCTCCTGCAATCGGTGATGGTCTTCACCGGCGTGGGGCTCGCGTTGATCTACGAGCGAGCGGGCAACCTGCTGGCGAGCATCGCGGCACACGCGGCCTTCAACGCGATCGGCGTGACCCTGATCCTGCAGGCCCGGGTCTGAGCCTCGTATCCTGGCCGGACCGTGCCTCGTTTCCCGACCCAGGAATGGTTCGATGCCTTCGTCGAGGAGATCAACACGTCCGAGGAGTACCGCGTCGCGGCCGCGGAGTGGGAGGGCGACATCGCGTTCCTGATCAAGGCCGAGCCCGACAAGGGAGTGCCGGCCGACGTCTGGGGATGGCTCGATCTGGAGCACGGCCGCTGCAACGGCGGCGGCGTGATCGATGCGACCCGCGCCGCCGAGGCCGCCTACGCGATCACCGCACCGTACTCGCGCTGGAAGGACGTCCTGCTCGACGAGCTGGACCCCATCAAGGGCATGATGCAGGGCAAGCTCAAGGTCCGTGGCGACCTGCCCACCATCGTCCGGCAGGTCCGGGCGGCCACCGAGCTCGTGCGGCTCACGGGCGTGGTCGACACCCAGTTCCCCGACGAGGCCTGAGCCGTGCGCGCCGTCGTGTTCGTCGCCGAGGGCCGTGTCGAAGTCGCCGACGTCCCCGAACCGGTGCTCGGCGATCCCGCCGGTGCGATCGTGCGCGTCACACGGGCGGCCATCTGCGGGACGGACCTGCACGTGCTCCACCGGAAGGTGCCGATCGAGCCCGGTGACGTGCTCGGACACGAGGCCGTCGGGATCGTCGAACAGGTGGGCTCGGCCGTCGGCAGGTTCGCCGCGGGGGACCGCGTGGTGCTGTCCTACGTGACCGCGTGCGGATCCTGCTGGTTCTGCCTGCGAGGTGAGACGTCGCTCTGTCAGGACTCGAAGGTCTTCGGTGCGGGAGCGTTCGGCGGCGATCTACCCGGGGCGCAAGCCGAGCTCGTGGCGGTGCCGGACGCGGACGTGAACCTGTTCAGGGTCCCCGCCGCGGTCGACGACGATCGTGCCGTGTTCCTCGGGGATGTGTTGCCCACCGGCGTGGCGGCGGCGGCGCTAGCGGCGCCCGCGCCGGGGGAGACCACCGCGGTGATCGGCGCCGGCCCCGTGGGCTATCTCACGACGCGAGCCTTGCTCGGGGCCGGCGCCGAGCGCGTCGTGGTGCTCGACCGGGAGCCCGAGCGTCTGGAGCTGGTCCGGCGCACCGGCGCGGAGGTCATCGACATCCGCGAGCGCGACCCTGAGATGGCGCTCGCCTCGATCACGGATGACCGCGGCGCCGACGTCGTCATCGAGGCCGTCGGCTCGACGGAGGCGTTCTCGAGCGCCCTGGATGTCGTGCGCCGAGGAGGACGGATCGTGGTCGCCGGCGTCTTCGCGGGCGAGATCGCCGAGATGCAGCTCGGCGTCTGGTGGGCACGCGCGCTGCAGGTGCGCTTCCTCGGCCAGTGCCCGGCGCACGCATGGTGGGAGGCGGGCCGCGACGCCGTGCTCGCGGGGACGATCGACCCGACGCCGCTCATCAGCCACCGGCTGCCGCTGGAGGACGCGGCCTCGGGCTATGACCTGTTCGACCGGCGCGTGGCCACGAAGGTCCTCCTGCAACCGTGACGGTCCGCTACGACCACGAGGACCCCGAGGGCCTGGCCTCGATGCTCGGCGAGTTGATCGCGCAGAACCTCCTGCGGGACCCTTCGCGGCACCGCTTGCTGCGGCCGGCGACGGTGGTCGTGCGTGCCGCCGATGCGGGCGTCGCCGTGACGATCCGCATGCGCCCGGGCGAGGTGCTCATCTCTCGCGTGACCGACCCCCATGCGCAGGTCTCGATCGCCGCTTCGGGAAGCGACCTGCTCTCGATGGCCGGCGCGCCGCTGCGGTTCGGTCTGCCCGACGCGCTCCGGGGCGAGGGTCGCGCGGTCCTGTTCGCCATCGCCACGGGCCGGGTCCGCGTTCGCGGTCTGATGCGCCGTCTCGTGGTCGTCCGCCGTTTCACGATGCTCTTGTCCGCGCGATGACGTGGGTGAGGCGATGAGGACGGCGCGCGACCCCGAGCGCCCCGACGAAGCCCCGTCCCAGAGGCGGGTCGAGCGGCGGTGGCTCCCGCTGCTCGCGGTGCTCGGCGTCATCGCCCTCATCACCGGCGGTGGGCGCAGCGTGTCCGACGCGATCGCGGGGCCGCCCGAGCCGGCGTTCGATCTCACGCCGGCGCTGCGGATCCACCCTGCGGCAGGCTGGGTCGCGGAGGGCTTCGACCGGAGGGCCGGGGTGGAGGCGGTGGTGCTGGCGCGCGGAACGGCCGTCCTGCGGATCGAGGCGATCCTCGAGGACCCCCGTGCGCCTCAAGCACTGATGGACGGGTACGTGGAACAGGTCCTGCGGCAGGCCTTCGTGGACCTCACGCTGGGTGAGCCTGAGGCCGCGATCGTCGACGGCGCCCCCGCAGCGCGGGCCGGCTACCTGGGGACCACGGCGCAGGGCGTGAGCGTGGAGGGGATCGTCGTCGTCACGGTCGCCCCCTCGGGTGCCGCGGTCGTGTTCGACGCGGGTGCCCCGGCGGGCGACCTGGCGTGGGCGGGCGAAGACGTGGTGTCGATGATCCGAACGGCGGAGCTGCGCTGATGGACCGCGTCCGCTCCGCCTCCCTGCACCACCGATCCCTGCTGCAACCGCGAGAGCCGGCGTTCTGGGTGTTCACCCTGCTCGTGGGGTACGGAGCCCTCCGCATGGCGTCGGTCCTCACCGACCTCTCCGCCGCGTCGCGTTCGGGGTGGGCCTTGTCGTGGCTGCTGCTGGTCCTGTACGCGATCCCCGTGGCGGTGGTCGTGTACCGGCTGGATCTGTACGAGCGCGAGCCGCTCTCGCTCGTCGGGGGCGCGTTCGTGTGGGGTGCGCTCGCCGCCACCGCGCTCGCGCTAGATGCCGCCGGATGGGATCAGATCGTGGCGCAGGTGGGTGGTCGCGCGTTCGCCATGCGATGGGCACCCGCCATCGCCGCGCCGCTCGTGGAGGAGATCCTCAAGGGTGCCGGCATCGTCCTCATCTACCTGATCGCGCGCGACGAGGTCGACGACGCGATGGACGGGTTCGTCTACGGCGCGATCTGCGGGCTCGGGTTCGCCGTGGTGGAGGACGTCGTGTACTTCATGGCCGTGTTCGGCGGGACGCCGGCGGGGGTGTTCCAGGGGTTCTACGTGCGCGTGCTCTCGAGCGGTCTGTACGGCCACGTCTTGTACACGGGGCTGATCGGTCTGAGCATCGGGACGTTCGTGACGCGCCGGGAGGAGCGGCCGTTCGGTCGCCGGCTCGCCGTGGCCGCAGCCTACGCGGGCACCGGGGTGTTGGGGCATGCGCTGTGGAACGCCCCATGGCTCCCGGCGCTGACGAGCGCACCCGCGACGCTCGGGGAGTGGGCGATGCTGCCGCTGGCTCTGGCCCTGCGCGGGATGCCGCTGCTCGTCCTGGTGGCGGTCGCGGTGCGGGCCGCCTCCG
Source organism: Actinomycetota bacterium (assembly GCA_046716145.1). Taxonomy (GTDB): domain Bacteria; phylum Actinomycetota; class UBA4738; order UBA4738; family HRBIN12; genus AC-51. The sequence goes on from JBKJXU010000006.1 coordinate 5,648, forward strand.
GTCGAGAGCGCCGGTGGCTGGACGGCGTCCTCGCGGCCGAGGTCGCCGTGGAGCAGATCTCCGAGGAGGAGGTCGCTGTCTTGCGCGTGCCCCGGCGGCGGCGCGCGGAGGCGCGCGCGATGCGCGCGCGGGCCGGGCGCACCGCCGCCTCCCTGCTC
>JBKJXU010000007.1:0-12787 GCA_046716145.1 Actinomycetota bacterium
CAGCGAGTCCGACGTTTCGCCGTGCACCACGAACACGATCGGCGTCTCATCGGGGGTCGTCGCGGCGATCCGGCCGGCGATCGTCGCCGAGCGGAGTTCGCCCGGTGCGATGAACGGCGTTTCCCCATCCCACGAGCGGAGCGTCGGGAGCGCGGTCAACGCGACGAGCACGATCCCCACCGGCCACGCGAGCCACCACCGTCCGAGCAGGCGTCCGAGCCACACGAGCCCCACCGAAGCCAGGAGCGGGATGCAGAACGCGAACGTGAGGATGCGATCGGGTGGGAACCACCCCGTCACGACCCCGGCAGGGACGGCGATCGCGGTGAGCACGATCCACGCCAGGAGGAAACGGCGCGAGAAGCCACGGCCGTGCGTCGCGCCTCCCAGCACCAGCCCGGTGTTCATGATCGGCGCGTAGCGCCGCCAGTTCTCCCCGAACCGGTGCACGTAGGTTTCGCGCAGCGCCTGCCACGCTCCCACCCGCCGCAGGAACGCGTCCTTGGACGTCTCGCCGCCGATCCGCGGTGGTCCCGCCAGGGCGGCAAGGAGTCCGGCGCCGGCGATGAGCACGCCGCCGCCGAGGGCGGCCAGCACCCGTCCCGCATCCCCTGAGCGCGCCGAGACCCGTCGGTCTCGAGCCGCCGCCCAGCCGGCCGTGAGGAGCAGGATGCTCGCACCGACCGCGAAGAACTGCGGATGGGCGAGGCCCCCGCCGCCGAGCAGCACGGCGGCGCCGATCGTGCCGCGGCGGTTGCGGCGTGCGAGCACGGCTGCGGCGGCCACGAACGGTGCCGCCATCGCGAGGTTCGCGAGGAACCCGCCACCGAGATGGGTCGCCCAGACGCCGGCGAGGAACCCGCCGGCCAACCAGGCGGGACGCGCGCCGGAACCTCGGCCGCGGAGCAGACCCGCCCCGGCCAGGCCGATCGCCGGCCCCAGCGCATATTGCAGGCCGGCGAGCGCGGGCACGAGACCGAGCCCGAGCGCGCCGCCGACGGTGGGGATGATCGCGACCGCCCCTGGGCGCTCGCCCACGAGCGACAGCCCCTCGGAGGCTGCTACGCGTGCCCACCACAGGTAGACCGGCACGTCCGGACCCACGGGGAACACGTACCCATGGCTCAGGGTCGGCCACACGAACAGGCCCACGAGCACCACGAGCAGCCCGGCGATGAGGACGGCATCCGTGCCGATCCGCCGGGCTCGCACGGTGTGGCCGGGTGTCTGCATCGGCCGCGACGGTACACGCGCACTCTGCCGGGCGTTCCAGGCGGCGCTGCTAGGCTCGCGCCCATGCTCGATCGCGATCTCGCCGCCGATGTTCTCGCCGCGGCACGCCGCAGCGGTGGTGATCTCGCCGAGGTGTTCGTCGAGGAGCGGTCATCGACATCGATCCGGCTCGACGACGGGAAGGTCGAGGAACTCACGACGGGCCTTGACCGTGGCGCGGGGGTCCGCGTCGTCGAGGGCACGTCCTACGGCTACGCCTTCTCCAACCGGCTCGATCGCGACTCGCTGCTGGAAGCTGCCGCGGCCGCGAGCGCGGCCTTGCGCCAGGGTGCGGCGGGATCCGTGGTCGACCTCGTGCGGGTGCAGGGGGAGGGCCGCAACCGAGCGGAGCGGCCGGCAGGTGCGGTCCCCGCTGCGGACAAGGTCGCATGGCTCCGCGAGGTGGACGAACACGCCCGTGCCGTTTCCGGCGAGGTGACGCAGGTCACCGGGATCTACGGCGACTCGTTGCAGCGCCGGCTCATCGCGACGTCGGATGGCCGGTGGATCGAGGAGGACCGCCCGCGGATCCGCATGGTCGCCCAGGTGGTGGCCAAACGAGGCGATGTGATCCAGACGGGCTGGCACGGCCCGGCCGCTTGTGCCGGCGTGGAATTCCTCGATGCGCACGCGCCGGGCGAGACCGGCCGGATCGCGGCTTCGCGCGCCGTCACGATGCTCGGGTCCATACCGGCGCCGGCCGGGGAGATGGCCGTCGTGGTGGCGAACGGCTGTGGCGGCGTGCTCTTCCATGAGGCCGTCGGCCACCCGCTCGAGGCCGACGCCGTCGACAAGGAAGCGAGCGTGTACCGGGGTCTCGTCGGCACGAAGTGCGCGAGCGATCTGATCAACGGGGTCGATGACGCCACCATCCCCAACGGGTGGGGGTCCTACGACTTCGACGACGAGGGGGAGCCCTCGGCGCGGACCGTCCTGTTCACCGACGGCATCCTGCAAGGGTTCCTCCAGGACCGGATGCGCGCCGCGAAGATGGGCGTCGCTACCACGGGCAACGCGCGGCGTGAGTCCTACGCGTACCCGCCGATCCCGCGGATGACCAACACGAACATCTTGCCCGGCACGACGGATCCCGCGGACGTGATCGCCGGGACCGAGCGTGGTGTCTACGTCTCGGGCCTGGCGGGCGGCCAGGTCAACCCCGCCACCGGCGACTTCGTGTTCGGGGTCTCGGAGGGGTTCCTCATCGAGAAGGGCGAGATCACGACGCCTGTCCGTGGGGCGAACCTGATCGGACGGGCGATCGAGGTCATGAGCAGCGTGGACGCCGTCGGCTCGGATTTCGAGACGTGGGAAGGCGTGTGCGGCAAGGACGGGCAGGGGGCTCCCGTGGGAAGCGGTTCCCCGACGCTTCGGATCGCGCGGATCACGGTGGGAGGAACGGGTGGCTGAGCTCACCGACCTGGTGCGGATCGCCGTCGACGCGGCGGGGTCCGGCGAGCAGGTGGAGGCCTACGCCGACGAGACCCGCGAGACGGAGGTTTCCGCGCTGCGCGGCGAGGTCGAGGGGATGAAGTTCTCCCAGGGCCGGGGGATCGGGGTTCGTGTCATCCGCGACGGCAGGCTCGGGTACGCCTGGGCCGCCGATCCCACGCCGGACGAGGCCCTGGACACCGTGCGGCGCGCCCGCGAGAACGCCGCTCTGGGCGAACCCGATGAGTTCAACGGCCTGCCCGAGGCCGAACCCTTCACGCCGATCCCCGGCTTGTTCCACGAAGCGAGCGCGGCGCTCAGCACCGACGACAAGGTCCGCCGCGCGCTCGACCTGGAGGCGGAAGCCATCTCGAGCGATCCACGGGTCGGCAAGGTGGACCTCGCGCAGGTCGGAGACGCCGTCTCCCGGATGGCGATCGCGTCGACCCTCGGCGTGGAGGCCGAGTACGCGCGCACGGACGCGTGGGTCGTGGTGGTGACGCTCGCCGTCGAAGGTGATGAGACGCAAACCGGGTACTCGTTCCGCATCGCCCGCGGTCTCGACCTGCTCGACCACGGCGCCATCGCGAAGGAGGCCGTGGAGCGCGCCGTCCGGATGATCGGAGCGACGAAGCCGCAGACCGCGAAGCTCCCCGTGATCTTGGATCCGTTCGCCGCGTCGGAGTTCCTCGGGGTCCTGGGGGGCGCGCTCTCCGCCGACGCCGTCTTGAAAGGTCGCTCACTGTTCGCCGGCCGCGTCGGCGAGCCCGTCGGATCGGAGGCGTTCACGCTGGTGGACGATGGCACCCTCCCGGACGGACCCGCCGCGTGCCCGGTGGACGGAGAAGGCGTCCCGAGCGGCCGTACCGACCTGTTCACGGGCGGGGTGCTCGGAGGGTTCCTGCACTCCACCTACACGGCCCGGCGCACCGGCGGCGCCCAGCGATCCACGGGCAATGCCAAACGCGGCGGGTTCAAGAGCGCCCCCGGGGTGGGGACCTCGAACTTCTTCGTCCAGCCGGGTGAGCGCTCCGTCGAGGAGCTGTACGCGATGGCCGACGGCGGGGTCCTGATCGACGACCTCGCCGGGGTGCACTCCGGTGCCAATGCGATCAGCGGCGAGTTCAGCGTCGGGGCCACGGGGCTCCGTATCCGTGACGGGGCGCCGGCCGAGCCGCTCCGCGAGATGACCATCGCGTCGACGCTGCCGGACATGCTGCGGGGCGTCCTCGCGGTCGGCAACGATCTGCGGTTCTTCATGGGCGTCGGCACGCCCTCGATCTTGATCGGCGAGATGACCCTCGCAGGCGTCTGATGGCCGAGGTGCGCATCGAGCGCGCCGACGCCGGCCGCATCGGCGAGCTCGAGCCCATCACCCGCTCGTTCCATCGCCACCACCTCACGGTGGACCCTGCGATCCCCGGTATCCCTCCGCGCCACGAGGACGACTGGTGGGCGATCCGCTCGGAGCGCTACCGCGATCGGCTCGGCGCCGGGGACGGCGCCTTCCTGCTGATCGGCCGAGGACGAGGGCGGCCCGGTGGGCTACGCGTTCGCGACGTTGCACGACCAGGACGATTCCCACACGACCGGTGAGCGGTTCGCCCAGCTGGAGTCGCTGGCGGTGCTCGAGCGCACCCGCGGTGCCGGGATCGGGACCGCGCTCCTGCGCCAGGTCTACCGGGAGCTGCACGCGGCGGGCGTCAGGGAGATGGTGATCAGCGCCCTGGTCACGAACGACCCGGCCATCAGGCTGTACGAACGCGAGGGCTTCCGTCCGTGGGTGGTGCTCCTGATGGGGCGGGTTCCCGATCCCGATCGGGGATCGTAAGGAGCGAGGGTGCAACGTAGGAGCGCCGGCCGGGCACGGTCGGGGGGTCAACCGATCGTCCAGGAGGCGTCATGCGGAACCTGCTGTCGCGTTTCTCACGTACCACGCTCATCGTCGCCGGCGTCGCTGCCGTGGCCGTCTTCGCGTTCGGGATCTACTGGTTCGGGCCGCAGCGGCTGTTCACGAGCGCCACGGCCGACGAGGCGCTCCCCGGCGCGAGGCTGAGCGGCTCACGCAGCGTCACGAGCACGGCCGGCCCGACCGCCACCCCGACGGAGGAGCCTGAGACCGGCCTCGTCACCGTCGCAGAAGGCGCGTTCCGGAGCCTCGCGCACGAGACCACCGGTACCGCACGGATCGTGACGGACCCCGACGGCGTGACCTACCTGCGGATCGAGGACCTGGACTCGATCGCCGGGCCTGATCTGCGCGTGTACCTGTCCTCGGGATCCGTCGATGCCGATGATGCGGCGTTCGGCGACGATTCGCTGGTGGCCGACCTGGGCGCGCTCCGCGCGAACAAGGGGAACCTGACCTACGAGATCGGCGCGGATGTCGACCTCGACGCTGTGAAAACCGTCGCCATCTGGTGCCGGCGGTTCACGGTCGGGTTCGGCGTCGCCGGTCTGGAGCCCGTGGGCTGAAGCGCACTAGGCGCGTACCGGCACGTCGACCGCGAAACGCGAGCCTCCGCCCGGCGTGCTCTCGGCGCCGATGCGTCCGCCGAGCGTCTCGACGATCCGCTGTGCGAGCGCGAGGCCGAGGCCCGCGCCGGGCCCGCTGCGTGAGGGGTCGGCCCGGAAGAACGGCTCGAAGACACGCTCCAGGTCCGCCGGCGCGATCCCCTCGCCCGTGTCCTCCACCACCAGGCGGAGGTCGTTGCCCTCCCGTGTCGCGGTCAGGTGCACGGCACCGTCCGTGGGGGTGTGGCGCACAGCGTTCGCGAGCAGGTTCTGCAGCACGCGCGCCAGACGCGGCGAGCACGGCGTCTCGGCGGCGCCGGGTCCCATCGCGGTATCGAGATGCAATCCCTTCGCCGCCGCCTGCGGCCGCACAGCCGCGACGGCGGTCGCGGCGATGTCGGCCAGGCGAGCCCGCTCGGTCTCGGCCTCGATCACGCCCGCGTCGACCTTGGTCAGCTCGAACAGGTCATCGACCATCCCCACCAGCTGATCGGTCGAGCGGCGCATTTCCGCGGCGTAGGTCTGCATCGTCGGGACGTCGCGCACCACGTTCTCGTCGATCGCCTCCACCATGGCTCGGAGCGAAGACAACGGCGTCCGCAGATCGTGGGACACGGCGGAGATGAGGTCCCGGCGCGTGCGCTCGATCGTGCGTTCGCGGACCTGCGCCTGTTGCAAGGCGGACGCCATGTCGTCGAGCGTGCGCGCGAGCACGTCGAGCTCGGGACCTCCGCCGGGCCGGCCCACGCGCGCGTCCAGATCCCCGGCAGCGAGCCGCTCCGCCGTCGCTCCCAGATGCCGCATCGCCGCATCGGCGGAGCGGGTGACCGCGATCGCCGCCGCCACCCCGGCCGCCCCGGCGTAGACGAGGAGCACGGTGACGAGGGTCGCGTCGTGGTCGCTCACGGCCATCTGCATGGTCAGCACGGCCACGTTCGCCAGGGCGACGACCGCACCGATCAGCGCGACGGCGATGGTCCGCTGGCGGAGCGATGTCCGCATGAGCAGCCGCCCACCGGCGAGCGCCATCCCCACCGTGACCAGTGCAGGTACCGCCAGGGCCCGGCCGAGGTGGCTGAGTTCGTCCGCCTTCATGCCGAGCAGGGCGCCGACGATCATGGTCCCGAGCGCACCGGCCGCAGCGATCACCCCGACCACGAGGAGCGTGCGCACCGTTCTCATGGCTCGAACCGGTAGCCCACGCCCCACACGGTGACCACGTGGCGCGGCTCGGACGGGTCGTCCTCGATCTTCTCGCGCAGCCTCCGTACGTGCACGGTCACGGTGGCGCTGTCGCCGTCCCACGCGAAATCCCAGACGTCTTCGAGCAACCGCGTGCGTGTGAACGTCATGCCAGGGCTGGACGCCAGGTACAGGAGCAGGTCGAACTCCTTGCGGGTCAGGTGGCGCGGTTCGCCCCCGACGCTCGCTTCCCGCCGCGCCGCGTCGATCACGAGCCCGTTGAACTCCAGCACGGGCGGGGGACCATCGACCGCGGGCGTGCCGGCACGCCGCAGCACCGCGCGGACCCGCGACACGACCTCGCGTGGGGAGAAGGGTTTCGTCACGTAGTCGTCTGCGCCCATGTCCAGGCCCACGACCCGGTCGGTCTCCTCGCCCCGGGCGGTGAGCATGATCACCGGCATCGTCCGGCCCCGATCGCGCAAGCGCGAGAACACCTCGTAGCCGTCGAGTTTCGGCAGCATCAGGTCGAGCAACACCAGATCGGGATCATCATCGGCAGCGCGCTCGAGGGCTTCCTCGCCGTCGGCTGCCTGGCTCACGACGAAGCCCTCCTTGGTGAGGTACCGGGCCAGGACATCGCGGACCATCGGCTCGTCGTCCACGATGAGCACGCGCAGGCCGGCCATCGACCCATCGTGCCACAGGGTCGTTGCGAGTTCCTTACGTCAGACCGTGGCAGGACGGGTGTTGGTCGCGATGAGCGCCAGCACGACCGCGGCCACGCCGAGGCGGTACCAGAGGAAGACGGCGAACGAATGCCTTCGCAGGTACCGCAGCAGGAACGCGATGACGGCGAAGCCGCTCACGGTGGCCGCGACGAAGCCCCATGCGAACTCGCTCCCATAGCCTCGGAACCCCTCGCGGATGAGGTCGAGCGAGGTGTAGACGCCGGCTCCGAAGACGATCGGGAGCGAGAGCAGGAACGAGAACCGCGCGGCGTCGGCACGTTCGAGGCCGATCGCGCGCGCTGCGGTCATCGTGATGCCCGAGCGGGACACCCCCGGCGAGAGCGCGAGCGCCTGCGCCACGCCGAGCCCCAACCCCGTTCGGATCCTGATCGAGTCCATCCCGCGCGCATGAGCCGCCCATCGGTCGACGCCCCAGAGCACGACGCCGAACACGGCGAGCATGACGGCGACGAGCCAGGGTTGTGAGAGGTGCACTTCGATCAGGCTCTCGAGCGTGGCCCCGGCGACCACGCCCGGGATCGTCCCGATGACCAGAGCCCATGCCAGGCGCTCGTCCTGTGTCCGCACCGCGCGCGCCCGGACCGACGCCCCGAGAGCCCGGAGGTATCGGGCGACGTCGGCGCGGAAGTACACGAGCGCCCCCAGGAGCGTTCCGAGGTGCAGCGCCACGTCGAAGGTCTTGTTCAGATCCGCGTCGGCGACGAGGTCCCAGCCGAACAGCCATGGCACGAGGATGAGATGCCCCGAGCTGGAGATGGGCGCGAACTCGCTCGCGCCCTGCGTGAGTCCAAGGATGATCGCCTGCAGGATGGACACGGGGGCGGGACTCCTCGTCCGGACGGATGGGGTGCAGATGGTATCGGCCGGGCTCGCTCACGGCACCGGTGCGTACCCCCGCACGACCAGGCTGATATGCGCCGTGACGTCGGCCCGGACCACCTCGCGCGCGACGTAGGGGTCGAGCACGACGGTGACCGCAGGCCCGGAGCCTTCACCGAAGGCTGCACCGCTCGCGGCGACCCGCAGGATCGCGACGTCCTCGGCCACGGCGGTCGTGTAGGGGCGCGCGGTGGCGTAGGTGGCGAGGATGTCGATATGGTCGCCCTCGCCGAGTCCGGCAGGAGCGGCGTCGGGAGAGACCATCACCCCGACGAGCCCGGGTGGGACCTGGATCGACGACGGCCCCGCCGCCGCGGCCAGCCGCGTCACCGCGACCACCTCACCCTGCAGGAACGGTGTGACCGTGGTTCGCCCGACGGCCTCCGCTATCTCGGTGAGGGCCCCCGGGGGAACCGATCCCGCTTCGACGGCACGCGTCGTGACGTCTGTGGGCTGCAACGGCGTCCCTGCAGCCAGATCCCTGGTCGCCGTGACGACCGTCACGAGAGGGTCGCTCGCTCGTCCGGGCCCCGCCATCTGCCCGGTCACCAGCCACGCCGCGGCGCCGGCACACAACGCGGCTCCGACGAACGCCAGCTTCGAGGACGGCGGAACCTTGCGACGCCACGAGAACATGAGGCGACGCTAGCGTTCCCCGGCGCACCGATCGTGACGGCGGTCACACCCGGCGCTCAGTCGACCGGACGCAGGTGGTCCTTCTTCTTGGGATCGAGCGGCACCGAGCGCACGCGGAAGTCTTCGATCCCCTCGCGCCCGACGATCATGCCCACCGATTCGCGGATCCGGTCGCCAAGCTGCTCCGGGTCGTCTTCGCTCACGAACGACAGTTCCACACGCACCAGCGCGCGTGCCATCAATGACTCCCGGCGAGCGATGTCGCGCACGGGCAGTCCCGCTCCGCCGGCAGCGCCGGGATGGCGGTGAACAGCAGATCGCGCAGCGCGTCGATGTTCTCGCCGAACACCTTGAGCACCTCGGCATGTGACACGGGCGGGATGTCGTCGACGCCCACGTCGTAGTCGGTCACCAGGGCGACGTTCGCGAAGCACAGCTCCAACTCGCGGGCGAGGGTGAGCTCCGGGAACTGGGTCATCCCGATCACATCCCCGCCGGCTTGCGCGAACATCTTCGACTCCGCGCGGCTGGAGAAGCGCGGCCCTTCGATCACGAGCATCGTGCCGCCGTCGCGATGCGCGATCTCGAGCCCGGCGGCAGCCCGCACGAGCGTGGCGCGCATCACGGGACAGTACGGATCGGCGAGCGAGACATGCATCGTCTGCGGACCGTCGTAGAAGGTGCCCTCGCGAGACCGGGTCTGGTCGATGGCCTGATCGGAGACCACGAACGTCCTGGGCGGGATGTCGCGGCGGAGCGACCCGGCCGCGCTCGGCCCGAACAGGCGTGTCACGCCGAGCTCTTTCATGCCCCACACGTTCGCTCGGTAGGGGACGCGGTGCGGCGGGAACTCGTGATCGGTCCCGTGCCGCGGGAGGAAAGCCACGCGCCTGCCGCCGACGGTGCCGATCGTGTACGGCGCGCTCGGCGCACCGTAGGGGGTCTGCACCGTGATCTCCTCGGGGTCCTCTAGGAAGGCGTAGAACCCCGAACCCCCGAAGACGCCGATCTCGGCCGTGCTCACGAGGACGAGTCTTCCTTCTTCGCGGGCGCGGGCGTGGACGACGACGACGACGAGCCCTCGCTCGTGGCATCGCCCTTGGACTCCTTCGAGGTGCCGCCTTCCTTCGGCTTGTCGCTCTTGGGGCTGCCGCTCTCCCCGGAGGGCTTCGCGCTCTTGCCGTGGTCGGTGGCATAGAAGCCCGATCCCTTGAACGAGATGGCGGGCGGCGCGAACACCTTGCGCAACTCGCCCCCGCACTCCGGGCAGATCACGAGCGGATCGTCGCTCATCTTCTGGACGATCTCGAAGATGTGGCCGCAGGCGCGGCAGGCGTACTCGTAGGTGGGCATGACCGCGTGAGTGTACCGGCGCGTCCTCCGTAGACTGCGGCACCATGGACGTCCGTACCGCCGTGATCCCGGCCGCCGGGCAGGGCACGCGCTTCCTGCCGGCCACCAAGGCGCAGCCGAAGGTCATGCTGCCCGTGATCGACGTTCCCGCGATCCAGATGGTCGTGCACGAGGCCGTCCGCGCCGGACTGGATGACGTCATCATCGTCATCGGCCGCGGCCAACGAGCCATCCGGGATCACTTCGAGCCCGATCCGGACCTCGAGGCGTTCCTCACCGAGAAGGGCAAGGATGCAGAGCTCGCCCTCATCCGCGGCGTCACCGGGGGTGCCCGCATCCGGTACGTCGTGCAGGAAGAAGCGGGCGGTCTCGGGCACGCCGTCGCGACCGCGGCGCCCCTTGTGGGGGACCAACCGTTCGCCGTGCTTCTGGGCGATGACCTCATCCATCCGTCGGTGCCACTGATGGCCGATATGCTCGCCGCGGCGCGGCGCACCGGGAGCAGCGTCGTGGCCGCGATGGAGGTTGGCCCGCGCGAGATCGCGATGTACGGCTGCTTCGAACCCGAGCCCACCGACGACCCGCACCTCGTGAAGATCGTCTCGATCGTGGAGAAGCCCGATCCCGATGAGGCCCCCTCGAACCTCGCAGCCATCGGCCGCTACGTGTTCACGCCACGCATCTTCGACACGCTCGCCCGAACCCCTGTGGGTCGCGGGGGTGAGATCCAGCTCACCGACGCGATCAACATCCTGGCCCACGAAGAGCCCGCCTACGGATACCGCTTCGATCACGGGCGGTTCGACGTGGGCAATCCGCTCGACCATCTGAAGGCCACCTTCGCGCTCGCGCTGGAACGCGACGACCTCGGGCCGGCGTTGCGCGACCACGTCAGAGGCTTGCTCGGCAGGAGTTGACCCGGAGCAACTCCCGGCCACGGCTACACTGCCCCGCATGGGTCGCCACGTGCACGACCACGACTCCGGTGAAGGCCTCATCTCCGTGGAGGAGGCCCGCGAGCGGGTGCTGTCGACGATCGAGCCGCTCCCCCCGTTGCAGTTGCCGCTGACCGACGCCTACGGCTGCGTCGTGGCCCACGACATGGTCTCTGCGGTCGACCTCCCTGGATTCGCATCCTCGGGGATGGACGGGTTCGCGGTGCGCGCGGCCGACATCCTCGGAGCCTCTCCTTCGGCGGCCGCTGATCTCAAGATCGTGGGGCGCTCGATGATCGGCCACCGGCCCGACGTCACCGTCGGGGTCGGCGAAGCTGTCGCGATCGCCACCGGCGCCCCCATCCCTGCGGGCGCCGACACCATCGTCCCGATCGAGAACGCCGAGGAAGACAGCGGGATCGTGCGCGTCTTCGAGACGGCGGGTGAGGGCCGGCACATCCGCCCGCGCGGCGAGGACGTGCGTGAAGGCGATGTCTTGGTCCCCCGAGGCAAGCGACTGGGTGCGCCGGAGATCGGTCTGCTCGCCAACGCCGGCGTGCCGCATCCGCTGGTGCATCCACGTCCGCGCGTGATCGTCATCTCCACGGGCGATGAGCTGATCCCGCCCACCGAGCAGCCGTCGTTCGGGCAGGTGCGTGATGCGAACGCCTACACACTGTTCGGTGCGCTCCGCGAAGCGGGCGCCATCCCCGTGATGGCCGGCATCGTGAAGGACGACCCTGAGTCGCTCAAGGAGACGGTCCTCGACTTCGAGTTGCGCGCCGATGCCTTCGTGTCCTCAGGAGGCGTGAGCGTGGGGGAGCGCGACGTCGTGAAGGCCGCGTTCTTCCGTCGCGGCGACGTCGACTTCTACCGGGTGGCCATGCAGCCCGGGATGCCCCAGGGGTTCGGCCACGTCGAGGGCAAGCCTTTCTTCGGTCTGCCGGGCAACCCCGTGAGCGTGTTCGTGTCCTTCGAGCTGTTCGTGCGACCCGCGGTCCTCAAGATGATGGGAAGGACCACCCTCGGACGCCCCGAGATCACAGCCACCCTGTCCGAGGAGATCCGCGGTCCCCGAGGCAAGACCCAGTTCGCGCGCGTGTCGGTCAGCCGGGGCGGGGACGGCTGGGTCGCGGCCCCGACCGGTGGCCGCGGCTCGAACCTGATCTCCACCGTGTCACGGGCCAACGGCTTGGCGGTGGTGCCGGCGGGCACCGACGTCGCCCCTGCGGGCTCGAAGGTCAAGGTCGTGCTCTTCCGAGCGTCGGAGGACTGAGGTGGCTCCCGACCAAGCCGGGGCGGACGGCCGGACCCGGATCGTCGACGTCGGTTCCAAGGAGGAGACGGCGCGGGAGGCCACCGCGGAGGCGTGGCTCGTCACCACGCCGGACGCAGTGTCGCATCTGCTCGCCGGCACCACGAAAGGATCACCCTTGGAGTCCGCGAAACTCGCCGGTATCACCGGGGTCAAGCGCACGCCCGATCTGCTCCCGCACTGTCACCCGATCCGGATCACGGGAGCGGAGGTGCTGATCGACGCCGGCCCGGCGGGGGACCGGTTCCGGGTGGAGGCCACCGTTCGCGCGGTGGACCGGACCGGGGTGGAGATGGAGGCGCTCACGGCCGCCGCCGTCGCGGCCTTGTCCCTCTACGACACCGCGAAGGCGTTCGACCGCACCGCCCGGATCGAAGGGGTCCGGCTCCTGGCGAAGTCCGGTGGCAAGAGCGGCGAGTTCAGGGCAGAGCCCTAAGCGAACCGCTCGAGCAGCCACGCGACCAAGGCGATCGCGAGGATGACCGATGCGATGATCCCGGTCGTGACGAGCGTCGGGA
>JBKJXU010000008.1:0-12654 GCA_046716145.1 Actinomycetota bacterium
AAGGTGAAGAACTACTCGCTCGCACGCGGCGAGGCCCCTGAGCCCGCGGTCCGTCTGGACGGCGAGCAACGGGTCATCGCCGCGTCCGACCGCATCCTCGCGCCGACGCCGCTCGAAGCGGGGCAACTGGTCGGCCTGTACCGCGCCAACCCGGACAAGATCCGCGTGGTGCCGCCCGGGGTGGACCACACGATCTTCACGCCGCGCTCGCGCGAAGCCGCCCGCCAGCGTCTTCACTTCACCGGCCTGCGGCTCGCTCTCTACGTGGGCCGCATCCAGCCGCACAAGGGTCCCGACGTCGCGGTCAGGATCTTGGCTGAGGCCGTGGCGCGTGACCCGGTGGCCACGGCGCACCTCCAACTCGCCATCGTCGGAGGACCGAGCGGGGGCGACGCCGAGGTGGTCCGGCTGATGGAACTCGCTCGCGCCCTCGATGTCGCCGACCGGCTCATCATGTTCCCGCCCCAGGCTCAGGCACGCCTCGCCGACTTCTACGCGGCCGCCGATGTCGTCCTGATGCCCTCGCGCTCGGAGTCGTTCGGGCTCGTCGCTCTGGAAGCAGGTGCCGTCGGCACCCCGGTGGTGGCCGCCGCGGTGGGGGGGCTCCGCACGGTCGTCCAGGACGGCGTCACGGGGTTCCTGGTCGAAGGGCACGATCCCGGCGATCACGCCGAGCGGACCTTGCAGATCCTGCGCGATGCACGGCTCGCATCCTCGCTCGGTGAGCGTGCCGCTCGCCAGGCGCTCCGGTTCACGTGGGACGTCACGACCGAAGCGGTCGTCGGTGTGTACCGCGAGCTCGTGTGACCGACTGCCTCGCACCGAAGGCGCGGTCCGCATACGATTTGTCACTCTTTGTCGCGGGTCGCTGACCTGCAGGTATATGCCTTGACCTGCGGTGATGCGGAGTTGACCGGGTCGGAGGGCGCCGATACATTCCGCATCGCTCCGAGCGGTCCAAGTGACCGAGACGGAGAGACCGGACGAAGCGCCGGCCCGGAAGCGAGGCGGCAACGCCGAGTGGAGGGGCACCCGAGCCGGATGGAAGGCCGCGAGGCCGAACGACCGGGGAAAGGGGCGCTCCGAGGGAGGGCCGCCAGCCGTGAGGCCGCAAGGTCACACGGCCGGAAGGAGCTCTCGGCGCCGGGGAAGGCCGCGAGGCCGGAACCGGCGACCCGGGTGGGGAAGCCGCAAGGCGGAACCAGCCGGGGGTCCGTCGCCTGGGGCGATCGGATCGGCCGCAAGGCCGGGACGGGCGCCCGAGGACCGCCGGACGGTGGTGACACCGGACGGAGGGACTCTGGCGGCGAAGGCGGGACCCGAAGGCCGAAAGGCTGGAGGAACCGCCGGCGGTCCGGATCCTCACGTCACCCCGGACGCGAGGGTCGCTCGGAGCAACCAGGGCCCGAGAGGCCGACGGAGGCCGAACGCTTCGGCGGGAGGCGAGCCGGAGGTTTCTCGGGTTCTGTTTTTCCCCCTTCTCCTGCCCACGACGTGCGTTACCGTCTGCGGCGATGACCGAGCCCCGCTCCCGTCGTGCCGCCGAGACGGATGATCGCCGGGTACGCACGGTCGAGGCGGCGATGCGGCACTTCGCCGAACATGGGTACCGCGGAGCCCGGGTCGAAGACATCGCCCAAGAGGTCGGCGTCGCCAAGGGCACGGTGTTCTTGGACTTCGGGTCGAAAGAAGAGCTCTTCCTGGCGGCCTACCAGGCGGCGCTGAGGCTGCTCCCGGCGTGGCTCGACGCTCCGCAGGAGGTCGTCGACGAGGGGTTCTGGGCGACCCTGGACTGGTGGATGCAGCGCGCGGAGGAGTTCGTGGCGACCGATCCGGTCCCGCACCGTGTGGCGATGATCGGGCGGGTCGACGCCGGTTTGGATCTCCGCCGGCCCATCGATCGCTTCATGCGGAGCGAGGATCCGTACGGCACGCTCGAGTTCGTGGAGTTCGGGGTCGAGCGCGGTGAGCTTCGCGAGGACGTCGATGCCGAGATGCTGGCGTCGATGCTCGACTGGGCGGCCGAACGGTTCCAGGATGCCCTGATCTCGGAGGACCTGGACCCGGGGCTGATCCACCGCAGGCCGGAGCGCCGCGGGATGCGGATCAAGGAGTTCGTGGAGATCGTGCGCGATGGCATCGTCGCGCGCCCCGGGGGTTGACCATGGGACTGTCCACCTCCGTCCTGCGACCCGCGATCCTCGGTTTCGCGCACCATCCGTGGGTCGAGGGCCTCCTCACCCGGACCCGCGCCGGCCGCGCCGTCGCCTCGCGTTTCGTGGCGGGCGAAACCCTCGCCGAGGCGATGGCGGTGACGCGGGATATCTCTGGCGACGGCATCACAGCGATGCTGAGCGTGCTGGGGGAGAACGTCGAGTCGGCCGAAGAGGCGTTACATGTGCGCGAGGCGTACCTGGCCGAGATCGCGGCCGCTCAGTCCGATCCGGCACTCGACGTGGTCGTCTCGGTGAAGCCCACGCACCTGGGCCTGGACCTGTCGGTCGATGCCTGCTGGTCCGTCCTGGAGCCCATCCTCGCCGAGGGCGAACGGACCGGGTCGTGGGTGATGATCGACATGGAGAGTCACGTCTACGTCGACCGGACGCTCGAGATCGTCCGGCGCGCGCACGATCGCTGGCCGCGCTCGGGGGTCGCGATCCAGTCGTACCTTCGTCGGAGCGCCGATGACGTGTTCGCGCTGCCCGAGGGATGCCGGGTGCGTCTGGTGAAGGGCGCCTACCTCGAGCCGAAGGACCTCGTCTTCCGCTCCAAGCGCGAGGTGGACGCGAACTACCGCCGGCTCTTCTCGACGCTCCTCGGGCGCGATCACCCGATCGATGTCGCCACGCACGATCCGTCGCTGATCGAGGGCGTGCGAGCGCGCGTGGATGCGATGGAAGACGGCTGGTCGCGGGTGGAGTTCCAGATGCTGTACGGTGTCCGCCCGGACCTGCAGCGGTCTCTGGCCGCGCAGGGCTACCCGGTCCGCGTGTCCATCCCGTACGGCACCGAGTGGTATCCGTACCTGACGCGGAGGCTGGCCGAGAGGCCCGCCAACCTGTGGTTCTTCCTGTCGAACCTGATGAGGACGCGATGACGGATCGAAAGGTCGCCTTCCTGGGTGGAGGCAAGATGGCCGAAGCGCTCGTGAGCGGTCTCATCCGCTCGGGAGGCCGCACGGCCGAGGAGATCATGGTCACGAACCGCCGCGACGAGCGCGCGCGCGAGCTGGCCGGCAAGTACGGCATCACCGCGACCCTGGACAACGCCGCGGCCGCGCGCTGGGCCAACGTCTTGGTGCTGATGACGAAACCGCAGGACATCGAGGCGCTGCTCGCCGAGGTCCGGCAGCACGTGACGAGCGAGGACCTGGTCATCTCGTTCGCCGCGGGTGTGCGGACGTCGTTCGTCCAGAAGCATCTGCCCGATGACGTGCCGGTGGTGCGCGTCATGTCGAACGTGCCGGTGATGGTGGACGAAGCGATGAGCGTGGTGGCGTCGGGTCGTCGGGCGACGGAAGCGCACCTCGCCACGACCGAAGAACTGCTCGGCTACGTCGGGAAGGTGCTCCGCCTGGAGGAGAAGCACCTCGACGCGGTCACCGCGACGAGCGGCAGCGGGCCGGCGTACTTCTTCTTGCTCGCCGAGGCGATGATCGAGGCGTGCATCCTGCTGGGACTCTCGCGCGATGTGGCGACCGAGCTCATCATCCAGACCATGCTCGGCTCGGCCAAGATGCTGCGCGACACCGGCAAACACCCGGTGGAGCTGCGCGAGATGGTGACGTCGCCGGGCGGCACCACGATCGAGGCGATCCGCCGCCTGGAGGAAGCCGGCGTGCGCGCCGCGTTCCTGAACGCGATCGACGCCGCGAGGAAGCGGAGCGAAGAACTCGCCCAGGGTGGCGACGATGACGACTAGAGAGGTTGGCTGAAGGCATGGGACGTGGAGATCTGAAGAAGGTGCGCAGCGCCAAGGACCGTCAGCGAGAGGTGAAGGCGCGCGCGAAGAAGGGCGCCGCCGAAAGAGGCGCTGCGCGGAAGGCTGCCAAGAAGAAGAAGTAGGGCTCAGCCGGTCGGGATCGCGATCCGGTTCCTGAGCGTCCCGACGCCTTCGGCGCCCAGTTCCACCGTGGCTCCGGGCCAGAGCTGGCGATCGCGGCCCGGGAACGGCGTCAGGGCGAGTGCGTCGCCTCGCTCCAGCATCGCCTCCTGCGAGACATCGCTGATGAGCATCAACAGCGACGCCGCCGCGCCGTTGAGGTTGCCCTTGTCGACCTCATCCCCGTCGATCCGGACCTGCATGAACATCGTCTGCGGGTCGAGTTCGTCGGCTGTGACGACGCAGGGGCCGATCGCGATGGGCACGCCTTCTGCGCTCGTGACCGGCGCCCCGCTCGAGTCCCGCGCGCGCCAGTCGCTCACCAGCGTGTACCCGAAGACGTGGTTGCCCATGTCTTCGGGCATCACACGGGACGCCTCCAGCCCGAGCACCGCGGCTACCATCGGTTCGTACTCCAGCCACGCGGCGCCGCCGGGCCAGGGGACCTCTTGTTCGGGTCCGACGATCCGGCGTTCCACGTCCATCGCGTCGGGCGCGATCAGCGAGGTCGGGAACAGGGGCGTCAGGATGGTGGGGCGTTTCACGCGCTGATCGAGGACGTCGTTCGCCCCGAGCGCTTCGCGCGCCGCGTCCATGACGGTGCCTCGACTGCTCGAGACGAGACCTTCGAGCGTGGTGGGGAAAGCCGGATGCCCCACGGCGTCCGGCAGATCGACCACGTCACCCTCGAAGATCGCCCCCAGTCGCCGCTGCCCCCCGCGGTCGTAGGTGACGAGTCTCATATGGAAGGGAGCCGAAGCGTACGCCTGCCCCGGTCCGGATAACAGCAGCCGGAGGGCGGTTTTCCACAACCCGCGAGCGAGGCCGCGCGCGTGGTGCAACCGCAGGTCAGCGCCACATGGGCGGCCCCCTCGGGGCTCGGATACCATGCCCTGCACGTAGCCGTGTCGGCCGCCCATCCGTGAAGGGGGTCCACCACCCATGACCGCGAAGTTCCGCATCACCTACGCCACCATGTCCGCGGACAACGAGGATCTGCAGGCGGCCTACGACGCCGCCGCCGAGCGCGCCAGGGCCGAGCTCGGGAAGTCCTATCCGGTCATCGTGAACGGTGAGGAGCGTTGGCACGACGAGACCTACGACGAGCCTTCGCCCATCGATAAAGACCTGATCATCGGCAAGTTCTCGCAGGCCACGACCCAGGACGTGGACGACGCCGTCGCTGCCGCCCGCGCCTACCAACTCACGTGGGACCGTACCGGCTGGCAGGAGCGCGTCCGCATCCTGCGCAACGTGGCCGACATCATGGAGGACCGGGTGTTCGACCTGGCCGCCCTGATGGCCTACGAGGTCGGCAAGAGCCGTCTGGAGGCGCTCGGCGACGTCCAGGAGACCGCCGAGTTGATCCGCTGGAACTGCGACGAGATGGAGAAGCACGACGGCTTCCGCACGCCGATGAGCGGACTCGGCGCCGCCGGTGACTACTACGACGTGTTGCGTCCCCACGGCGTGTGGGCCGTGGTCAGCCCCTTCAACTTCCCGATGGCGCTGTCGGGCGGGCCCTCGAGCGGTGCGCTCGTCGCGGGGAACACCGTCGTGCTCAAGCCCTCGAACCAGGGTGCGCTCCTGGGCTACAAGCTCTACGAGTGCTACCGCGACGGCGGCGTGCCTCCGGGCGCCTTCCACCTGGTGATCGGCCGCGGTGTCGTGGTCGGCGACCACCTGTGGAAGCACCCCGACGTGAACGGCGTCACCTTCACCGGGTCCTACGGCGTGGGGATGGACATCTACCGGAACTTCACGACCGACGTGCCCAAGCCCGTGATCTGCGAGATGGGCGGCAAGAACCCCACGATCGTCACGAAGAACGCCGACATCGACAAGGCTTCCGACGGCGTCCTGCGGAGCGCCTTCGGCTTCGGCGGGCAGAAGTGCTCGGCGTGCAGCCGCGTCTACGTGGAGCGCGAGGTGTACGACGACTTCCTGTCCGCGCTCAAGACGAAGACCGAGGCGATCAAGGTCGGCAACCCGATCGAGCGCGACGTCTACCTCGGCCCGATCATCAACGAGCTGGCGCTGGAGACCTACGAGGAGGCGTCGGAAGAAGCCCGGAAGAACGGGACCATCGTCACCGGCGGCCAGCGCATCACCGAGGGTGATTTCGGCCGCGGATCGTTCGTGGAGCCCACCATCGTGGAGGTGCCCGCGGACTCGTGGATCTGGAAGAAGGAACTGTTCGTGCCCTTCGTCGCGGTCGCGCCGTTCGACGAGTTGGACGACGCGATCGAGAGGGCCAACGACACCGAGTACGGCCTGACGGCGGGGCTCTTCAGCGAAGACCAGGGCGAGATCGACGAGTGGCTCGACCGGATCCACGCCGGTGTGGTCTACGTGAACCGCCGGGCGGGCTCGACGACCGGCGCGTGGCCTGGCGTGCAGCCGTTCGGTGGGTGGAAGGCGTCGGGGACCACGGGCAAGGCCGGCGGCGGCCCGTACTACGTGACCCAGTACCTCCGGGAGCAGTCGCGGACGGTGATCTCGGAGTGAGTTCCGCCGCGTCGGAGCTCACCTCCGAGGGGCTGGCCGCGCACGACCGTCCGAAGCTCATCACCGAGGTGCCGGGGCCCGAGGCCCGGGCACTGATCGAGCGCGACGGGAAGGTCACCTCGCCGTCGCTGCCGCGCGCCTACCCGTTCGCGCCGCGCCGGGGAGCGGGCAGCGTGGTCGAAGACGTCGACGGCAACATCTTCCTGGACCTGAACGCGGGGATCGCGGTCACCTCGACGGGCCACGCGCACCCCCGGGTGGTCGAGGCGATCCAGCGCCAGGCCGCCGAGTTGCTGCACTACTCGGCCAGCGACTTCTACCTCCCGATCTACACCGACGTCTGCGAGCGGCTGGATGCGATGGCCCCGTTCGGCGGCGGCCCCGCCCGGACGTTCCTGACGAACTCGGGCACCGAGGCCGTCGAGGGCGCGATCAAGCTGGCGCGTCACGCCACGGGGCGGCAGTACCTGATCGGGATGTTCCAGTCCTTCCACGGCCGGTCGATGGGTAGCGTGAGCCTCACCGCGTCCAAGACGAAGTACCGGGCCGGGTTCGGGCCGATGCTGCCGAGCGTGCACCACTCGTTCTACGGCGATTTCGACTATCTGGAGGACGTCGTCTTCAAGCGGCTCGTCGCCCCCGACGAGGTGGCGGCGATCGTCGTGGAGTCCTGGCTCGGCGAGGGCGGATACGTCGTGCCTCCCGAAGGCTGGTTCGTCTATCTGCGTGAGTTGTGCGATCGCCACGGGATCCTCCTCGTGTGCGACGAGGTCCAGTCGGGGATGGGCCGCAGCGGCACGATGTGGGCCATCGAGCAGGAGGGCGCGATCCCCGACATCGTGACGGCCGGCAAGGGGATCGCGAGCGGGCTGCCGCTCGGCGCCATGATCGCGCGCGCGGACCTGATGCGATGGGATCTGGGCGCACACGGCTCCACGTACGGAGGCTCGCCCATCCCGTGCGCGGCGGCTCTGGCCACGTTCGACGTCATCCGCGACGAGGGACTGATGCACAACGCGACGTCGGTGGGCGAGGTGCTCCTGGGGGGCCTGCGCGACATCGCGTCGCGCCATCCGTTGATCCGAGAGGTCCGGGGCCGCGCGCTGTGGATCGGGATGAGCTTCGCCGATCACGACGTGGCCGCCGCGGTGGAGATCGAGGCCTTCCGCCGGGGCCTGCTCATGCTCACGTGTGGAGACGACGCGATCCGGATCAGCCCACCGCTCGTGTTCCGCGAAGACCAGGCCCGCGTCGCCCTCGAGATCTTCGAGGAGGTCGTCGCGGCGGTCGAAGCGGGGTCCTAGATGGGCCTCGTGCCCGACGCGCTCGTGTTCGACTGCGCCGACCCGCTCGCCGTCGCCACGTTCTGGGCGGCGGCGCTCGGCTACGAACTCGACCACGACCCCGAGGACCCCGAGGACGACGGCCCGTTCGTGCGAGATCCCTCCGGGGCCTCGCGCGGCATCTACTTCCAGCAGGTGCCCGAGGCCAAGACGGTCAAGAACCGCGTCCACCTGGACGTCCGGCCCACGGCCACGATGGCCGAGGAGGTCGAGCGCCTCCAGGGACTCGGAGCAACGGTGCGCGGGTTCATCGAGGAGGGTGGGTCGTTCTGGACCCAGATGCGTGACGTCGAGGGCAACGAGTTCTGCGTGCTCCGCGGGCCCGGGGACGGATGGTCACCGGGTGAGCTCTAGCAAGGTCACCACCATGCAGCAGGCCGTGGCGGACCTGGTCCGCGACGGCGACACCGTGGCCATCGAGGGCTTCACGCACCTCATCTGTTTCGCTGCGGGCCACGAGATCATCCGCCAGCGCCGGCGCGACCTGACCCTCGCCCGGATGACCCCCGACGTGATCTACGACCAGATGATCGGCGCGGGGGTCGCCTCGAAGCTGATCTTCTCGTGGATGGGGAACCCCGGTGTGGGGAACCTGCACGCCGTCCGGCGCCGGATCGAGAAGGCCGACCCGGCACCGCTCGAGATCGAGGAGTACTCCCATTTCGGGATGGTCTGCCGCTACATGGCGGGTGCCGCGAACCTGCCGTTCTTCCCCATCCGTTCCTACTACGAGTCCGACATCCCGAAGGTGAACCCCAAGATCGTGCCCATGAACTCGCCCTACGACCCGGACGACCTGGTCTACGTCGTGCCCCCGCTTCGGCCCGACGTGGCGATCGTGCACGCGCAGCGCGCCGACGCGGCGGGGGACACGCAGATCTGGGGGCTGCTCGGCTGTCAGAAGGAGGCCGCCCTCGCGGCCGAACGTGTGATCGTGGTGGTCGAGGAGATCGTGGATGAGACGGTGATCCGGCGAGACCCCAACCGCACCGTGATCCCCGGTGCGGTGGTCACCGCGGTGGTCGAGGAGCCCTTCGCGTGTCACCCGTCGTTCGCGCAGGGCTACTACGACCGCGACAACGCGTTCTACCTGGCGTGGGACGCTATCGCGAAGGACCCGGAGACGCTCGAGGCATGGCTCGACGAGTG
Source organism: Actinomycetota bacterium (assembly GCA_046716145.1). Taxonomy (GTDB): domain Bacteria; phylum Actinomycetota; class UBA4738; order UBA4738; family HRBIN12; genus AC-51. The sequence continues at coordinate 9,102 of JBKJXU010000008.1, forward strand.
GGTCTACGGCCTGGCGAACCACCGCGAGTACGTGGCGAAGTTCGGCGACGCGTACTGGGACGCGCTCCGTCCGGAGCAGGCGCTCTCGGGCGAGGTCGACTACGGGAGGTACGCGTGAGCGACGCCGCCGCGGCCGACCTGGGCTACTCGAAGAACGAGTTGATGATCGCCGCCAGCGCGCGCCTGCTCGGCGGCGCGGCGAACTGCTTCGTGGGCGTGGGCCTGCCCAACATCGTCTGCAACCTGGCACAGGCGACGGTCGCGCCCGACCTGCAACTCATCTATGAGTCCGGCGTGTACGGGGCGCGTCCCGAGCGGCTGCCGCTGTCGATCGGCGATCCGACGCTCGCCACCGGATCCACCGCGATCACGAGCATGTACGAGTTGTTCGCCTACTACCTGCAGCGCGGCTTGGTGGACGTGGCGTTCCTCGGCGGAGCGCAGATCGATCGCTTCGGCAACCTCAACACGACGGTGATCGGAGACTACGCGCACCCGAAGGTGCGGCTCCCGGGTTCCGGTGGTGCGTGCGAGATCGCGATCCACGCGAAACGGATCCTCGTGATCATGCGACAGGCCCAGCGCTCGTTCGTGGACACGCTGGACTTCCGGACCTCGCCGGGGCACAGCGGTGATCCGGCGCACGACGCCGCCCGCGGGTGGTCCGGCAGCGGTCCCACGAACGTGGTCACCGACCTCGCCGCGTACGGGTTCGACGCTGCGACCGGTGAGATGACCTTGCTGACGCTGCACCCGGGCGTCAGCATGGATGACGTCCTGGCGAACACGGGGTGGGAGCCGAAGGTCACCGCCGATCTTGGCGAGACCCCCCCTCCCACCACCGAGGAACTACGCTTGATCCGCGAGGTCCTGGACCCCGGCGGCATCTACACGAAGTGATCATGGAACGCGAAGAGCCCAAGGACGAGCGCGAACGCTCGGCAGCGCGCCAGGCGGCGGAGGAACCGGAGCCGGACTGGGCCGAGAAGATCCGGGCGCTGCGCAAGGCCCGCGCCGCTCGCCTGAAAGACGTGTACTCCTCGTTCGACGACGCCGAGGGCCAGAAGACGTGACGCACGTCTTCCCGCGGGTGCAGCGCCTGCTCCCCACGGCGGTGTCGGCCGAGGGAGCCTGGATCACCGACGCCGACGGGAAGCGCTACCTCGATGCCGCCGGCGGTGCCGTCGTCGTCGGGGTCGGGCACGGCGACCGTTCGTTGATCGAGGCGGCGCAGCGGCAGTTGGAGAAGACCCAATACACGCACGGCACGGTGTTCACCACCGAGGCGCTCGAGGCCTACGCCGACGAGGTCGCCACGGTCCTGCCCCTTCCCGACGCACGGATCTATCCCGTATCCGGCGGTTCGGAGGCGGTCGAGACGGCCATCAAGATGGCTCGCGCCTATCACCTGGCGGGCGGGCACACCGGTCGTGTGAACGTGATCGCGCGACGCAGCGCGTACCACGGCAACACGCTGGGTGCGCTCGACCTGTCGGGGAAGGAGCCGCTGCGCAAGCCCTACACCCCGTGGCTCGGCCGGTTCCTGCACGCGCCCCGGGCGTATGAGTATCGGTGCGAGAACCCGAGCCACCCCGAGCGGTGCGGTGACTGGCACGCCGCCGAACTCCAGCGGATGATCGAGTCGTACGGTCCGGACACGGTGGCCGCGTTCGTCGCGGAGCCGATCTCCGGAGCCACGCTCGGCGCGGCGGTCCCGTGCGAGGACTACTGGACCAAGGTCGTCGAGGTGTGTCGCCGCTCCGGCGTGCTGGTGATCGCCGACGAGGTGATGACCGGGTTCGGGCGCAGCGGGCGTTGGTTCGGCGTGGACCACTGGGACGTGCGGCCGGACATCGTGGTCGCCGGCAAGGGGACCACGAGCGGCTACGTCCCGTTCGGGTTCGCGGCGTGTACCGGCGAGGTCTACGAGGCGGTCGCCTCCAAAGGGTTCGTCCATGGGTTCACCTGGTCACACGGCGCGTTGGGGTCCGCGGTTGCGCTCGCCACGCTGCGGCGTCTGCGTGAGGGTCTGGTGGACCGGTCGCGTGACCTGGGGGCGAAGATCCAGGGCGACCTGGCGGCCGCGCTCGCGGACCATCCCCACGTCGGCGAGGTCCGCGGCCTCGGCATGATGATCGGGATCGAACTGGTGAAGGACCGGGAGACCAAGGAGCCGTTCGCCCGCTCCAAGCAGTTGACCGAGGGGCTGCTCGCGCGGGCGCGTGAGGCCGGCCTGCTCCTGTACTCCTCGACCGGTCACGTCGACGGCCAGCACGGCGACCTGCTGATGCTCGGTCCTCCGTTCGTCCTGTCCGACGACGACGTCTCCGCGTTGCTCGAGCGGACCGTGGGTTCGCTCGACGCCATCCGGTGAGCGAGCGCGTCGGTCTCCTCGTCGTCCCCGAGGCGCGGATCTACGACCTCGGTCCGGCGCATCCGCTCAAGATCGATCGCGTGCTGCTCACGTGGTCGCTGATCGAGGCGTGCGGCCTCGACCGGCGGGAGAACGTGCAACGGCTCGGCGCGGGAGCGGCCGATGACGCCACGCTCGGACGCGTGCACGAGGCCGGTTTCATCGATGCCACGCGCCGCGCGGGGCATGGGGAGGACGGGGACTGGGCTCGCTACGGCTACGGTCCCGGTGACAACCCGATCTTCGACCGCATGCACGAGGCGGGGGCGCTCGTGGCGGGTGCGAGCGTCGAAGCCGCGCGGGCCGTGTGGTCCGGCGAACGCGACCACACCTTCAGCGCGGCCGGCGGCCTGCACCACGCGATGCCGTCGCGTGCGAGTGGCTTCTGCGTCTACGACGATCCGGCGGTGGCGATCGCATGGTTGCTCGCGAACGGGGCCGAACGCATCGCCTACGTCGACGTGGACGTGCACCACGGCGACGGGCCCCAGGCGATCTTCTTCGACGACCCTCGCGTGCTGACCATCTCGATCCATCAGTACCAGCCGGGATGGTTCTTCCCGGGGACCGGGGGGGTCTCCGAACGCGGGGGACCGAACGCGCCCGGGTCGGCCATCAACATCCCGCTGCCACCCTTCACCGGCGACGAAGGATGGCTCGCGGCTTTCGCGACGGTCGTCCCCGGTGCCCTGCGCGCGTTCGAACCGCAGATCCTGTTCACCCAACTCGGCGCCGACGCGCACCACGAAGATCCCCTGGCGCAGCTGCGGCTGACCACCGCCGTCTACCGGTGGGCAGCCGTGCAGATCCACGCACTCGCGCACGAGCTCTGCGAGGGCCGGTGGGTCGCGACCGGGGGCGGTGGGTACGGATGGGCCCGTGCCGTACCGCGGATCTGGACCCTGTGGTTCGCCGAGATGGCCGGTGCGGCAAGAGACGTGGACGATGAGTTGCCGCAGCTCTGGGTGGACGAAGCCCACGGCAGACTCGTGGCCACCGGCGATCCGGCAGGCGCCTTCCCGGCCACGTTCTCCGAGCGTTCGCTCGAGCGGACCGATGCCGACGCCGAGGCCGCTCAGGTGGGCGAGGCCGTCGCCGCCATACTGAGCGCCTGATGGCGCGCACGAAGCTCGTCTGCAC
>JBKJXU010000009.1:0-3872 GCA_046716145.1 Actinomycetota bacterium
ATTCCGCGGCCTCCGCACCTCCTCGCGCGGATTCCAACGACGCCGAGCAGGCGGCGTTGTAGCGGTGGCCATCGGCGAGCGCGGCGTCCTCGGCGAACGCCTCCGCGTACATTCGCGCGGACTCCGCGTGTCGCGACTTCGCATACAGCAGCTCGGCGAACGCGACCCGCTCGACCGCGTCGCGGGGTCGCTCCCCTCCCGAGAACACTTGGTCCAGACGCCCTTCCATCTCCGCCTTGCGCTCGGCGGACTCGATCCACTCCCCGGAAGGATAGTTCCAGTCGGGCCGCATCGAGCCCAGCTCATGTCCTTTCCGGAGCCAGGGGAGGGCCTCGGAGAAGCGGGTCTGATTCAACAGCGCGTGGCCGAGGTTGCAGTGCGCCTCGGCGTAGTGGGGCCGGATCCGGATGGCTTCGCGGTACTCCTCGATCGCGCTCTCGGAATCCCCTCCTTTCTTCAGCGTGTTGCCGAGGGCGTAGTGGGACTCGGCGTAGTCCGGCTTGAGTCGAATCGCCTCGCGGTAGGAGGCGGCCGCGCCCTGGATGTCGCCCGTCGCAAGGAGCTCGTTGCCGAGGTTGAGGTGCGGCGTGAAGTCGTCCGGATCGAGTCGGATGGTCTCGCGGTATTCCCGCATCGCGCCCTCGGTGTCACCCTTGTCCCGGAGCAGGACGCCGAGGTTGTTGTGAGCGCGGGCGTCGTCTGGCTGGAGTCGGATGGCCTCGCGGTACGAGGCGATCGCGCCGTCCATGTCGCCCTTGTCGATGAGCGCGGCACTGAGGTTGGAGTGCGCTATGGCGTGGTCCGGCTTGAGCCGGATGGCCTCGCGGTACGAGGCGATCGCGCCCTCGAGGTCGCCCGCGCTGGAGAGCACGATGCCGAAGCTGTAGTGCGTGTAGGCGAGGTCCGGCTCGAGCCGGATGACCTCGCGGTAGGTCGAGATGGCCCGATCCAGGGCCTCCTCCGCCCGGTCTTTCTGGCCCAGCTCGCGGAAGATCCGACACACGTTGATATGCGCGCTGCCCATCCCGTGGACCACGTTCTGGCTGTGCGCGTTCTCCCTCGCGAACTCCTGGTAGAACCCGAGCCCCCTCTCGAGCAGGTCGCGGGGCAGGCCCTCGCGGATCTCGGGATGGCCTTTCGCTTCGTCCACGTAGATCTGGTCGAGGGCCTTGAGGGCCAGAGCCAGGTTGGCCTCCGCCCGGGCGAACGCCGTACTGGTGCGCTCCTTCTCGCGCCAGAGGAGCGCGGCCCCGGTCGCGAGCCCGGCGGTCGAGAGCAGCAGCAACCCCGCCGTCGCCCCGACGAGCGTCCGGTGACGCCGGCTCCACTGGGACGCCCGCCGGAGGAGCCCCGGCCGCTTCGCCTCGATGGGCCGGTTCTCGAGGAAACGCTTGAGGTCGTCGGCCATTTCCTGGGCCGTCGCGTACCGGCCAACCGGGTCCTTCCACATCGCCTTCAGGAGCACGGTCTCGAGGTCGCGCGGGAGCGCCGGGTTGAGCCGACGCGGGAGAACCGGCTCCTTGATCGCGATGTCCTGGATCACGCGGCCCGGGTCGTCGCCCGGGAACGCAGACTCCAGCGTGAACAGCTCGTAGAGCGTCGCGCCGAGGGAGTAGACGTCGGTCCGGTGGTCGACCGGCACCCGCTTCGCGAGCGCCTGCTCCGGGCTCATGTAGCGGATCGTGCCCAGGAGCTCGCCGGTGATCGTCAAGCCCGCGTCCTTCTTCGAGGAGGCGAGGCCGAAGTCGGTGACCCAGAGCGTGCCGTCCAGGTCGGCGAGGAGGTTTCCCGGCTTCACGTCACGGTGGACGATGCCGAGCTGGTGTGCGTGGTCGAGGGCTTCCGCGGCCTGCACGCCGAGCGCCGCGGCCATCCGGATGTAGGCGGGCTCACGGTTCGAGCCGTGCGAGGAGATGGGCGTCTTCGGCCCTTCCCCCGTGTTCCCGCCCCCTCTCTTCATGTCGCGGATGGCCGTGGCGAGGCTCTGGCCCTCGACGTATTGCATCGCGTAGTAGTGGACGCCGCGCTCGCAGCCGACGCCGTAGACCGGGACGATGTTCGGGTGGCGCAGGTGGGCTGCCGCCATCGCTTCGTTCTTGAACCGCTGGAGCTGCTTCGGGTCGAGCACCGCGGCGAAGGGCAGCACTTTCAGCGCGACGTGGCGCCCGAGCGAGACCTGCTCCGCCTCGTACACGACCGCCATGCCGCCGCGGCCCAGCTCGCGGAGCAGTCGATAGTCGCCGAGCATCCCTCCCAGCAGGGCGTCCGCGTCATCCTCGGGGGCGAGGCGCGGCGCTGCACCGTGGACGAGGTCGATGCCCAGGAGTGCCGATTGGAGTTCCTCCGCGAGGTCGGGATGCCTCGCGAGCAGCGCCTCCCGGTCCGGCGGATTCCCGGCTTCGAGCGCCCCCAGGTACTTGTCGAGGATCTCGGCGAAGTTTGCCCGATCCGTCATGACAACCTCCCCTTGAGCAATCCGCCCACGCGCTGCATCGCCCGGGCCCAGAGCATGCGCGCCGCGTCGGGCGACCGCCCGGTTCGCTCGCCGACCGTGTTCCAGTCCAGCTCGTGGAGATTGCGCAGGATGACCACGTCGCGGTCATCGGGCTCGAGCTCGGCGATCGCGTCCGCGACGAGCGCGGCCGCCTCGCGGTGCTGCGCCTCCTGGCTCGGCGACGGGCCGGGCGCCGGGCCGAGGTTGCGCAGCATCGCCGACGAGCGGTCCACGAGGCTCTCGAGCGACTCCTCCCGGGCGACGTTCCGCCGCTCGCGCCGGAACCCCTTCTGGAAGTCGGTCATGTGGTTCACGAGGATCTTCCGGAGCCAGGTCATCCACTCGAGCTCGGTCGTCCCGCGGAAGTGGCGGAAGTTCTCCTGCACCTTGAGGAGGGTCTCCTGGACGACGTCCGACGGGTCGGCCTTCCCCTGCATCTCGCGGTGGAGGCACGAGGCCGCGAGGACGCGGAGGTAGTTCCGGTGCGCGTCCAGCAGATCGCTGAGCGCCTTCTGCTCCCCCTCGCGGGCGAGCCGGATGGAGCGGGCGATCCCGGACGGGGACCGGTCCATCGGTGGTGGGCCCTCCTCTCGATGGCCTGAGCGGATCATACGCCCGCACGCCTGGAGCGGCGAACGCGTTCCATTGGGTCCTGCGCAATCACAGCCATGAGGACGACGACCGGCGTGCCGGTCGAACAGGAATAGCGAAGAGGGGGGCCGGGGGGCCGGCAATCGACCGCGGCGGTAGGAGTCGTGTCCCCCCACGCGAGGTGGCGGGAGCTCTTCGGTTCTCCTACTAGGCCCCTGCGACGCCGGGGAACACGATCCTCATGGACGCGAACGACAGCGCGAAGCCCATCGACCTCGAGGGCGCGAAGTTCGACGAGCTCCTGGCGAAGTCGAACCTCTACGTGGGGCACCGGGCCTCGACGCGGAGATCGACTTCTGCGACGGAGCCGTCCTACGACAAGGGCGGGAAGTACAAGTCCACGCCCTTCGTAAAGGACTCCCTCGGAGGCTCGGCGGCCTGATCTCGGACGATCGTATCATCGAAACCCACATCGAACCCGCCGGCCCCCCGGTGCCCGACCGCGGCGGAATCTTATGTTCGATCCACGGGCACGTTGTCGTCCTCCTCTTTGGCCGGAGGGGCGAGCCGTGTCACGCCCGGTCTCCGACCTTCGCAGAACGACCGGACTTCCCGGCCGCCGCGCGCGGGTGGCGATCATGCGACGCGGCGGACGAGGTGAACGATGATGCGATCGAAGACTCGATGGCCGCCTGCGGGACTCATGGGGCTAGCGGCGCTGGCGGTGTTCGATGTCGCTCCGGCGACGGCGGACGCGGAGCCGAGCGTGGTCAGCACGGTCTCAGAC
>JBKJXU010000010.1:0-2767 GCA_046716145.1 Actinomycetota bacterium
GGCGGCTCCGCACCGAGGGCTTCGTGGGACGCACGGTGATGATCAAGCTGCGCAACTCGCGCTTCGAGACGCTCACCCGCCAGCGCGGGCTCGCCGCGCCCACCGCCGAGTGCCCGCTGATCTACGAGGTGGCGCGCTCTCTGTTCCGCACCGAGTGGAGCGGCGACCCGCTGCGGCTGCTGGGCGTCAGCGTGACCGCGCTCGAGCGCGACACCGGCACGCCTCAGACCGAGTTGTTCGCCGGCGACCAGCGTGCGCTCCGCCTGCGCGAGGCCATGGACCGGGTGCGCGACCGTCTCGGAGAGGCGAGTCTGGTGCCGGCGGGGTCGCTCACGCACCGGCGGACGCTCGGGCACGTGCCGTTCGGCGCCCTCAGCGCCTCGGCGCTCGCACGGGAGACCGGACCGGCGAAACCCGCGGACTCCGGCGAGTCCTGAGAGCCGGGACATGGACCCGCCTGCGGCGGAACCCCGCATTCGCATCGGCACGTCCGGCTTCTCGTTCCGCGACTGGGTCGGCCCGTTCTATCCGCCGGGAACCGCGCCCGGCGACTACCTCGCCTACTACGCCCGGCACTTCGACGTGGTCGAGGTGAACTCCACCTACTACGGCATCCCCCATCCCCGCGTGATGGAGCAGCTGGTGCGCAAGACCCCCGACCACTTTCGCTTCGTGGCCAAGCTCCACCAGTCGATGACCCACGAGCGGAGCCAGGACGCCACGGTCTACTCCCAGTTCCTCGCCGTGCTCGAGCCGCTCAAGCAGGCGGGGCGTTACGACGGCCTGCTCGCCCAGTTCCCGTGGAGCTTCCGCCGCACCGAGGAGAACCGCCGCCACCTCGCCGAGCTGCGCCTCCGGCTTCCCGGCGAGCCGCTGTTCGTCGAGTTCCGCCACGACTCGTGGCTGACGCCGGCGCTCGCGCCCTCCCTCCGGCGCGAGGGGAGCGGCTATTGCGTGGTGGACGAACCCAAACTGCCGCACCTGATGCCGCCGGTCACGATGGTGACCGCCGAGGACGCCTACGTCCGCTTCCACGGCCGCAACGCCGAGAAGTGGTACGGGGGCGGGGCGCATCGCTACGACTACGACTACCGGGAGAGCGAGCTGCGCGAGTGGATCCAGAAGATCGCCGAGCTCGCGACCCAGGCACGGCGGACCTACCTGTTCTTCAACAACTGCCACGCGGGTCAGGCGGCGAGGAACGCCAAGCTGATGCAGGAGCTCCTGAGGCAGGAGGGACTTCCGGTCTGAAGCCGAAGCGATCGACCGGGACCCGGAGCGTGGTGCCGTGCAAGGGGCCCCACGCCCGGGACCCGGGTGCTACTTCCTCTTCCGATCGCCGCTCCTGGCGGAAGGTTTGATCACGATCCGCGCGTCGTTGGTGATGATGACGATCTCGTCGCCGCTGTCGTCCACCACCACGTTGCGAAGCCCGCGCACCTCGACGTCCGAGCCGCCCACCGATCCGGCGTAGCGCAGCCGCTTGCCCTGCTCGAGCTGCCGGGCGCGCAGCTTGGCGAGCTCGGCCTGGAGCTGCTTCATCTCGGCGCTGAGCCGCTTGCCGTCCACCTCGCGTTCGCCCAGTCCCTCGCCGCGGTCGAGCAGCTCCTCGACTTTGGCCCGCGGCTCGCCGCGCGCTCCGGCCGCCACCCTGATGCGCTGCGGCGTGCCGCCGCGCTGAACCGTGAACACCACGTTCTGTCCCGGCCGGACCGCGCCGAACTTGCGGCCGCCCTCGGCGGTGTTGAGCGCGATGCGATCGATGTGGGTGAGGACGTCGCCCGCGCGCAGTCCGCCGCGCGCCGCCGGGCTGCCGGGCTCGACCATCGCGACCTCGGGCAGCGAGGTGAACGTCCACACCGGACCCGAGCCTTCCGAGCGCTCGGACTTGCAGTCGGAACAGTTGAGGCTCATGCCGAACCATCCGCGTGGCACGACCTCGAAGACCTGAGGCGATTCCCCGTTCCAGCGCCACCCCGGTAGCAGCGTGGCGCGCGGGGCCCGTGGTGGCCGCGGCGCCCGCGGAGTCGACGGGGTCGAAGGTTCGGATGGCGCCAATGGCGCCGCGGGTGTCGAGGGTTGGGGCGAGAAGAACTCCATGTGCGGCATCGGCGGCATGGGCGGCATCGGCGCGACTCCGAGCATCGACTCGTCCGCGCACACCGACTCGGGGGCGAGCCGGGCGTTGAGCACGCGGTCGTCGCGCCGGAACGTCAGCGTCACCGGGCGGCCGACTTCGAGGTTCGCGAACCGCCGTCCACCCTCGCGGGTGGTGATCAGGTGGCCGTCGATGGCGGTGATCACGTCGTCTTCACGCATCACGGCGGCCGCCGGGCTGCCGGCGCGCAGCGAGCGCACCACCGGCTCCCCGCGGAAACGCCAAAGTCGCGGCCGGGCGTCACCGTAGCTCTGGAACGAGCAGTCGCAGTCGAGGCTCCCGATGCCGAGGTCCGCCACGCGCGGACGTCCCTCGGGGCACGGATCCTCGGCGCGCGCCGCCGGGGCGGCGAGGGTGAGAGCGGCCAGCAAGAGTGTCGAGCGCAGGATGCGAAGCTTCATCGGGTGTTCGTCCTCCCTAGAACCAGACCGTCAGCGAGCCGTCCCTGGAAGCCGACGAGTCGCGTCGTGCCGCCCGGTCGAGCCCCTGAAGGATGCGTACCGCGAGTGGATCTTCCGGCGCCAGCCGCACCATCTGGCTGGCGGCCGCCTGGAGCGCGTTGGCGGCGACTTCCCGTCCCTGTGCGACCTGGGGTGTCTGGGCCTGCGA
>JBKJXU010000011.1:0-6319 GCA_046716145.1 Actinomycetota bacterium
CCCGAGCGGTGCGAGCCGGGCGCACGACTTGTCGCACCCAGCCGCCAGGCCGATGGGGTTCGCCAGGTGAAGGCCGGCGACCGTCGAACGAAGCGTCGCGGATCGGTCGGCGCCGCCGATCATCCGCCATGGCAGGGGCCAGCCGAGCATCGCCAGCGCGACCTCGTGGGAGCGCTCCGGGTCCATCGCGAAGAACGCGCGCCGCCCCACCGCCCAGGCCCATCCCATCGGGCACCGATTATGCTCGCCCACCGTGAACGCCGACCTGGTCCGCCGCATGGTGGAGGCGTCCGAACTACGCGGTGAGTTCGTCCTGTCCTCGGGAGCGACCTCGTCGGTGTACTTCGACAAGTTCCGCTTCCTCACGATCCCCGGGCTCCTCCGCGACGTCGCTGCCGAGGTCGCCGGGCTCCTGGCGCCCGGCACCCAGTTGCTCGGCGCTCCCGAGGGGGCGGCGATGCTGCTGGTGGCCGCGGTCTCCCTGCACACGGATCTTCCCGTCACGGTGGTCCGCAAACAGGCGAAGGCGTACGGCACACGCGCTCAGGTGGAGGGAACCGTGCCGGCGGGCGCCGTGACGACCCTGCTCGAGGACGTGAGCACCTCGGGACAGCAGGTGCAGCGCGCCGCCGAGGTCCTGCGTGATGCCGGCGCCGACATCCGGCGGATCGTCCTCGCGATCGATCGAGGCGGCGCCGATCACCTCCGGGACGCGGGGTATGAGGTCGAGGCCGTGGCGGTGCTGCGGCCGGAGGGGTGAGCGGGGCTCAGCGCGTGCAGCGCCACACGCGAAGCTGCCAGAGCATCCGGCTGCCGCGCTGACGGAAGCTCACGATGCCGTCACGCACCATCCGCGCAACCTCCTTGGACTTCGCCACCAGATCCGGCAGCGGGAACTCGCGCTCCAAGACGGCCTCGATACGGTCTCCGAAAACTTCGCGGGCCGTCGCCAGGATGGCCTTCTCGTTCTGGATGGTCCCCGTGGGCAGGTAGAGCCGGCCGCCGGGGACCAAGATGTCGCCGATCGAGCGGAGGAACTTCGACGGGAGCTCCGCGCCGGTGGGCCCGCCGGACGGGACGTCTTCGAACCACCCCGACGCGTGCGCGATGTCATCGGGGATCCCCGAGACGTCCCCGATGAGGACCGACGCCTGCACGTCACGGACGGGATCGAGCAGATCGCCCTGGCGGAACTCGCATACGTCGGACAGACCCAGGGCCTCGGCGTTGCGGCGGGCGGCTTCCACGGCCGGCGCCGAGAGATCGACCCCGTAGACCTTGCGGGCGCCGAGTTTCGCGGCCACGAACGCGAGGACACCGCTGCCGCACCCGACATCGATGACGGTGTCCTCGGGCCCGATCTCGAGCGCATCGGCGAGGGTTCGGCTGGTGCTCGTGGGGCTGAAGACACCCCGGCCGAGCATCAGCGGGAACGGGCCGGTGCGGCCCCTCCACTCGACGGTGACTGCCTCGCTGCTCATCCGGGCTCCGATGGTGAGGGTTCGACGCCCGCCGGTCAACGGCGAGGATCCAGGACAAGGTTACACAGGCGGCGGATCGAACGGCGCGGTCTCACCGGGGACGAGGACCCCCTCGCGCACGGCGTCGGCGTGAGCCTGCAGGTGATCGGCGATCGCGCCCGTGGCCAGGCCGCGATGACCGTCCGGGTACGTCCGGACGCGGCGGACCGCCCGTTCGAGCAGGGTGATGGCGCCATGGGCGTTGCCGCGCAGCAGATGCACATAGCCGGCTCCCATCTGCGAGAGCCCCTTGAACAACTCCTCGTCGCCCGTTCCCCGGGCCTGCTTCCAGGCGGTCTCCCAGGCCTCGTGGGCGCCGAACCAGACACCCTGGTGCACATACGCCCGAGCGGCCTCGTCGTTCTCCTGGAGCGTGCGTGCATCGAAGTCCGGCAATCGCAGTTCCGCGGTGGCATCCCAGGGGAGCGGGCGCCCGAGCCGGTCGCGGGGTCGTTCCGGCTTCTGACGCCGTTCGCTGGGGACCCCGGTCTTGCCGGTAGCTTCCTCGGGCATGAAGGACATGCTAGCGGCGCCGGACCTACGACTCGTCCTCCGCGGGCTCAGCCAGTTCGTACAGCCCGTCGACCACGGTGTCGTAGACGCGGTCGCCCAGCCGCCGGCGCGCTCGTTGATCGACCGCCGCCACGGCGCGCCGGCACTGCGCGGCGGCCGTGCGCCCCTTCGCGGTGAGCCGTACGAGCTTCGCGCGCGTGTCCGATGGATCGGCGACGCGCCGGACGTACCCGCGAAGCTCGAGCTCGTCGATCGACGCCATCATCGCCTGTTTGGTGACGCGCGCTTCGGCGGCCATGTCGACGAGCCGTGATCCGATGCGCCGGTCGATCGCGAGGAAGACCGCGGCGTGTCCGGGGCGCAGATCGTCGTAGCCGCGCTCGGTCAACTCGGTGGCGAGCTCGTCCGCCATCGCGCGCCGTGCCTCCAGCAGGAGCCGCGTCAGATCGATCACGATGTGCACCATGCCAGAGATCGCGCGTTCGGTCGATCTGGTTGACGACCGAGCGCGCTAGGATCCGGGCGATGATCGAGGTCCGCGAGGCGCTGGATCAGGAGTTGGAGACCGCCGGGGTCCTCACCGCGCGGGCGTACGAGGAGTTCTTCGACCTCGGCGGTCCGGACGAAGACCTGGCATACCTCGCGCGGATCCGCGACGTCGCCGAGCGCGCCGCCCGCACGACGATCCTCGTCGCGCTGCTGGACGGCGCGATCGTGGGCAGCCTCACCCTCGAGCTGGACGGGCGGACCGATCCGCGGGATGACCCGCTCCCGCCGGGGAGCGCGCACATCCGGATGCGCGGCGTCGATCCCGCGGCCCGGGCACGAGGTGCCGGCCGCGCGCTGATGCGCGCGGCCGAGGAGCGCGCCCGGGCCGCGGGCAAGAGCGAGATGACGCTGCACACCACCGGCCTCATGGAAACGGCCCACGGCATGTACGGCTCCCTGGGCTACCAGCGGGTTCCCGACGAGATCATGCCCGACGGCTTCGTCCTGATGGGTTACCGCAAGGCGCTCTCGGTCCCGCGTCCCTAGCCCTCGATCAACTCGTCGCGGAACTGCTGCTCGTACAGTCGCGCGTACAGACCCGAGGTGGCGAGCAGTTCCTCGTGCGTGCCTCGCTCGACCACGCGACCGCGGTCCAGGACGAAGATCACGTCTGCGGCCAGGATCGTGGACAGGCGGTGCGCGATGGCGATGGTCGTGCGCCGCTGCATCAACGGCTCCAGCGCCGCCTGCACGAGCCGTTCCGAGGTCGTGTCGAGCGATGAGGTCGCCTCATCCAAGATGAGTATCTTCGGGTCCTTCAGGATGACTCGGGCGATCGCGATCCGCTGCTTCTCCCCCCCGGAGAGCTTGTAGCCGCGCTCCCCCACCACCGTGTCGTACGCCTCGGGCAACTCGCTGATGCGCTCGTGGATGTTCGCCGCCTTCGCCGCCGCCTCCAGGTCGGCCTGGCTCGCGCCCGGCCGTCCGTACTCCAGGTTGCGGCGGATGGTGTCGTGGAACAGATAGGTCTCCTGCGTGACCATGCCGATCGCTTCGCCGAGCGACTCGAGCGTGATCCCGCGCACGTCCCGCCCGTCGATCCGCACGGCCCCGCCCTGGACGTCGTACATGCGCGGCACCAAGTATGTGATAGTGGTCTTGCCCGCCCCGCTCGGCCCCACCAGCGCCGCGAGTTGCCCCGGCTCGATGCGGATCGACACGCCGTCCAGCGTCCATTCGCGCGGGGCAGGGACCTCCGTATCGACCGGAGACACCACCCCCACGGTGTCGGCCGCCTCGTAGTGGAACCGCACCTGATCCAACTCGACCGCGCCCCGCACGTCGACCAGCGGTTCGGCACCCTCCGCGTCGGTGATCTCCTGCTTCATGTCGAGGTACTCGAAGATCCGGTCGAAGAGCGCGAGCGAGGACTGAACCTCGGTGGAGACCTGCAGCATCGAGCCGATGGGGAAGAACAGGCGCGACTGCAGCGTGGTGAACGCCACGATGTCACCCGCCGTGAGGACCGACGTCCCGTCGCGCAACAGGAGAGCGGCCACGAGGTACACGAGCGCCGGGGTGATGGAGAAGAACGTCCCCACGATCGCGAAGAAGGAGCGCCCGATCATCGTCTGGCGGATCTGCAGCCCCGTGAGGCGCTCGTTCTCCGAGCCGAAGCGTCCGATCTCGTACCGCTGCCGCCCGAACGCTTTCGACAGGAGGATCCCGCTGACCGAGAGCGTCTCCTCGGTCACCGAGGTCAGGTCGGCGAGCGTGCGTTGCGTGCTGGTGGCCACCTGGCGACGCGCTTTCCCGACCTTCACCGTGAGCCACATGAAGATCGGCGTCATCGAGAGCGACAGGAGCGTGAGCGGTACCGAGAGCAGCGCCATCGCGATCACCGTGCTGATGATCACGACGACGTTGGACAAGATCGAGGACGCCGTGTCGGTCACCACGCTCTGGACGCCGCCGACGTCGTTGGCCAACCGAGACTGGATCTCACCCGTGCGGGTGCTCGTGAAGAACCGCAGCGACATGCGCTGCAAGTGGGTGTACAGGCTGTTGCGAAGGTCCTGCATCACCTTCAGCCCCACCCAGTTGGCCAGGTAGGTCTGCGCGATACCGATGATCCCGGTGACGATGGGGATCGCGACCATCAGCGCGACACCCACGTACACCACGTGCATCTGGGGGCAGGCACCGCCCTGGCAGGACCCCGGCGGGTTGCCGAACAAGCCCTCGTCGAAGATCCACTTGATCAGGAGGGGGTTGACGACGCCGAGGCCCGACGAGAGCGCGATGGCGATGCCGACCAGGACGACCCGCCCCCGGTAGGGGACGAACGTCCGGATGACACGTCGAAGCGTCGCCCGGTCGATCGGACGGGAGTCGGCCATATCGGGGCCGACGGCGTAGAAGCGTCCGTGCCGTCCCACGGACCCACCTTACGCGCGGGTCCGGACAACACCGCCGCGGCTGTGTCTCAGCGGGCGCTCACTCGGCGAAGCACGGGAAGGAGTCCTCCCCGGAGATCACGGTGTCGCCCTCGTCGGCGAAGTAGATATCGTGGCCGGCGCCGCCGTCGATCGTGTCGCCGCCCGCGTCGTCCCACGTCGCCATGCACCGTTCGTTCCCCGGCCCGCCGATGAGCCGATCGATGCCCTCGAAGTCGAGCATCCCGAGTTCGGCGCCGGGCCCACCGCGGTGGACGTCGCGGCCGGGCCCACCGAAGAAGTAGTCGGCCCCTTCTCCACCCCGGGTCCGGTCGTTCCCGCGGCCGTCGGCGATGTAGTCGTTCCCATCGCCGACGATCAGGAGGTCGTCGCCACGACCGCCGTCGATCGTGTCGCCGCCCGCACCACCGTAGATGACGTCGTGACCGCGGAGTCCGTCGATCCGGTCGCGGCCCGCGAAGCCGCAGATCACATCGTCATCAGGCGTTCCACGAAGGACATCGGGTCCCGGTGAGCCCGTGATGGTGCAGCCACCCCCCGCGGTGGCGGCCGGCATCACCCCGACGGCCAGCGCCGTCACGCCGATGAGCACGAGCAACGTCCTGATCCGGTGCATACGATCCCTCCACGCGTCGTCGGTCCCCGCCCACGCTCGCACACCGAGGCGGTCGGTTCAACGGCTGAGCTCGATGCTCCTGGTGAACACCTCGTCGATCATCGCCGGGGTCAACCTGCCCGTGAAGGTGTTCTGCTGGCTCGGGTGGAAGCAGCCGAGGAGCGTGAACGGCCCGGCGCTCGCTTCTGCGCCATGCCCGAAGCGAGGCCGCGGACGGATGCCGTAACCCATCGACGCGAGCGCTCGCAGGGCCCCGTCCCAGGCGAACGCACCCAGCGCGACGATGACCTTGGCCCCCGTCAGCGCAGCGAGCTCACGCTCCACGAATGGGAGACAGCGGTCGCGCTCCACAGGCGTCGGGCGGTTCCCGGGCGGGGCGCAGCGGTTCACCGCCGTCACGTAGACCCGGGTGAGCCTCAGCCCGTCGTCACGCGCGGTCGACAGGGGCCGGTCGGCCAGTCCCGCCCGATGCAGCGCCGCGAACAGGAAGTCGCCGCTGCGATCACCGGTGAAGATGCGGCCGGTCCTGTTGCCTCCGTGCGCGGCGGGCGCGAGCCCGAGGACCACGATCGTGGCACCGGGGTCACCGAAACCCGGCACGGGCCGCCCCCAGTAGTCCTGGTCGGCGAACCGCGCCACCTTCTGGTGAGCGACCTGCTCGCGCCAGGCCACGAGCCGCGGGCAGGCGCGGCAGCCGACGACGTCGTCGGCTATCTCTCGGAGCG
>JBKJXU010000012.1:0-24905 GCA_046716145.1 Actinomycetota bacterium
GCCTCGACGAACACGTAGTCCCACCTCCTCGATGTCGAACCAGGTCGAGAAGCTGAGCGTGCCGCCCACGGGAGCATCGAGCTCCAGCATCCGGTGCTGGTCCACCATCGCGCGGGTCCACGCGGGGTCGAACGACCCACCGCGGCGCTCGGTCGCGAAGTTCTCCAACAGGTAGAGCTGGAACAGGTAGGAGGCACCGCAGTCATCCAGGCCACTCTGCCACGTGGTCAACGCGTTGCGGTGGAACGCCAAGTAGTAGGCCACATGCTCGTTCCCGATCGGTGCGTCCCCGAAGCCGTTCAGGAAGATGGCGATGTCTGCGAGCCCCTCGTCGATCCACGACAGCTCATCGGCGTCGTGGTCATTCATGATCAGGTGCTCCAACTCGTGGGCGAAGATGCCCTCCACGAGGTACTGGTCGTGCGCGTCCGCCCCGAGGCCGATCCCCCACGGCGCGGAGTCAAGGAAGAAGATGTTCCGGTTGAAAAAGGGCCTGGTGGAACGAGGAGTAGAACCCCGCGATGTACGAGCCGAAGGTCGGGTCGTAGAAGGCCTCGTCCACGACGTTGAACGTGAGGATGTCGATCGTGTCGCCACCCGCGCCTCGCGGCCGGTAATCCCCGAAGTAGCGCACGTCGGTATCGATGATCGTGTCCGCGGAAGCCTGGAGTTCAGCCACCTGCGCACACGTGATGGGGTCGGGAGGCGACTACGCGGTCGCGAGGAAGTCCCACGCCACCCAGATCCGAGCCTTGCCGGATGCGTCCGCAGCCGTCTCCCTATGGAACACGACATCGAGTGTCCCCGGGTTCGCGGGGTCGAAGCTCTCGATACTCAGGACCAGCGTGTCCGTGGAGTTCAGGCACCGCGATTCGGTCGTTGTCTGGGCGGCCAAGATGTTCGCCCTCTCCGCGCGGGTCGGTTGCGCGGGACGCGTGTGCGCCGCGAATCCGGTACCGCTCACGGGCAGCTTGCGGGGTGTCGCGGGGGCTGCGCTGGTGCCGGTGGCCCCGAGCGTGGCGGCCACCACCGCCGGGTGCGACGAGCATCGCGAGGATCCGTGCCTTCATCAGGTTCCCTCCCTGGGGGTGGGCCCCGGGATCGCCGGGGCGTCATCACATGCACGCCGGGATCACCAGCGATCGGGCGACACTAGCGAGAGGCGACGAGGCATCGGCCATCGGCCATCGGGCCGATGCCGAGCCGGGTGCCTGAAGCTCAGCCCAGTTCGACCGGCGCTCCTACGAGCGAGCCGTACTCGGTCCAGGAGCCGTCGTAGTTCTTGACGTTCGGGTAGCCGAGCAACTCCTGCAGTGCGAACCACGTATGGCTGGAGCGCTCCCCGATCCGGCAGTAGGCGATGATGTCGCGATCGGGGGTGATGCCCTCGGCCTCGTAGATCGCGCGCAGTTCGTCAGCGGTCTTGAAGGTGCCGTCGTCGTTCGCGGCCTTCGCCCACGGGATGTTGGCGGCGCCCGCGATGTGCCCGGGGACCTGCGCCTGCTCCTGCGGCAGATGATCCGGAGCGAGCTTTTCCCCCCGGTACTCCTCGGGTGAGCGGACGTCCACGAACCCGGTGGCGCCACCGACCTCGCCGAGGACCTCTTCACGGAGCGCACGGATCTCCGGGCGTTCCTCCTCGAGGAAGACGTGCTCGGACGTCTCGTACGACGCCACATCCTGCGTCAGTTCGCGGCTCTCCAACTCCCACTTCTTCCGACCACCGTTCAGCAGCTTCACCTGGTCGAACCCGCGGAGCTTGAGCAACCAGTACGCGTAGGCGGCGAACCAGTTGTTGTTGCCGCCGTAGAGCACCACGGTCGTCTCGGCGCCGACGCCGGCCGCGGCCAGGAGTTCGGCGAACCCGGCCTGGTCCAGGTAGTCGCGACCGACAGGCGTGTGCAGGTCGGTGGTCCAGTTCCACGCCACCGCGCCACGGATGTGACCTTTCTCATACGCGGTGGTGTCTTCGTCGACCTCGATCGGCCGGACATCTGGATCGTCCGCGTGCTCCTCGAGCCAGTCGGTGGAAACGAGGACATCGGGCTTGGCGTACTCACTCATCGAAGGATCCTCTCTGGAAACGACATCGGGGAACGGTCTCGAGCGCACCTCACCGGGCGCGCGGACATCGCCAGAGCGCCGGGATCATCGCGGCCACGAGACCGCGGCACCTCGTGCGGATCACGGAACGGCCCCCTTCGCGCGTAGTTGCAGGTGCAACACCTACCCCAGGAACGGCGCGAACGTCAAGGATCAGAAGATGCCGAGCGCGGCCTTGGCTTCCTCCGACATCATCTCCGGGCTCCACGCCGGGCGGAAGACGAGGTCCGGCCGCACATCGCCGAGCCCCTCGATGGGCGCTAGGAACGCGCGCATCTGGTCCTCGATCATGGGCCCGATCGGGCATCCCATGGTCGTCAGGGTGTACCGGATATCGACGTCGCCTGCGTCGCCGACCTCGATCTCGTACACCAAACCGAGGTCGACGATGTTGACGCCGAGCTCGGGGTCGTAGACCTGTTTGAGCGCCTCGCGGATGCGGCCCTCGGTATCGAGGGCGTGGACGCCATCGATACCGGGGGTTGCGCCGGAGGTCTCCTGCGCGATCGTGTCTTGATCGTCCATGCGTTCCTTCCCGGCATCCGGGGCCTATGCTTGCAACCCACGATACTTCCCCGGACGCCATACGAGGAGCGCCATGCCCACGATCCGCGCCCTGATCGTCGATGACCACCCGGTCACTCGCGAGGGATTACGAACCGCCCTGGAGATGTCCGATGACGCCGTCGTCGTGGTCGGCGAAGCCGGCAGCGGTGAGGAAGCGGTCGAGCAGGCGCGCGAGTTGGCACCCGATGTCGTGTTCATGGATGTCCGGATGCCCGGGATGGACGGCATCGAAGCCACGAGACGTATCCGTGAGGCATCGCCGGAGACCAAGATCATCCTCATCACGATCGACGAGTCGCGTGGGGCGGTCTCCGAGGCCATCGCCGCCGGTGTCTCGGGTTATCTCCTCAAAGACGCCTCGCCCGAGGCGCTCCTGGACGCCGCGCGGAACGCGATCGAGGGCAACGCCGTGATCCACCCGCAGCTGACGAAGACCTTCATCGAGGAGGCACAGGCTGCCGGCAGCGATGAACACAGGACGACGCCCCTGTCCAAACGCGAGCGCGAGATCCTCCAGAAGGTGGCCGACGGCGCCACGACGCGGCAGGTCGCGAGCGACCTGGGCATCTCGCCGCACACGGTGAAGACCCATCTGGAGCGGATCTTCGAGAAGCTCGGCGCGAACGACCGGGCGCAGGCGGTCGCCATCGCGATCCGCACCGGCATCGTGCACTGAGGTGCCCGGGAGCGCGGCCGTTCGGCCTCCCCCTCAACCGGCACGACGGTCGGTCGATATCCCTAGCAGATGCCCACCAACGTGTTGCTCTGCGACGGGCCGGATGAGGTCGCTCGGCTGCAGTACCACCTGCTCCGTGAGGCTCCGGACCTGCTGGTCGAGGTGACCACCGACGCGCTCCAGGCCGTGGACGCGGCGGCTCGGTCGCGGCCCGACGTCATCGTCGTCGACGTGGACCTCGCGGGCGTGCCAGCCCCCGAGCTGATCCGGCGGTTCCGCGCAGCATCCCCGACGAGCCGCGTGCTCGTGCGCAGCCGGCGGGCCGAAGGCCCCCAGGTCGCCGAGGCGCTGGCGGCAGGTGCCGGCGCGTACCTGCTGTCGTTCGAGACGAGCTCCGCGGTCCTGTCGGCGATGCGCTCCGTGCTGGACGGCGGGATGGCCTTGTCCCCCGGCGCCGCGGACGGCCTCGGTGAACACCTCGCAGCGACCGTCCTTCGTGTGCGCGAACTGGAGGATGATCTCGAGCGCCTCCGGAGCGACGTGGCTCAAGGAACCTCGGCCAAGGGCGATTTCTTGGCCAACGTGTCCCACGAGCTGCGAACGCCGGTCACCATCGCGAAGGGGATCGCGTACGTTCTGCGCAACCCCAACGTGCCCGATGGCGAACGCGAGGAATTCCTCGACCAGCTGCAGACGTCCCTCGACAAGTTGATGGGTCTCGTCGACGAGGTGATCTCGCTCGCCGAACTGGAGCGAGGCACCTTCTCCCTCGAGCTTTCGCACGTTGACCTCGGCCCGCTGATCCGGAACGCGGTGGACGAAGTGACGAGACGGTATCCCTCGGTCCCGATCGCGGCAGCGATCCCCGACGCCTTGATCGCGGTCGCCGACGGCGGCAGGATCGGCGGTGTCGTGAGCGAGCTCTTGGATAACGCCTGTCGGTACTCCCCCGTCGGCAACACCGTCGTGATCGCAGCTCGCTCGCTGGACGAAGGCGTGGTGGTCACCGTCACTGACCACGGAGAAGGACTCGACCGTCACGTCGCGGCTCAGTCGTTCCGCCAGCCCTTCTCGACCGGCGAGGGAACCCTGCGCAAGGAGAAGGCCGGCGTCGGTGTGGGACTGCACCTGTCACGACAGATCGTGATCCAGCACGGTGGCGTGCTCTGGACGGACCCCTTGCCCGGTGGCGGCACGCGGGTGTCCTTCTGCATCCCCTCGAAAGAAGGAGAGCGTCTGCAGGCACCTCCGGCCGGCGCCGCCTGAGCAGCACCGCGATAGCGCGACGCCGTCTCCGGGCGTATCCTCGCTCTCAGACGTGAACGTGCGATCGGTTTTCATCGGGTTCATCGTGGTCCTCACCGCCGGGTGTGCCGGCACACCTTCGGGTCCGCCGGCGCCGATGGGCCGCGACGCCCTTCAGGTCCGAGCGACGCAGAGTCCCCTCATCGAGGTCAGCGTCGGGCAGGTGACCGGTCTCGTGCCCGAGGGTTGGGTCGCCGCCCCACTCGCTGCCAGCGGTGCTCAGCACGGGTTCATCGCCTCGCCGCGGCCCCAACCCTTCGGGGGTCCGACACTGCGAGCCGGGCTCACCGCCGGGTGGGTCGATGCGACCGAGGTCGGGATCCCGAGCGACTACTTCTACCTGGCCGCGACCGGGCCGCTGCTGTCGGAACTGCTCGGCCGCGAGGCCTGCGAGGTCCGCGACACCGAGGTGTTCGTCGACCGGGAACCGGCCTACCTCGACGGTGGTTTCGGCTCACCCGGTGACTTCGTCGCGCGCGGACGCGGCATCTGCGTGACGCCGGCCGGGTTGCGCCACCGCTGGTCGTACTTCGTGGCCGCCCCGGGATTCGGGCCTGTGCGGGAGCTGGGGATCACGCGCTCGGGGCTCTACGTCGCGGCGGCGGTGACCAGGGCCACGCAGCACTCCTCGATGCGGCTTCACCGTCTCCTCGACCGAGTCCGCTTCGGGACCGACGGGATCGACGACCTGGTCTATGCGGTGCGCGGGCTCTCCTGAGGCCGTTCACCCCCGGGGGTTGCGGTCGACGAACGGAGGCCGGATGACGGTGGCGGTCGCGCGGCGACCCCGGATGTCCACCTCGACCTCGTCATCGGGATCGGCGACGTCTGCAGGCCAGAGGTAGGAGAGCGCGATGCCCGTCTGCAGGATCGGCGAGAACGTCCCGCTCGTGACCTCTCCGATCACGCGGTCTTGCACGAACACCGGGAAACCGGAGCGCGGGATGGACCGTCGCTCGTGCATCCGGAGGCCGCGGAGCCTGCTGGGGAGGCCCTCTTCGCGTTGGCGCTCAAGGCCGCTCCGCCCGCGGAAGTCGCCGCTGTCCATCGAGACCGCCCACGCGAGCCCGGCTTCGAACGCCGTCGAGGTCTCGAAGAGGTCCTGGCCGTACAACGGGTAGCCCATCTCCAGGCGCAGCACGTCTCGCGCAGCGAGCCCACAAGCCCGCCCGTCGAACGGCTTGGCCGCTTCGCCGAGTTCGCGCCACAGGTCCACGGCGATGTCCTGGTAGGTGAAGAGTTCGAACCCGACCTCGCCCGTATACCCCGACCGCGTCACGATGACGGGACGGCGGCGGTAGTCGGCTTCGACGCATTGCATGAAGCCCAGCCCATCCGCCTCCGGGAACAGGCTCCTCACCACCTGCGGCGAATCCGGCCCCTGCACCGCCATGAAGCACCAGTCCTGGTGATAGAGCAGATGAACGCGATCGGGCGCCTCCGCGTCACCCAGGATCTGCAGGACACGCTGCGTGTTCGACGCGTTCGGCACGATGAAGTATCGCTCGTCCCCCAGCCGGTAGACGATGAGATCCTCGATGACGCCGCCACCCTCGTTGAGGACGAGGTTGTACTGGGCTTCGCCGACCGATATCGAGGCGATGTCGTTGGTGACGACTCCCTGCAGCAGGCCGAGGGCGCCGGGGCCGACCGCTTCCACCTTGCCCAGGTGCGTCAGGTCGAAGAGGCCGACCCGCTCGCGGACCGCTCGATGCTCCGCCAGCGCGCCCTCGTACTCGATGGGCATGCGCCAGCCGCCGAAGGGTCCGAGCTTGGCGCCCGCGGACTCGTGCTCAGCACGAAGCGGCGTGTCCTTCAGCGCAGCTCCCCCCACCATCCCGCGCATCCTACTCAGCGCATCGGCCGAGATCACGGCGAACGGTAGACTGACGCGCTGGATGGGTGACGCCTACGACGTAGCGGTGGTCGGCGCGGGTACCGGAGGCTACGCAGCAGCCTTCCGCGCCGCGCAGCTGGGTCTGCGCGTTGCCCTCGTCGAAGCCGGCGACCGGCTCGGTGGGACCTGTCTCCTTCGAGGATGCATCCCCACCAAGGCGCTCCTGCAGTCCGCCGCCGTCATGGACACGGTCGAGCGCGCATCGACGTGGGGCATCAAGGCAGCGGGTGAGCCCGACTGGGCGAAGGTCCTGGAGTTCGAGCGCTCGGTCGTCGACAAGTTGGTCAAGGGCGTCACCGGGCTCGCCGCGCACCGCGGCGTGGAGGTGATCCACGGCGTAGCCCGTCTGCTGAGTGGTCCGGCGCTGGAGATCGACGGGAGCCGCCTGGAGGCACGCAACGTCGTGATCGCGACGGGCTCGCGACCGAAGACGCTGCCGGGTGTCGAGCTGTCAGCGCGGATCATCACCAGCGACGAGGCCTTGTTCCTGGACCGCATCCCGGCGTCCGCCGTCGTGATCGGTGCGGGCGCCGTGGGCCTCGAATTCGCGTCGATCTATCGCTCGTTCGGGGCCGACGTGACGGTGCTCGAGGCGCTCCCCCGCCTCGCCCCGCTGGAGGACGAGGACCTCTCCACCGAACTGGCACGGGCCTATCGCAAGCGCGGCATCGTGACGGCTGCGGGCGCGTCGGTCACGTCGATCCGAGAGACGGACGCCGGCGTCGAGATCGCCTACGACGTGGACGGCACGTCGCACGCCGTCGGCGCGGAGATCTGCCTGATCGCGACGGGGCGGGGCCCCGTCACGGATGGCGCGGGTCTGACAGAAGCCGGGGTGGCGCTGGACCCCCGGGGGTTCATCGAGGTCGGCCCGGACCTCCGCACGACGGTGAAGAACGTGTGGGCGGTCGGCGACGCCGCGGCGACCCCCCTGCAACTGGCCCACGTCGCGTTCACCGAGGGGATCGCGGTGGCGGAGCGGATCGCCGGCCTCGACGCACCCACGATCGACTACGTCCAGGTGCCGCGGGTCACCTACTGCAGCCCGGAGGTGGCGAGCGTCGGGCTGACGGAGGCTCAGGCGCGCGAGCGCGGCCACGACGTGGTGGTGCAACGTCTGGACCTGCGGGGGATCGGCAAGGCCAACATCCTTGACGAGGGTGGCTCGGTGAAGGTGGTTGCGGAGGACGGAGGCGGACCCGTGTTGGGGGTCCACATGATCGGACCGCACGCGACCGACCTGATCGCCGAGGCGATGCTCGTCACGGCGTGGGAGGCGACCCCATCGGAGGTCGCCGCGCTGATCCACCCGCACCCGTCCCTATCCGAAGGATTCGGTGAGGCCATGCTCGCCCTCGCCGGCAAAGCGCTGCACTCGGCCTGAGGAGGATCGTGGCGACGACGATCGAGACGGGCACCGCGAAGGGCAGGCCGTTGCCGGATGACCGGCTGCTCCACATGCTCTACCTGCTCAAGCTCGCGCGGTACTTCGACGAGCGGATGGAGGCGCTGTACCGCCAGGGCCGGCTGCCCGGCGCGATCTATTCGGGGCGTGGTCAGGAGGGGACGCACGTCGGCGTCGCCTCGGCCTTGGAGGCGTCCGACTCGTTGTTCCCCACCCACCGCGA
This sequence comes from Actinomycetota bacterium, assembly GCA_046716145.1. Lineage (GTDB taxonomy): Bacteria > Actinomycetota > UBA4738 > UBA4738 > HRBIN12 > AC-51. The sequence goes on from JBKJXU010000012.1 coordinate 8,177, forward strand.
TCTCACGGCTCAGCTGACGAAGGGTCTGGATCTGCAACGGGTGATGGCGCAGTTCTGGGGCCGGATCGACGGGTACACGCGTGGTCGAGACGGCAATAGCCACATCGGCGACTGGCAGGGCAACCGGACCTTCACGGTGATGTCGCACCTCCCGATCGCCTACCCGGTCGCGGTCGGGGCGGCGCTCGCGTATCAGCGACTCGGCGACCGCCGGGTGGCGATGGCGATCTGTGGTGACGGCGCTACGTCCAACGGCCGCTGGCACGAGGCGCTCAACACCTCGGCGGTCTTCGGTCTCCCGGTGGTTTGGGTCGTGAACAACAACCGGTTCGCGTACTCAACGCCGAACGCACTCGAGTTCACGGTGCCCACGATCGCCGAGCGCGCGTCCGCCTACGGCATCCCGGGCGTGCGCGTGGACGGCGGCGACGTCCTCGAGGTCTACGCGGCGGCGCGCGAGGCTGTGGAGCGGGCGCGGGACGGTGGCGGGCCCACGTTGATCGAGGCGGTGTCCCTGCGCTGGCGCGGCCACGCAGGTCATGACCCCGCGAAGTACATGCCCGAGGAGATGCTCACCGACGCGATGGCCAACCACGATCCCGTGAAGAACTTCGAGGCATGGATGCGTGGCGAGGGCCTGATCGACGATGAACGGCTCGCGACGATCCAGGAGCGCATCGAGCGCGAGTTCGACGAAGGGCACACCTACGCGCTCGCCTCGCCGTTCCCCGAGCCGGCCGACGCCTTCATGGGGAACTGGACCGAGGACGGCTACTGGACGAGTGAACCGGGCCGCGCCGGCGGGACGGAGGCTTCGTGATGGCGACCGCGAAGGTCGAAGCGGGGGCGGCCGGACACGGCGCCGAACCGCGTGGTAAGCGGACCGACGAGGGTCTCGCCACGTATCTGATCGCGATCGCCGAGGCGCTGTGGGAAGAGATGGAGCGCGACGAGCGCGTGTACATGCTCGGCGAGGACATCGGCGCCTACGGCGGAGCGTTCAAGGTTACCGAGGGATTCCTCGACCGGTTCGGCTCCGAACGCGTCATGGATACGCCCATCGCTGAGGAGACCATCGTCGGGATGGCGGTCGGCTCGGCGATGGAGGGGTTCCGACCCGTGGCGGAGTTCCAGTACGCGGACTTCATGTCGAGCGGCTTCGACGAGATCACCACGGTGCTCTCGCGCTATCACTATCGAAGCGGGGTTCCGCTGCCCGTGGTGTTGCGCGGTCCCAGCGGTGGCGGCGTGCGCGCGTCGTCGTTCCACTCGACCAACCCCGAACCGTGGTTCGCGCACGCCGGCGGCATCAAGGTGATCTGTCCTGCCTTCCCTGCCGACGCGAAGGGTCTGCTCAAGTCGGCCATCCGCGACGACAACCCCGTGATGTTCCTCGAGCACAAGTGGATCTACCGGCGGATCAAGGAGCAGGTCCCGGAGGAGCCCGACTTCCTCATCCCCATCGGGAAGGCGAACGTCCGACGCGAGGGCACGGACGTGAGCGTCATCACCTACGGCGCCATGGTGCACAAGGCGCTCGAGGCCGCGGAGTCGCTGGCCTCACGGGGGGTCTCGGTGGAGGTCGTCGACCTCCGCACGGTGTACCCACTGGATGAGGAGGCGGTGCTCCGCTCCATCGAGAAGACCTCCCGAGCGCTCGTGCTCTCGGAGTCCTACCGGTACGCGGGCATCGGCGCGGAAGTGGCGGCGACGATCGCCGAGAAGGCGTTCGAGCATCTGGACGCACCGGTCGAGCGACTGTCACCTCCGAACCTCCCGGTGCCTTTCTCGCCCCCGCTCGAAGACGCGTTCCTTCCCCAGGTGGCCGACATCGAGGCCGCGGTCGACCGATTGGCCGCCTGGTGAGCAGGAGCAGGAGAACGAGATGACCGAGATCAAGATGCCGCAGCTCGGCGAGACCATCATCGAAGGCACGATCTTGCAGTGGCTCAAGAAGGAGGGCGATACGGTCGCCCGCGACGAGCCGCTGTTCGAGATCTCCACGGACAAGGTGGACACGGAGGTGCCCTCGCCGGTGGCAGGTACCGTGTCGAGGATCCTGGTCGCCGAGGGAGCGACCGTGCCGGTCAACACGGTGGTCATGGAGATCGACGACGGGTCGGAGGCTGCGGGCTCCGGCGCAGCCGGTGCAGACGAGGTCGGCGATGCTGGAGGCGGGGCGCCTGAGGTCGGTGCCGATCCCTCGGGCGAACCAACGGCCCCCGGATCCGACACCTCCCCGGCGCGCGCTCCGGTGCTCGCCGGTTCGCGGGGTGGGCTGCCTGATCGGGGGCCTCGGTCGCAGGTCGTGTCACCGCTGGTCCGCAAGCTCGCCGCCGAGCATGGGCTCGATCTCGCAGCGATCGCGGGAACGGGCACCGGGGGTCGGATCACGAAGAAGGACGTCCTGGATGCGGTCGCAGCGGGTGTGCCCGCGCAGGCGCCGGTCCCCGCTGGGCCGGGGCTCGCGTCCGTGACGCAGCTGCGCGCACCGGCACCCGCGGTCGTGGGACCGGCGGAGGGCGACACGGTCGAACCGATGTCACACATCCGCAAGGCGATCGCCCAGCACATGCTGGGGTCGGTGCAGACCACGGCGCGCGCCTGGACGATGGTCGAGGTCGACGTCGAGCACCTCGTGCGTCTGCGCCAAGGAGCGAAGGACGCATTCGTGGCGCGCCACGGCGTCAAGCTGACCTACCTGCCGCTCGTGGTGCGGGCGACCATCGACGCGCTGCAGGCGTTCCCGCGGGTCAACGCCCGGCTCGTGGGCGAGGACATCGTGACACCCGCCGCGGTGCACATGGGGATCGCGGTCTCCTACGACCTCGGGCTCATCGTCCCGGTGATCAGGCACGCGGAGGCGATGAACACGGTGGGGATCGCTGCAGCGATCGCGGATCTGGCAGCGCGGGCACGCGCACATCAGCTCCAACCGGACGAGGTCCAGGGCGCGACGTTCACGATCACGAATCCCGGTCCGTACGGTTCGGTCGCGAGCGTGCCGATCATCAACCTCCCGAACGCCGGCATCGTTTCGCTGGACGCCATCGTGAAGCGCGCGGTCGTGATCGACGACGCCATCGCGATCCGTTCGATGGTGAACATCTCGATGTCGTGGGATCACCGTCTTATCGACGGCGAGGTGGCCACGCGTTTCCTCACGCGGGTCAAGCAGAACCTCGAGAGCTGGGACTTCGCCGAGGACCTCGGTCTCTAGGTCGATGGGCGGGCGCCCGGCCTGGATCATCCGAGCACCGGGTCTCGTCCCCTACGACGCCGCGAACGCGGCCATGCACGACCTGGCGTCGCGGCGCCTCGCCGGCCAGATCCCCGACACGGTGATCCTCCTGGAGCACCCACCCGTGTTCACGGCCGGTCGCCGCGCGAAACCCGACGAACTCTTGTGGCCCGAACATGAGGTCGAGGCGCGCGGTGGGCTGGTCCGCCGGATCGATCGTGGGGGCTCCTTCACGTTCCACGGCCCGGGCCAGCTGGTGGGCTACCCCATCCTCGATCTGGGGGCGACACCCGACGCGGCCCGCTACCTCCGGCGACTGGAGGACGTGGTGATGGGTGCATGCGCAGACCTGGGCGTCACAGCCGGCCGCCGCGCAGACGTGCAGACCGGCGTCTGGTCAGGCGACGACAAGGTCTGCGCGATCGGGGTCCGGCTGATGCGTGCTCGCGTGACGGTCCACGGGTTCGCGCTCAACTGCACCCCGGACCTCAGCTGGTTCGACGGGATCGTTGCATGCGGGCTGCCCGACCACGGGGTCACCTCGCTCGGCCGGCTCCTCGGGCGCACCGTGGAGGTCGAGGAGGTCCGTCCCTTCATCGAACGACACCTCGGCGAGGTCCTCGGTCTGTCCTTCGAGGCGGCGCCGGCTGCGATCGCGGCCGCCTTCACGACGACCGCCGATGGTGCCTGAGATCCACCGCGCCGCGCAGATCGGGTTCCAGCGGTCAGCGGACGTGTACGAACGTGGGCGGCCCGGCTCCCCGGAGGCGGCTCTCATCGCGCTGCGCGAGGGCCTTGACCTCCGGCCGGGCAGGACCGTCCTCGAGCTCGGCGCGGGCACCGGGAAGCTGGCCCGGCAGTTGGCGGCGACGGGCGCGCGCATCGTGGCAGATCGAACCGGTGGCGGCCATGCGGCGGGTGCTGCGGGCCACGGTCCCCGAGGCGGTCGTGACCGATGCGACCGCCGAGCGGCTCCCACTGCACCCCGGGGAAGCCGATGCGGCGGTCGCCGCGCAAGCGTTCCACTGGTTCGATGGACCCCTTGCTCTGCGGGAACTCGCCCGCGTGCTCCCCCTCGGGGCCCCGCTCGCCCTCGTGTGGAACGTTCGCGATGAGACGACGCCGTGGGTCCGCGAGCTGACCGAGCTGATCGAGCCCTACCGGGGTGACACGCCGAGCCATCGGTCGATGCGAGGCTCCGGGCGCTCGAAAGCTCCGACGCGTGGACCGCCCCCGCATGCACGTCGTTCGCCCACCACCACGTCGCGACCGTGGAGGCCACGGTGGACCGCGTCCTGTCGATCAGCTTCGTCGCGGCGTTACCGGCGGCGGAGCGTGCCCGCGTCGGCAAGGGTGTTCGGCGTCTCCTGCCCCGGGGTGTGGAGATCGTGTTCCCGTATCGAACGGACGTCTGGCTCACACACCGCCGAGAGGTCACCTCGGGCGACCGATACCTACGCGTCGGCGACGATGGCGTAGCGAGGCCGGTGACGGAGCCATCCCAGGGGACGCGGCGCCCGATCTGCGATCGCCCCTTCGACATCCGGCAACCGGTACAGACGGATGCGGTCCCAGCCCGCTCCCGCCACGGCATCGAGGAACGGCCGCGGAGACCGCAGGTTCGCCAGCGGCATCGCGTCCACGACCTCGCGCGGATACGCCGCGTGGTGGTCGTCGGGGATGCCGTACACGCGCTCGATGACGGCCGCGAGCCGGTCCTTGAGCGCCACGAGCGGCCCCTCACCACCCCAGGAACCTTCCAAGAGCACGAGCCGCCCGCCGGGCCGCGTGACCGCACGCCAGGCGGTGAGTGCGCCCACTGGATCGGGCAGCGTCCACAGGACATGGCGTTCGATGACGGCATCGAATGGACCGGGCGGCGGGACCTCCGCCTTCGCGTGGACGAACGTGAGCGCATGCCCAGCCGCGGCGGCTTTACGACGGGCTCCCGCCAGCATCGCCTCCGAAAGATCGAGCGCAGTCACGCCGTGACCCAAGCCCGCCGCCACCAGGGAGAGGGATCCCGTCCCGGCGCCGACATCGAGCACCCGCGAGGGCGCGGCCGGGAGGACGGCGAGCAGGGCGGCGGTCCATGCCGCGGCCTCCGCGGGGTCCGAGAGCGCGTGGCCGGCGGATGCGTCGTAGGACGCGGCGTCGGCGTCCCACCAGTCGCGGATGACGTCGTGCAGGCTCATCGGAACGGACGCTCCGCGGATCAGAAGAGCGCCGCCGCCAGCGTGCGACGGTACTGCGCCACGAGTGGATCCTCGTCCCCGAGGACCGCGAAGACCGTGACCATGGCCTGACGCGCCGCGTCACGGTCCTCGGGCAGCGCCCCGACCATGGCGTCGAGCGCCTCACGCCAGCGGGCCTTCGCCGCCAGGCGCTTGGCCGACGCGAGCGTCCCGGGAGTGGCGTCGGCTCCCCATTCGATGACCTCGATGCGGGCGTGCAGCGCCTCGGCCTCGGGATCGGGCAGATGCCGGGCGACGAGCGGGCGGGCTTCGTCGATCGAGCCGTTCGCGATGAGGATCCCGGCGAGTCCGATGGCGGCCTCCTTGTTCGCCGGATCCTTCTCGAGGGCGTCGCGGAAGCCGGTCTCGGCCGCCTGCATGTCGCCGGCCTCCATGTCAGCCTCGGCCTCCTCGGTTTCGATCTCGGCCTCGGTGGGCAACAGAGCATCGACGAACCGGTTCACCTCGTCCTCCGGATAGGCTCCGATGAACACGCTGACGGGCTGGCCGTCGCGGAACCCCACGACCGTGGGGATCCCTTGGGAGCGAACCGCCTGCAGAAGGGCGTTGCCCACGCCGTTCGCGTCAACGTCGATCTTCGCCAAGGTGAACGCACCGGCGCGCTCGGTGGCGACCTTCTCCAAGATCGGCCCGATCACGCGGCACGGGCCGCACCACGCGGCCCACAGGTCAACCACGACGGGCCGCTCCTTCGAGCCTTCGATCACGATCTGCTCGAAGGTCTCATCCGTGACTTCGACGACATGTTCCATGGTCGTGCTCATCCTAAGGGGTCTCCTCCCGGGTCAAAGCGGCGGGCGCCGCCACTCCTGCAACGCGTGTCGCCGCTCGATCCTTCCCCGATCGTCGGAGCCTCAGCGCGTTCGCCACCACGGTCAGGCTCGAGACCGCCATCGCCCCTGCCGCCCACATCGGGTCGAGGACACCGAAGACGGCGAGCGGGATCATCACCATGTTGTAGACGAACGCCCAGAAGAGGTTCTCCTGGATGACCCGGTACGTGCGACGCGCGAGCGACAGCGCGTCTGCCACCGACGAGAGCGAGCCGCCGAGCAGGCTCACATGCGCGGCCGCCGATGCGACGTCGGTCCCGGTGCCCATGGCGATGCCCACGGTCGCGGCCGCGAGCGCCGGTGCGTCGTTGAGGCCGTCGCCGACGAACACCACCGAGTGTCCTTCACCCTGGAGCCTGCGGACCTCCGCGACCTTGCCGTCGGGGAAGACCTCCGCCAGCACGCGGCCGATGCCGACACGCGCGGCGATGGCCTCCGCGGTCGCCCAGCGATCCCCGGTAACCATCGCAACCTCGAGCCCGAGCCCCTGGAGCCGGGCGACGGCCTCGGCAGCCTCCGGCTTGACGACATCGGCGACGGCGACCAGACCGAACGGCACATCGTCGCGCCAGACGGCGAACGCGGTGTGGCCCTCGCGGGCAAGTTCGTCCGCGATGACATCCATCTCCGGCGGCAGACCGGAAGGACGGCCGACCCGCACCTTCGCACCGTCCACCGTGGCCGTCGCGCCGGCACCCGGCGTCACCTGGTGCGCGGAGCCGACGGGGACCTGTATACCGCGCGCTCGCGCACCCGCCACCACCGCGCGCGCGATCGGGTGCTCGGACCCGGCCTCCGTGGCCGCCGCCCATGCGAGGACGTCCTCCTGGGTCGCGCCGTTCACAGAGCGGACCTCGACCAACGCCATCGTCCCCTCGGTCACCGTCCCGGTCTTGTCGAGCAGGATCGTGTCGGCCGATCGCGCGGCCTCGTACACCTCGCCGCCCTTGAACAGGACGCCCAGCTCGGCCGCACGGCCGGTGCCGGCCATGATCGCGGCGGGGGTCGCGAGCCCGAGCGCACACGGGCACGCGATCAGGACGACCGCTGCCGCGTGCAACAGCGCCTGGCCCGCCGTGGCGTTCCCGATGCTCACCCACCCGATCCACGTGAGGGTCGCCAGGACGAGCACGATGGGCACGAAGATCGCCGAGATCCGGTCCGCGAGCCGCTGGATCGGCGCCTTCGCACCCTGCGCGGCCTGCAGCAACCGCACGATCTCGGCCAGCTTCGTGTTGGCGCCGACCTTCGTCACGAACACGACGAGCCGGCCGAGCCCGTTGATCGAGGCTCCCACCACATCATCACCCGGCCCCACATCCACGGGGACCGACTCGCCCGTGAGCAGCGAGAGGTCCACCCAAGACTCGCCTTCCTTGATGACGCCGTCCGCGGGGATCTTCTCGCCCGGACGGACCACGACCCGCATGCCCGGGAGCAGCTCATCGATCGGCACCCGGCGCTCGGTCCCATCCTCCTCCAGGACGACGGCGTCCTTCGCGCCACGCTCCAGCAGCGCGCGGGATGCATCGCCCGCGCTCGCCCGCGCTCGCGCCTCGAGCATCTTGCCCACGAGGATCAAGGTGATGATCACCGCGCCGGTATCGAAGTAGTGCTCGACCCTCATCCCGGGATGATCGCCGGAGGCACCGTCCCATACCGACCAGGCGCTGTAACCGTAAGCGGCGAGCGATCCGATGGCCACGAGCGTGTCCATCGTCGTCGACCCGTGTCGCGCCGCACGTGCTGCCTGGCGCAGGAACGGCCATCCGGCGTAGAACTGGACCGGCGTCGCGAGAGCCCACGCGAGCCACATCGACCACGCCGGCTCCGCGACCCAGAACGTGAGCGCCAGGATCGTGACGGTGATCGGCGCCGCGACGAGCACGCGGCGGCGGAAGAACCGCTCTTCCTCGTCGGCAGGACGGTCCCCCTCGTGGGGGCGGGCGCCGTATCCCACGTTGGCCACGGCGCGTACGAGGCCGTCCATCGAGGCGTCGGCGGCGCGGATCGTGGCGGTGCGGGTCGCGAGGTTCACGGCTGCGGCCTCGACACCGTCGACCGCGCCCAAAGCGCGTTCGACCTTCTGTACGCAGGACGCGCACGTCATGCCCTCGATGTCGAGGACGACGTCGCGCACGCGTTCGGTGACCGCCACTGACCCCTCCTACTTCGCGAACCGCGCGACGGCGGCCAGGAGTTCGTCGACCTTCTCCTCGCCGTCCCCGGTCTGGATGCTCTCGCGGACGCAGTGGCGAACGTGATCGTCCAACAGACCCATGCCCACGGCGCGCAGGGCCGCGACCACGGAGTTCACCTGGGTGAGGATGTCGATGCAGTACTGGTCCTCATCGACCATCCGCTGCAGACCACGGACCTGGCCCTCGATCCGCCGCAATCGCGCCTGCAACGCGTCCTTCTGCATCGTGTAGCCGTACATTCACATCCCCCGTTCGGATGGGTCGAGGTCGACGAAGTGCTGCGGGTCGGCACGGAACCGCTCCATGCACCCGACCGAGCAGAAGTAGTACGTCGTACCGTCGTGCTCCCACGCCGCCGCGGTTGACGACGGTTCGACGGTCATCCCACACACCGGATCGATCACGCCGGTCTCCTTCCGGATCTGCGTCCGTTCTACTATACCCCCCTACAGTATCAGGGCACGGGTCGAGAGGACCCCCGGGGGTAGACTCCTCAGGTGTCCACCGAGGTGACGGCGGCGTCGCACGAGGCGCTCGGTCTGACGGTCGCCGACCTCCTCGGCATCCATCGCACCATGCTGCTGGCACGTCTCATCGACGAAGCCGCCTTGCGACAGAACCGTATGGGCCGCGCCCCGTTCGTCGTTCCCGCTTCCGGGCACGAAGGCTGCCAGATCGGTACCGCATGGGCGATGCGCCGCGGCACGGACGTGTGGGTCCCGTACTACCGCGACCTCGGCGTCGTCCTGTGCGCGGGCATGACCTCGACGGAAGTGTTCCTCGGCGTCTTCTCCAAGGCGGACGATCCGTCCTCGGGGGGCCGGCAGATGCCGGCGCACTGGGGTTCGACGCGCCTGGGGATCGTCAGCCACTCCTCCCCTATCGCGACGCAGGTCCCCCACGCGGCGGGCATCGCCTACGCCGCACGCTATCGGGGCGAGGACACGGTGGTGGGCTGCTGGTTCGGCGAAGGCGCGACGAGCGAGGGCGACTGGCACGAGGGCGTGAACTTCGCGGCCATCCATCGACTCCCCGTGGTCTTCATCTGCGAGAACAACGGATACGCGATCAGCGTTCAGCAGTCGAAGCAGATGGCGGTGGACGACGTCGCCGACCGCGCCGCGGGCTACGGGATCCCCGGGGTCGTGGTGGACGGCTCCGACGTGCTCGCCTGTTACGCCGCGATGCGCGAGGCGCACGAACGCGCGCGCTCCGGCGGCGGGCCCACCCTCATCGAATGCAAGACGTACCGGTACTTCCCGCACACCTCCGATGACGACGACAAGTCCTACCGATCTCGCGAGGAGGTCGAGGAGCACCGTCACCGCGATCCGATCGATCGCTTCACCGCGCTGCTGATCGACTGGGGTCATCTCGACCACGACCGCGTCCAGGCGATCCACGACGAACTCAAGGCCGAGGTCGAGGCCGCGATCTCTGCGGCGTGGGACGCCCCGGACCCGGACCCGGCGACGGCGATGCTGCACGTGTTCGCGGAGGAACCGTGACCGAGAAGAACGTCGTCACGGCGATACGCGACGCCCTGCACGACGAGATGGCCGCCGACGACCGCGTCGTCCTGCTCGGGGAGGACGTCGGCCAGCGAGGGGGCGTCTTCAAGATCTCCGAGGGCTTCCTCGATGAGTTCGGCGAGCAGAGGGTCGTGGACACGCCGTTGGCTGAGTCGGGCATCGTCGGTGTCGCGATCGGCATGGCGCTGCATGGGCTCCTGCCTGTCGCGGAGATCGAGTTCGCCGACTTCATCCATCCAGCGTTCGACCAGATCGTCTCGGAGGCCGCCCGGATGCGCTACCGGACGAACGGCGATGTCGGGGTCCCGATGGTGATCCGCGCCCCGTGCGGCGGCGGGATCCACGGAGCGCTCTATCACTCGCAATCGATCGAGGCCTTCTACGCGCATGTCCCCGGCCTCAAGGTCGTGATGCCCTCCACGCCCGCCGACGCGGCCGGCATGCTGCGAGCGGCGATCCGCGACCCTGACCCGGTCCTGTTCCTTGAACACAAGAAGTGCTACCGCCTGATCAAGGGCGAGGTGCCCGAAGGGTCACCGGTCACGCCGATCGGGCCGGCGGCGGTCAGGCGCAGCGGCACCGATCTGTCGGTGATCACCTACGGCTACGAGGTCCACCGATGCCTCGAGGCCGCGGAACGTCTGGCCGCCGACGAGGGTATCGAGGCCGAGGTGGTCGATGTCCGGACATTGGCGCCCCTCGACACCGAGACCATCCTGCGTTCGGTCCGCTCCACGTCCAAGGCGATGGTGGTCTACGAGGACAACCGGACCTACGGGGCGGGTGCGGAGATCACGGCCATGATCGCCGAGGAGGCGCTGTTCGACCTGGACGCTCCGCCGGTCAGGATCGGAGGACCCGACATCCCCGCGATGCCCTACGCCGCAGCCCTCGAGCACTTCTACATGGAGCCCGAGCCCGACCACATCTACCGAGCGATGCGCGAGCTCGCTCGCTCCTGAGCCTCATCCCAACGGGCTACGAACGGCTCACCCGTCGGCGAAGAGCGGACCCCCGGTCGGCCCGGTACAGGGGGGGACCGAAGGGCCCGATACTGCGAGTGACGTGAGCACACGCCACGACGCCGGCATGGAACCGAGGCGGCCGACCGGGCTCCGCGACCTCCTGGTCGCGACGGTCGTCGTCGCCGTGCTCTTCACGATGGGCCGGTTCCTCGGCATCTTCGAGCGCGTCGATCACGCGATCGCCATGTCCACGTTCGTGGCAGAGATCCTCGCACTCGGAGCACTCCTCATCGTGGCGCTCACGGTCCTCGCCGCACGCCGCTGGCGCCACGCGAGCCGCGAGACCGATCTGCGGCGACGTGCCGAGGCGACGTATCGAGCGCTCGTGGAGGGATCCCCGGCCGTGACCTACACGTGGGACGCGGTGAAGCACCGCCACCTCTACGTGAGCCCGCAGATCGAGACGATGTTCGGGTACTCGCCGAGGGACTGGGGCGAGGACATGTGGATCCGTGCCGTGCATCCCGATGACGAAGCGGGACTCCTCGCCGCATCGGCGGCAGCCGACGACGGCGAACTCCCGCACTTCTTCCACGAATACCGGATCTTCAGCGCGGATGGCAGTCTGCATTGGATCCACGACGAGTCGCGGAACGTGGGATGGGCATCGGACGGGACACCGACCCTCGCCCAAGGCGTCATGACCGACATCACCGCCGCTCGTGAGGCCGACGCCCGGGCATCGGAGGCAGAGGCGCGGTTCCGCACCATCGTCGAACGGGTTCCCGCGGTGGCCTACGTCTGGGACGGAGCGGACGAGCCCGGCTCGGCTTCGGCCGCCTACATCAGCCCGCAGATCGAGGGACTCCTCGGGTACTCCGCGGAGGAATGGCTCGACCACCCTGACGCCTGGGGTGCGCACGTGCACCCCGAGGACCTCGGCGGCGTCCTCGCAGCCTGGGGCGCTGCCGTGGACGCCGGGGAAACGTTCATCAGCGAGTACCGGATCCGCACGGCGGACGGGAGTTGGGTCGTGTTGCGCGACGAGGCGGCCCCGGTCGCCACGGGTGAGCGCGGGCAACCCGTCTATCAGGGCGTCATGCTCGATGTCACGGCCCGCCGCGCCGCCGAGGACGCGCTGCGCGAAGCGGAGGCACGCGCGCGCTCCCTGCTGGAGAACCTTCCCGTCACGGCCTACATGGCGGACTACGAGACCGAGCCGCCCCACACCACCTACGACCGGTGGATCGGCCCGGGCATCACCGCGCTCCTGGGCCTGAGCCAAGACGAGTGGCTCGCCGACCCTGAAGCGTGGACGCGCAACCTTCACCCGGAGGATCGTGCCGAGGTCATCGTGGAATGGCGCGCGGCGATCGCCGCGCAGCAGCCTTTCGTGTCGGAGTACCGCATGATCCACCACGACGGTCACACGGTGTGGGTCCATGAGGAATCCCGCACGACCCTCGAAGGCTCGCGCGTCCGTGCAGACGGGATCTTCTCCGACATCACCGAACGCAAGCTGGCGGAGTCCGGGCGGCAGGACGCTGAGATGCGCTTCCAGGCCCTCGTCGATCAGCTGCCGGCGGTCGTCTACCTGGAAGACGCGGAAACGGGGCGTACGAGTTACGTCAGCCGTCACATCGAGCAGATGTCCGGATACTCCCCAGAAGAGTGGCTCGCGACCGAGGAGATGTGGATCCGGACCCTGCACCCGGAGGACCACGACCGGATCCTGGCGCTCGACGAGGAGGACACAGGCGATACGTGGTTCGCGGAGTATCGATCTATCGCCCGAGACGGACGTGTGGTGTGGCTCGCGAACCGCGCTGAGCTCGTGCGCAACGAGGACGGGACGCCCCGGTTCTGGCAGGGGCTCATCTTCGACATCACCGAACGCAAAGAGGCTGAGGAACGCATCCGAACCGCCGAGGAGCGGTACCGATCGCTCGTCGAGGAGATCCCTGTCGTCGTCTACACCGACGCCGTCGACGACGTGAGCACCGCGCTCTACGTCTCCCCGATGTACGGGCGCATCACGGGCTACCCGGCGGTCCAGCGCATGTCGGACCCCGGGCTCTGGGCGCGGATCTTGCATCCGGAGGACCGCGAGCGCGTGCTCGCCGAGTCCGAGAGGACCAACCAGACGGGAGACCCCTTCGATATCGAGTACCGGATCGTGGCGGCGAACGGCCGAACGGTGTGGCTGCACGATCAGGCACGCCAGGTTCTCGGGCCGGAGGGCGTCCCGGTCTGGCAGGGGATCCTCGAGGACATCAGCGAACGGCGCACGGCCGAGCAGGACCTCGCGGATGCGACGCGGCGGTTCCAGACCTTGGTAGAGCAGATCCCCGCGATGACCTACATCGAAGATGCCGAGACCGAACGCGAGATCTATGTCAGTCCCCAGGTCGAGACGATGCTCGGCTACACCCCTCAGGAATGGATCGAGATGGACGGTTGGGAGGTCGCGACGCACCCGGAGGACCGCGAGCGCGTCCGATCGGAGGACGCTCGCGCCGCGCGCGACGAAGACGTCTTCCGCGCCGAGTACCGCCTGATCTCGAAGGACGGCCGCGTCGTATGGGTGCGCGAAGAGGCGCTCCCCGTCGCCGACGCGTCGGGCACGATCAAACACTGGCAGGGCGTGCGCTTCGATGTTACGGCGGAGAAGGAGGCCGAGCAGCAACTGCGCGCCGCGGAGGAGCGGTACCGGCTGGTCGTCGAGGAACTGCCCGCGATCGCGTACGTCGATGAGCGCCGAGACGACGGTCCGAGCCGGACGTGGCCGTGCATCTACGTGAGCCCCCAGGTCGAGACGATCCTCGGGTTCACCCCCGAAGAGTGGACGCAAGGACCTGAGACCTGGGACGACATGATCCACCCCGACGACCTGGAGCGCGCTGCGGAGGCCGACGCCCGCCACTACGAGCTGGGTGAGCCGATCGACGTCGAACTCCGCGTCAAGAGCCGCGACGGCACCTGGCGCTGGCTCCGCGACCAGGCCGTGATCGTCCGTGATGAGGCGGGCGAGCCGCGCTGGAGCCAGGGGATCTGGCTCGATGTGACCGAGCGCAAGCAGGCGGAGCTCGCGTTGCTCGACGCGGAGGCCCGCTACCGCGGGATCGTGGAGCACGTACCGGCAGCCATCTACCTCGACCGCGCCGACGGATCGATGCAGACCGTCTTCGTGAGCCCGCAGATCGAGGCGCTCACCGGCTTCACGCCCCAGGAGTGGATCGACCGGCCGGGACTGTGGTCGGAGACCCTCGAACCCGAGGATCGCGACGCCGTCGTCGGGCCCTATCTCGATGCGATCGCAGCGCGTCGTCCATGGGTGGGCGAGTATCGGTTGCGCCGATCCGACGGGCGCCTCATCTGGCTGCACGATGAGATCGCGTACATCCCCGGCGCCGACGGCGACCCCGGGATGGTGCAGGGGGTTCTCTACGACGTGACGGAGCGCAAGCTGGCCGAGCAAGCGCTCCGTGAGTCCGAACAGCGCGAACGCGAGGCCGCCGAACGGCTGCGCGCGCTCGATGAGATGAAGAACACGTTCCTGGCGGCTGTCTCGCACGAACTGCGGAGCCCACTCACGTCCATCCTGGGGCTCGCGCTGACGCTCGAGCGCGCGCCGGAGATAGCGCCCGAGGACCGCGACGACCTGCTCATCCGGCTCGCTTCCAACGCACGCAAGCTCGACCGTCTCCTCAAGGACCTCTTGGATATCGACCGGTTGAACCGCGGGATCGTCGAGCCGCAGTACCGGGTCGTCGACGTCGGAGCGCTGGCGCGCCGCACGATCGAACACCTCGACCAACTCGCCGGCCGTCACGTCCTCGTGGAGACCGACCCCGTGGTCCTCGCGGTCGACCCCGCCAAGGTCGAGCGGATCGTCGAGAACCTGGTGTTGAACGCCGCCCGGCACACCCAGGCGGACCGCACCATCTGGCTCAAGGTCTCATCGGAAGGTGCAGGCGTCTCGATCATCGTCGAGGACGACGGAAGCGGCGTCCCCGAGGACCTCCGTGACGTCCTCTTCGAGCCGTTCCGTCAGGGGCCGACGGCCTCGCCGCACGCACCCGGCACCGGCATCGGGCTCTCGCTGGTCGCGAGGTTCGCCGAACTCCACGAAGGCAGGGTGTGGATCGAGGACCGCCCGGGCGGCGGCGCGTCGTTCCACGTGTTCCTACCCGGCCATGACGCCGAGGGGTCCGCACTCGCCCCCGAGGAGACGCTCACGCCCACGGGCACCGGCTGATCGCTCCTCAGGCTGGGCAGTCGAGGTCGCTCACGGCGGCTCGGAACGCCGAGCGGAACGCCGCGGCCGCCGGAGGCGCCACAGGCCCGAGCGCCGCGTACGTCTCGTCGTCGCCCATCCCCACCAACAGATCTCGATAGCCGACGTGAGCGCGGAGCAACCGGTCGAGCACGACCGGATCGGCCAGACCGCTGCGGCTCAGGTTCCCGAAGGTCGGGTCCATCTTCTCCAGAGCACCCCGCACGACGGCGATCCGCGTCGAGGCCCCGTACGTCGCCAGATCATCGACGGTCGCCGCCAGGTGGCCCATGTCCGCGCAGAGGTCGGACCTGACCGCGGTGACCTCAGCGCGGCACGCAACACACAGCAGCAGGGCCGCGGCAACCAGCACCGGTCTCCGCATCGGCGGAGCGTACACTCGCTGCCGATGCCCGAACGCGACCACAACCCGGCGAAACGCCGCCTCCACCTGCCGATCGCGGGGGTCACGAACGGTCCCGGGGTGAACGTGCCGGGCGCACGTAAGCCACCGTGGCTCAAGGTCCGGCTGGCGAGCGGTCCGAACTTCGCGGAGCTGAAGACGCTGATGCGCGACCAAGACCTGCACACGGTGTGTGAGGAGGCGATGTGCCCCAACATCGGCGAGTGCTGGGAGGAGCGGGAGGCGACGTTCCTGATCCTGGGCGCCAAGTGCACGCGACGGTGCGGCTTCTGCGACGTGATGACGGCCAAGCCCGACCCCGTGGACGAGGACGAACCCGCACGGATCGCGGAGACCGTCAAGGCGATGGGGCTGCGGTTCGTCGTGCTGACCGGCGTCGCCCGAGACGATCTCACAGACGGCGGTGCCCGGATATGGGCGGCGGCGGTTCGTGCGTGCAAGGAGGCGGTTCCCGGGATCGGTGTCGAGGTGCTCCCGAGCGACTTCAAGGGAGGCGAGCGCGACATCGCGACCGTGCTCGATGCCGAGCCCGACGTGTTCGCGCACAACCTGGAGACCGTGCGTCGCCTGCACGACCGTATCCGACCGGCGTTCGGCTATGACCGCACCCTCGACGTGCTCCGCTTCGCGAAGCAGCACCGATCCGGGCATGTCACGAAGTCGAACCTGATCCTGGGTATGGGCGAGACCCCCGAGGAGGTCACCTCCGCCATGCGCGACCTGCGCGAGACCGGGGTCGACATCCTCACGATGGGTCAGTACCTGCAGCCGTCCACCTTCCATCTGCCCGTGGACCGGTGGGTGATGCCCGAGGAGTTCTCCGAGCACAAGGCGGCGGGTGAGGACATCGGCATCCCGCATGTCGAGGCCGGACCACTGGTGCGCTCGTCCTACCACGCGGGCACCCAGTTGCGGAACGCGCTGATGGCGACCACGAGCCGCGCCTGAACAAGAGCGCCTGAACAAGAGCGGAGGAGCCGGCCTGTAAGCCGGATCCTGTGC
>JBKJXU010000013.1:0-12681 GCA_046716145.1 Actinomycetota bacterium
GCCGCCGAGGTCACGCGCCGCCGCGCGCACCGCGACGTGGTGCGCAAGGTCCAGATGTCAGCGCTCTCGCTCGTCGTGATCACGACGAGCGTCGCGGGCGCGCTCGCTCTGCGTTCGCGGTTCACCGGCGACTCGCAGATCCCTGGCGCCACGGCGTTCGGCGCCACGGGACTCGTGACGACGTGCGGCGACGACACGATCGGGGAAACCCACCTCTGCCTGGTCCCCGCAGAGGCCCTGGCCCGGGGAGCCGGCCCCGAGGACATGACACTCCTCACGGACGAGCCGGGGGAAGTCGTCGAGAACCCCGCCGTGTCACCGGATGGCTCGCGGGTCGTCTTCAACCGAGGGAGCGCGACCGGACCGATGGAACTCTGGATCGCCCGGATCGACGGCTCCGACGCCCGGATGCTGCTCCCCGCGAGCGGAGCGGTGCGCGAGGCGACGTGGTCACCCGACAGCGATGCCATCGCCCTCTTGGAGCCGCCGACGATCCTTTCCGATCCGCCCTCCACCCCAACCCTCGTCATCGTGGGGGTCGATGATCTCATGGCCGAACCGAGGGTCCGAGCCTCGCTGCACGACGACCTCTGGTACCTAACCGGCCCGGACTGGTCACCCGACGGGCGGCGCGTGGCATTCTCCGCGACCGGATCTCGCGCCGAGGCCAGCACGGACATCTTCATCTTCGACCTCAAAGGTGGCGGCTTGATGAACCTCACACGAACGAGACAGGCGTCGGAGATCTACCCGGCGTGGTCGCCCGACGGATCGGCGATCGCATTCTTCGGCGAAGAGCAGGTGTGGCTCATGGACGCGGACGGCTCAGGCGCCCATCCGGTCATCGGCGCCGAGGGCGGGCTCCCGGAGTACTCGCCTGACGGACGCTCCATCGCGTTCGTGGGCGCAGCGGGCAGCAGCGTCGCGATCTACGCGGTGCCGGCGGCAGGAGGAACGCCGGTGCCGATAGCCCAGCCGGCCGGGAGCATCTTCTTCGGCTTCTCGTGGATCCCGCCCGAGTCCACGAGCCCGACGCCACCGGTCTCGACCGTGTCCCCCGAACCGACGGGAGACCCCTCGGCCGGGCCGATCACCGAGGGCGGCGACATCGGACTCGACGTGAACGTGTGCCAGGCGCAGGTCGCAGACGGCCTGGCCCTCCTCCCGGGAGACGGCCTCGACACCGCTTGGACCGGGTTCCTCGTGGACGACGCCGGCCATTGCCCGAGGAACACGGTACGCCAGCGCTGGATCGTGGCGGTCGACGTCACGGGGGACCGTCAGGCCGACGCCTACAGCGATCTCCCGCTCGTCAACTGCCCGTATGTCGGCTGCTGGCCGCTCGGGGCGACCGACCTCGACGCCGACGGTGACGGCGAGTTGATCGTGACGACCGGGTTCTCGATCCGCGACCAGGGGTACTTCTCGATCGTTGCGACGGGAACCGGCTTCGCGATCGAGCCGATCCTGGTGGCGGAGCCAGGTCACCCTGCAGCCGGTATCCAGCCTGGAGAACCGCTCACGACATCGACGGACGGCGATGAGGGCTACGCGGCGTGGATCCGCTGCGAGGGATACCCGGACGCTCCCATCCTGGTGTTCACCTGGGTGCAGTCGATCATCGAGACCGACCAACCCTCCGATTGGCACGAAGTCAGACTGCAGCTCCAAGGTGACGGCACGTTCCACGTCACCGATGCGACCGATCGGTCGCTGCCGCCCGGCGATGACCCCGGATTCATCCGCTCGCACGAGCCTGCTTGCGGGATCGCGTTCTCCCAGATCCCATAGACCGCTGCGGACAACCGATCCGCTCGCTCGCGCGTCTCTGGAGTATCGGCGAGAGTGACGAGGTGCTCGACCAGGCCGAGATGGAGCGGTTCGTCCGCGAGGACTACCCACGGCTCGTGCATGCCGTCGCGCTCGTCGCCGGGAGCATCGACGTGGCGGAGGACCTGGTGCAGGAAGCGACCGCGCGGGCTTGGTTCCGCGCCACCAAGGGCGAGACGATCGACTCGCTGCCCAACTGGGTGGCGACCGTCGCCTTCAACCTCGCACGGAGCAAGTGGCGACGGATCTTCCTCGAGCGACGGACGACCGCGCCGGAGATCGTGGAGGGTCCTTCGAGCGAGGACCGCGTGGAGATCCAGCGAGCCCTTGCCGTGCTTCCGCGCCGCCAGCGCGAAGTGGCGGTCTTGCGCTACCTCCTCGGGATGAGCACACGCGACGTCGCCGAGACCCTTCACGTGAGTGAAGGCACGGTGAAGAACTCGCTCTCGAAGGCCAGGACCACGCTCGCTCACGAACTCCGCATCGAGGAAGGAGCGGACGATGTCGCGGATCGATGACGAACTGACCCGGCGCTTCCGATCGTTCGATCCCTCCCCGCGCCCCGATGAGGTCGTGGAACAGATCGTGGCGAAGCACCGGAAGGTGACGATGCGCCGCCGTCTCAGCGTCTCCCTCCTGGCGATGAGCGTCCTCGTGGGCACCCTCGGTGGCTACGTGGTCCTCTCGCGAGCGTTCGACGGCCGGGGCGACGATCCTGCCCGAGCGGCGACCACGGGCATCAACGGGCCGTTCGTGACGGTGATCCCGGACACGCACCGAACGTCGCGGCTGTTCCTCTACCCCGAGCTCGATGCCGAAGGTCGAGCCATCACGCCTGCCTCCCATGCGTTCGTCTCCGATCCGGCAGCGTCGCCCGACGGCCGATCGATCGCCTACGTGAGGAGTCCGCCGATCCTGGGCGAACCGACCGAAGGAGAGCTTGTCATCCTCGATCTGACTACCGAGATGACGACTGTGGTCGCGAACGGCCTGTTCTCCGATCCGACGTGGTCACCGGACGGCCGTTCCATCGCAGCCACGCTGGACGGTGAGGGGATCGGGATAGTCGTGATCGACGTCGCGAGCGGGGAGTCGCGAAGCCTCGCAGGGGGTACGTCCCCCTCGTGGTCACCGGACGGAACGACGATCGCGTACGAGGTTCCGCAGAACTGGCGACTCCTCGCCGGCAACCGCCCTGGGGTCTTCGTCGTGTCGGCTCAGGGAGGGAAGCCGCAGCTCATCGCGGAGGATGGGGCTTCCCCGGCGTGGTCGCCAGACGGCACTCGGATCGCCTACGTCCTCGGCGGTATCGGGATCTGGACCGCCAACCCGGCCGGCGGCGAACCGGAGCTCGTGGTCGGGACGGAACCAGGAGGAACCGCCCAGGACTCGACGTCGACGGTCGCGCACGTCGGTTGGTCGCCCGACGGCTCGTACCTGACCTACACCGCCGAGACGGACACCGGGTCGAGGATCCTCGCCGACCCGCTCGCCGGCCCCGTGCCGATCGAGCTCCCCCCCGGATCCAACTACACATGGCTTCCCCAGGCCGATCCTCCCCTGGACTTCCCCGGGACAGATCGCACCGTCGATGGTGTGGACTACCCGGTCTGCCGGGTGATGCAGATCGCGGGGGACTTCGGATCCGAGGCACTCGATACGGCGTGGGTCTTCCAGGAGGAACACACACCGGGGCAGGGTTGCGAGGCGGGCGAGGGCTTCCAACACCTGGCGGTCGGCTCGGCCACGCACGTCGAGGTGATCAGTGACCGGCTCACCGCGTGCAGCGACGGGAGCGACTGCTGGCCCGCGGCGGCCGTTGACCTCGATGGCGACGGGGTGGACGAGATCGCGGTCGGAGCGGGTTGGCGTCCCGGATACATGGACCTCGTGTTCTACCGCCTTGCTCATCACGACGATGGCTCGGTGACGTTGGAACGGATCGGAGCGGCCTGCGGGGCCACTGAGAACTGCGCCAGCCCTTCGTACTTCTCCATCGACGTGAACTCTGGCACGGAGGCTGGCGTGTACTGCGGTTCGGTGGTGGGGCCACCGACCGATAGCGGGCTCGTGACCTGGCAGCTCGACAAGGACGGGGACGGGTGGATGTTCCAACAGTATGAGCTCACACCGGACGGATTCGCCATGGATCCACGGGCGGGTGCGGTGACGCACGGACACCCGGCCGACAACGAGGGCCTCGACGTGGGATACGACGGCGAGAGCTTGTGTGGGAGGCCCTTGATGCAGCTCGATGACGTCGACCCTGAACGCGCGAGGGAGATCGAGATGCAACAAGGCGGCATGCCCGAACCGCCATCGATCGCCGAGACGGATGCGGTGACCGCGGGCCTCTGCGACGTCTCGAGCCAGACGGGGAAGGTCGACGGTGACTCCGTGAACGACGCCTTGGCAGTTGGCACCGTCCCCGACGGCACGGGCGAGTGCCCATTCGACGGTGAACGGGTGCTGCGTATCGACCTCGCGTCCGACGGATCGATCGATGTAGAACGTGCTCCGCCTGTCTGCTCACCGTGGTGCGTGCCCTACGCGATCGTCGATGTCTCCGGCGACGGCATCCACGAGATCCTCATGAACGAGGGCCACACCGCGCCCCCCGTGTCCGCGGTCATCGGGGTGTATGTCTTCGTCGACGGCGATCTTCAGCCGGTCCTCTTCCCCGACGGAACGAACAGTTTCCCGCTCGTGAACTCGGGGCAGGGCTACTTCGGGGCGTACTGCGAAGGCAGGAACCTCGTCGTTTGGGAAGGCGAGTTCGCACGGGCAGCCCCCGACCTCTATTCGCTCACGTTCCGCACGTACGCACTCAACCCTGACTCGCTCCGATTCAACCTCATCCAAACGACCCGGTCGGATGAGCCGAGCGCCCTTCCAGGGCGAACCGGTTGGAACTCACTCTGCGGTGCAGCAACGACCGGTTTCGGCTGAGCTACGCGGTAAGGCCGAGCACGAGTTCGTTCAACAACAGCATCCCTCGCTCGGTTGGGACCAGCCGGCCGAGGTCGTCCTGCAGGAGGCCGGTCTGCAGGTACGGCTCGTAGCGCGCCTCCTCGAACCACGACGTGGGCACACCCTCGAGGATCCGCAGGCGCAGGAACACCTCCTCGAGGTAGGCGTCAGACGGATCCAGGCTCTCGCTGCCGCCGATCGGCAACTCTCCCGCTTCGACCATCGCGAGGTATTGCTCGGGCGGGCGGACGTTCCACCAGCGGACGTCGTCGCGGTAGGCGTGTGCGCCGGCGCCGAGCCCCACGTATGGACGCCGCTCCCAGTACCCCAGGTTGTGCCGGCACTCGTATCCGGGCCGCGCCCAGTTCGAGATCTCGTAGTGGCGATAGCCGGCGGCGCGGAACGCGTCGCACGCCAGCATGAACATCTCGGCCTGCACGTCCGGGTCGGGCTCCGGCGACGCACCGCTCGCGATCTTGCGGCCGAGCGGCGTCGCGGGCTCGACGGTGAGCGCGTACGCGCTCACGTGCTCGGGCCCGAGCGCCACCGTCTCCTGCAGCGTGCGCTCCCACGACGCGACCGACTCCCCTTCGGCCCCGTAGATCAGATCGAGGTTCACGTTCGCGTAGCCCGCCTGGCGCGCGGCGGCGAAGGCCGCGTGCACGCTCTCGGGCCGGTGCAGGCGCTCGAGCGATGCCAGGACCGCGAGGTCGAAGGACTGCGCACCCATCGACAGACGGTCGTAGCCGGCCTCCCGGAGCGCCGCGAGGGACGCCACGTCCACCGTGTCGGGGTTCGCCTCGATCGTGACTTCGGCGTCGGCGCCCAGCCCGAACGACGAGCGCAGATGCGCGAGCAACCCGGCTAGGTCCTCGGATGTCATCGGCGTGGGCGTGCCACCGCCCAGGAAGACGCTCGCGAACGGCGCGCCCTCCCACGCTGGTGCCGCGAGGGACGCCTCCGCCATCAACGCCCGGAGGTACCGGGGCTTCAGTTCCTCCATCCCCGCGTAGGCGTTGAAGTCGCAGTAGCCGCACCGCGTCAGGCAGAACGGGACGTGCACGTAGATCCCCGCGGTCTCGCCGCTCATCGCTTGGTCTCGTCCACGCGGAGCGCCGCGATGAAAGCCTCCTGCGGCACGTCGACCTTGCCCACGCGCCGCATCCGCTCCTTGCCCTTCTTCTGCTCCTCCAGCAACTTCCGCTTGCGCGTGATGTCACCGCCGTAGCACTTGGCCAAGACATCCTTGCGCTTGGCCTTCACGGTCTCGCGCGCGATCACCTTCGAGCCGATCGACGCCTGGACCGCCACGTCGAACAGCTGCCGCGGGATCAGCTCTTTCAGGCGTTCGGTCATCTTCTTGCCGTACGCGTAGGCCTTGTCACGGTGCACCACGCTGCTGAACGCATCGACCGGCTCGCCGTGCAGCATCACGTCGACGCGCACCAGCTTCGATTCCTGGAAGCCGTAGGGCTCGTAGTCGAGGCTCGCGTACCCGCGCGTGCGCGACTTCAGGTGGTCGAAGAAGTCGAAGACGATCTCGGCGAGAGGCAGCACGTAGTGCACCTCGACGCGCTCGGGCGTGAGGTAGTTCATATCGACCATCTCGCCGCGCTTGAGTTGGCAGAGCTCGAACACCGCGCCCAGGTACTCGGTGGGCGTGATCACGGTGGCGTACACCACCGGTTCCTCGACCTTGTCGTAGTCCCCGCCCGGCGGCATCTCGGCCGGGTTGTGCACCACGGACTCGTCCTCGCCTTTGAACACGTGGAACTCCACGTTGGGCGCGGTGGAGATGAGCTCCAGGTCGAACTCGCGCTCCAGGCGCTCGCGCACGATGTCCATATGCAGCAGGCCCAGGAACCCCACGCGGAACCCGAAGCCCAGGGCGATGGAAACCTCGGGTTCGTACACGAGCGCCGAGTCGGAGAGCTTCAGCCTGTCCAACGCCTCGCGGAGTTCGGAGTAGTCCCCGCCCTCGGAGGGGAACAGCCCGGACCACACCATCGGTTTCGGCTCGCGGTAGCCGGGGAGCGGTTCGGCAGCGCCGCCCTTGCCGGCCAGCGTGATGGTGTCGCCGACCTTGGCGTGATGCACATCCCGCAGCCCGGTCACCAGGTAGCCGACCTCGCCCGGACCGAGCGCGTCGACCGGGGTGGCCTCGGGTGCCATGACGCCGGCTTCTTCGGCCTCGGCGATCACGTTCGTCGCGAACATCTTGATCTTCGCGTTGGAGGGCAGGCGGCCCTGCTTCACCCGGACGTAGGTGATGACGCCGCGGTAGGCGTCGAACGCGGAATCGAAGATCAGGGCCTGCAGGGGCGCGGTCTCGTCGCCCACCGGCGGCGGCACCAGTTCGATGATCGAGCGCAGCAACGCGTCCACACCGTCGCCGGACTTCGCCGAGACACGCAGGATCGCGTCCGGATCGACGCCGAGCAGGTTGCCGAGCTCATCCGCGCGGCGCTCGGGTTCGGCGGCCGGCAGGTCGATTTTGTTGAGCGCAGGGATGATCGTGAGCCCGGCGTCGCGCGCCAGGTGGTAGTTCGCGAGGGTTTGAGCCTCCAGGCCCTGGGCGGCGTCCACCAGCAGGACCGCGCCCTCGCAGGCTTCGAGCGACCGCGAGACCTCGTAGGTGAAGTCGACGTGCCCGGGGGTGTCGATGAGGTTGAGCTCGTAGCCCTCGTGGAGCAACCGCACGGCCTGTGCCTTGATCGTGATCCCGCGCTCGCGCTCCAGGTCCATCTTGTCCAGATACTGGGCGCGCATGTCGCGCATCTCGACGGTATGCGTGATCTCGAGCATCCGGTCGGCCAACGTCGACTTGCCGTGGTCGATATGCGCCACGACGCAGAAGTTCCGGATATGGGAGATCTCGGTCGACACGGGTCCCCATGGTACGGGGGGTGGCGCTCGGCTCAGCCGAGGGCCTCGAGCACCTCACCGGCCGCGCGATGGCCGGATGAGACGGCCCCGTCGAAGTACCCGTGCCACATGACGGCGGTCTCGGCGCCCGCCCAGTGGATCGGCCCGTCCGGTCGCCGCAGCGCCCGGCCGAACGCCACCGCCGCGCCGACCGCCGGCTTGCCCGCGTAGCAACCCCGGGTCCACGGCTCGGCCGACCAATCGAGTTCGAGGTAGTCGCGCGGCTCGGCCGCCCTCCGGCCGAAGATCCCCTCGAGCGAGGCCAAGGCCGCTTCCCGGCGGTCCGTCGCCTCCACGCCGGCGAACCTCCGGGCCATCCCCGCCTCGAAGAGCCCGACGAGCACGCCCGGTGAGCCGCCCGGAGGTGAGTTGTCGAGCCCGAAGCCTACGACCGCGCCCGGATCGGTCCACTGGCCCGACAGACCCTCCTCTCGCCAGAACGGCTCGTCGTAGACGACGTTGATCTTGATCACCGACCCCGGGTGCATGCGCATCAGGATCGCGTCCTTGTCCGCGGGCAGCGGCGGGTCGAACGCGATCCTGGCAGCGAGCACCGGCGGCGCGGCCACCACGGCGCGGCGTGCTCGCACCTCCATCCGATCCGTCACGACGCGGACACCATCGGGGCCGTAGGCGATCGACCGGACCGGAGCCTCGAGTTCGACCGCGCCGCCCAGCCGGTCGGCCGCGCGGATCGAGACGAGCTGCGACCCCCCGACGAACCGGTCCTGCTGCGCTCCGCCGGTCACGCCCGTCATCGCGTCGAAATCGACCGAGCAGGCGAGCGAGTAGAGCGCCCACAGGAGCGACAACTCCCCGGCCGGGGTCGCCTCGACATCCGACACGATCCGGACCAGATCGCGGACCTCAGGATGACCGACGTTCGTGCGGACCCATTCGTCGAAGGTCATCGAATCCAGCGCTTCCGCTCCCGGCGCATCCCATGGCGCATCGACGGGCACGGTGGCCGCGAGTCGGTGGAGCTGGCTCAGCGCGTCGTCGAACTGTGCCTGCAGGGCATCGGGGAGACCCGGGAACGGATCGGGGTGGCGGATGACCGCACCGTCGACCCTCGCCAGATGTTCTCCGTCGTAGTAGGTCGGGAACGTCGCGACGTCCAGATCCCGTGCGAGCGCCGCGATGGCGTCCTGGGTCGGCCCGATCCACTCCCCGCCCATCTCGACGACCTCGCCGTCACCGATGTCTGCGTTGAGGGTCCGCCCGCCGACGCGATCACGTGCCTCGAGCACGACCACCTCGCTCCCAGCCCGCGTGAGATCGAGAGCGGCCGTGAGACCGGCCAACCCGGCGCCGACCACCACCACGTCCACCTCGCGGGTCTGCATCGCGCCGGATCATAGACCGGCCGCCGCGAACCCGCTGGTAGACTCGCCTGCTCATGGCCAACATCAAGTCTCAGAAGAAGCGCAACCTCCAGAACGAGAAGGCGCGCCAACGTCACATGGCGACCAAGTCCGCGCTGAAGACCGCCACGAAGAAGGTCCAGACAGCAGTGGCCGCAGGCGATGCCGAGGCCGCCCTGGCCCTGCAGCGACAGGCAGCCCACGACCTCGACAAGGCGGTCAGCCACGGCGCGATGCACAAGAAGACGGTGGCTCGCAAGAAGAGCCGCCTGGCCAAGGCCGCGAACGCCGTCTCCGCCTGACCGGCGCCGGATCGACCAGTGCCCCGCCCCTAGGCGGGGTTCGTCGTCTCAGGGGGCGGCGATGGACACGATCAGCGCCGGCATGACCACGTCCGGCGTGCCGCCGGATTTCAGCGCGCCGTCCGCATCGGTGACCTCGTCATGGATCCGGATGAGGTCATCCAGGGTGAAGTTCGCCGCCTGCTGCTGGTAGCGGCGGGCCTGCCACTCGAAGCGGAGCCCCGCTTGCTTGGCCACCACGGCCGGGGGTGTCCGCGGCGGGAGGGCCCGCACCTTGATCAGGTCGCGCAGGCGGCTGGCGATACCGCCCAGGACCATCAGCGCCTCGTCCCCGGCCTCCTCGATGGCCCGCAAGCTCCGGATCGCTCCCGGCAGGTCCTTGCCGAAGGCTCGGTCGCAGAGATCCCACGTCTTCTGCTCACCGAGGCCGCGGAACTGCTGATGGACCTGCGCCGGCGTCACCTTCTGCCCCGCGAACGCGGAGGCGAGTTGCTCGACCGCCGAGGCCAACTGGCCGGCGTCCTCGCCCAGCACCTCGACGAGCGCACGGGCGGCGGGCGGCGTGAGGTCGGTGCCTCCCCGCTTCGCGCGCTCGACCAGCCACGGCTCCAGATCCTTGCGGCCGATCTGGACCTGCCGCACCTCCCCCACCGCCTCGACCATCTTCTGCAGGGCGGCGGGCGCCTTGCCGCGCTCGGCGACGGTGCACGCGAGCACCAACGGGGCGGCGGGATCGGGGGCTGCCAGGTACGCCGCCAGGTCCGCCAACGCGTCCTTCGTCAGCGCCTTGGCATCGGTGACGAGCAAGGCCCGAGACTCACCGAACAGCGAGGGCGTCGACAGATCCTGGAGTTCGCCTCCCGCCCACTCGGCGGCGTCGACCTCGACCGGGCGGACATCGCCGAGCGCCTGCAGGGCGGCTTCGCGCAGGAGGAAACCGTCCTCGCCCCAGAGCAGGAGGACGGGCGCGCGGGAGGTGGGCTTCGTCACGACGCCGATGCTAGCGCTCAGCGGTGACGACCGGATCGCCACCCTGGAACGTGATGGTCACGGCCCCGTGCTGATCCGTCCGCCACACCGCCGACCCGGCGTGGACCAGATGATCCATCGTGGCGGGGACGGGATGGCCGTAGCCGTTCTCCCCCACCGAGACCACCGCGACCGGTGCGGCGACCGCGTGGAAGAACTCCGGCAGGCTGGTGCCCGCCCCGTGATGCGGCACCTTCAAGACGTCGGCGTGCAGATCGGCTGCGACCTCGAGCAGCCACCCCTGGGCGGGCTCCTCGCATTCGGAGGCGACCAGGACGACCTCGTCGCCTCGCGAGATCCGCAGGACGAAGGCGTCGTTGTTGGGGTCGGACTCGGTGGCCTCCCAGCATCGGTCCGGCGACAAGACGTCGATCCGGACGTCGCCGACCGTGAGCGCGTCACCGGCGCGGGGGTTCTGCACGGGAACGCCCTCGTCCGCGATCGCACCGTCCAGGTCGGTCTGGATCGGGGAATCGTCCGGGCACCCGGGTTGGATGACCAAAGACGTGGGGATCCGCGCCAGCACCGCGGGCAGCCCGACGATGTGGTCGGCGTGCGGGTGGCTCGCCACGAGGAGATCGAGGCGTTTCACGCCGAGCGCGGCTAACTCGCGGGCGACCTGCTCCTCGTCGGGACCACCGTCGATGAGGATCGTGGCGCCGGCGGGGCTCGTGATGAGGGCGGCGTCGCCCTGACCGACATCGAGGAACCGGACCATGAGCGTCGACGGCGGTCCGTGGGCGAGCGCCGTGGTCCACGTGAGGACGGGCAGGACGCCGAGCGCCACGACGATCACCGACCGAGGTGGACGGTGGCCGTGACGCAGCGCGTAGGCGAGACCCGCCACGATCGCGGCCCCCCCGAGCAGCACGAGCGGCCCGCCGCGGGATGTGATGTGTGCAACCGGCGCCTTGCCCAAGACGTTGGCGACCGTCTCGAGGAAACGCATCGGGACCAAGGCGACCGCGCCGAGCGCCATCCCCAGCGGCATCCACACGAGCGAGGCGCCGGCGGCGATCAGTCCCAGGAGCAGCGAGGGAGCGACGGCGGGGGCCGCCAACACGTTCGCGAGCAGCGTCACGAGGGGCACGTCGCCGAAATGGAAGAGCAGGACCGGGGTGACACCCAGCTGCGCGGCCAAGGTCGTCCCGAGCGCCAGCGCGACCGGACGCGGGAGCACCCCGGACAGGCGTTCACCGAGGGGCGCAGCCAGCACCACGAGCCCGCCGGTGGCCGCCGCCGACAATTGGAACCCGACAGAGGCAGCGAGCCCAGGATCGAAGATCAAGAGCACGAGCACCGCGGCGGACAGGATGACGCCGGTGGACTTCGGCTTCGCCATCAGCACGCCGATCAACGCGATCATCGACATGGTGCCGGCTCGAAGGACCGACGGTTCCGCCCCCGTCAAGATCACGATGAAGGCCACGCCCACGACACCCGTGAGCGCCGTTCCGAACCGCGCCAAACGAAGGGCGCGCCCGAGGAGCAGCACCGGTAACAGGAGCATCGCGACGTTGCCACCGGAGACCACGAGCAGGTGCGTCAGGCCGGTGGCCTGGAAGTCGCGCTCGGTCGCCGGATCCAGATGCGCGTCGTCTCCCAACGCCAGGCCGAGCAGCAGGCCCGCCTCGCGCGGCGGCAGGACGCGTTCGATGGCACCCCCGACGACATCGCGGGTGGCTTGCGTCGCACGGACGAACGCGTTCGGGGACGGTCCCAGGCGCTGCACCGTGTCTGCTCGCACGACGACCGCGGCCCCCTTGCCGGCCATCGCGTCGCGGAACCCGGCGTCCTCGGGCACCTCCAGGCGGCCGGACACCTGCACCTGGTCGCCGCGGGCGATACCTTCGGGGGGGTCGTCGCCATCGACCCACACGGTCTCGGACAGCGCGACCGCGCCCCCGTCCCACCGAGCCTCGGAGGCGCCCAGGACCACGTGCCATCCGTAGGCACCGGGCCGGGGATCTTCGCGGAGCGTGCCGATGACCTGCACGGGACGCGGGGCGAGGCCGGCCAGGAGCGAATCCCCGCGCCGCGCCTCAGCCAGTCCGGCCCATCCGGCCCCGGTGACGACCAGCGCAGCGACACTCAGCGCGATCGCGACGAGAGGGCGTCCCGACGGCGCGACCGTCGGGGCTTCGACGGCAGCCACCGCCGGGGCACGCGCGGCGGTCAGCATCTCCAGGGGATCGTCCGTCACGATCCGAGGAGCGAACCACCACGCCGCGAGGAGGCCCGCGGCGCCCGCCACGAGCCAC
>JBKJXU010000014.1:0-3401 GCA_046716145.1 Actinomycetota bacterium
GAACAGGGCCATCGCTCGGGACCGGCGCGACGGCCGGCCGCGCAAGGACCCCTTCCTGGTGGGCCTGTTCGTCAAGCGCGCGAGGGCGGCCCGGCTCGACCGCCCGCACGCCGCGGCGCGCCCCACCCCGGTCCATCCCGGGCTCGTCGAGGTGGATGAGCGTGGCCGCTGGGGGGTCGACCGAGAGATCGGTGGTCGCTACGTGCCGGAGACCCACGTGGCGCGGCTGTCGGCCGAGCTGGGGTACGACATCTGGCTGAAACGCGAGGACCTCGCGCATACCGGGGCGCATAAGATCAACAACGCGCTCGGGCAAGCGTTGCTCGCCAAGCGCCTGGGCAAGGAGCGGATCATCGCGGAGACCGGCGCCGGCCAGCACGGCGTCGCGGCCGCTACCGCGTGTGCGCTCCTCGGCCTCCCGTGCGTGGTGTACATGGGCGAGGAAGACATGCACCGTCAGGCACCGAACGCCGCCCGGATGAAGTTGCTGGGCGCGGAGGTGGTTCCCGTGACGGCGGGATCGAAGACGCTCAAGGAGGCCGTGAACGAGGCCATGCGTGACTGGGCGGCGAGCGTGCGCACGACGCACTACATCATCGGTTCGGTGGTGGGGCCGCACCCCTTCCCGGGACTCGTACGCGACCTGCAGCGGGTGATCGGTGACGAGGCCCGCGCCCAGTACACCGAACGACTCGGGTCCGATCCCTCCTACGTGCTCGCGTGCGTGGGTGGTGGCTCGAACGCGATCGGCATGTTCACCGCGTTCGTGGGTGCCCCCGGGGACCAGCTGATCGGGATCGAGGCGGGCGGGCGCGGGAGTGAGCTCGGGCAACATTGCGGTTCCCTCACGCTCGGGCAGCCGGGCGTCCTGCATGGCGCCTTGTCCTATCTGCTGCAAGACGCCCAGGGTCAGGTGATCGAGACGCACTCGATCTCGGCGGGACTCGATTACCCGGGCGTCGGACCCGAGCACGCCTACCTCAAGGATGCTGGACTCGCGACGTACGCCAGCGCCACCGACGAGGATGCCCTGGCGGGTTTCCAGGCCCTCGCCCGGACCGAGGGGATCCTGCCGGCGCTCGAGCCCGCACACGTGATCGGTTGGCTGTTGCACCGGCCGCTCGTGGAGGGGGCCCGCGTGCTCGTGTGCCTTTCCGGCCGTGGGGACAAGGACCTTGACACCGTGCGCGCAGCGCTTGGGGCCGGGTAGGTGGGTGCCCTCGAAGCACGTCTGCGAGCCGTGCGCGATGCCGGCGGGAAGGCGTTCGTCCCATACGTGACGGGAGGCTCCCCGGGGGTGGACGCGGCGTTGCTCTGGCGTCTGGCGGAGGTGGGACCCGACGCGATCGAGGTCGGGATCCCTCACTCGGATCCGATCATGGATGGCGGCGTCATCCAGAGGGCCTCGGCCGAGGCGTTGGCGCTCGGCGCGACCCCGACGAGCGTCTTGGCCGCGATCGAGGAGGCCGCGCTCGAGATCCCCGTGGCCGTCATGACGTATGTCAATCCCATCCTGCGTCGCGGACAGGAGGCGTTCCTCGACGACCTCGTGCGTGTGGGCGTGAGCGGGGTCATCGTGCCGGACGTGCCGGTGGACGAAGCGGAGGCGCTCGATGCGGCGGCCGCGAGCCGTGGGATCGACGCGGTGTCGCTGGCGGCACCCGGCGCATCGCCGGAGCGCCTGGCGTGGATCGCGCGTGCCGCGCATGGGTTCGTGTACTGCGTGGCCACCTATGGAGTGACGGGTACCCGAGATGTCCTGGCGGGCACCGCTCGTGAGCTCGTCGGCGATCTGCGGCCGCACACGGACCTACCGTTGCTGGTCGGCGTGGGGATCGCAACACCCGAGGCGGCGCTCGAAGCGTGCGCGTTCGCCGACGGGGTCATCGTCGGGTCCGCGCTCATGCGGACGCTCATCGATGAAGGCGCGAACGCGTTTTTCGATCGGGCGAGGACGTTCCGCGAGGCGATCAGGGGGGCGTGAATCCACTCCGTAGGGGCCCGCTTCCGCGTACAACCATGCGGGGGACGGGCTTCGGGCGATTCGCGCGCGGGCTCCAGATGTGATAGCAACCGGGCAATATCGAAGGAAACGAAGATCGAAGGAAACGAAGGAGGGAGGCTTCATGCAGCACCGCAGATGGCTGTCGCTGGCAGCCGGCCTGTTCACCTTGTCGCTCGTCGCGGCAGCGTGCAACGGTGAGACGGCTACCACGCCCCCCGGCACCGACACCACCGCCCCACCCGTCGAGAAGATCGAGGTCACGATCTACGGGCAGGGAGCCTGGACCGGGCCGGCGAACTACCTGATCTTGCCGTCGATGCAAGGCGCGCAGCTTCGGTTCGACGAACTGAACGCCGACCCGACGTTCCCCGCCACGATCACCTTCAACCAGGCGGACACGCAGGGCTCGCCGGACAACGCTCCGCCGGTGGTGGAGGAGATCGTCAGCGACCCGAACACGGTTGGCGTGATGGGGCCGGGGTTCTCGGGTGAGTCCGAGGCATCGGGTGATTCGTTCCAGGGAGCAGGCATCCCGTTCGTGACGGCGTCGGCGACGAACCCGGTCCTGGCACAGAAGGGATGGACGTACTGGTACCGGGGCGTGGCGAACGACCACGACCAGGGCGGCCCCGCCGCACGGTACATCGACGAGATCCTGCAGGCCGAGAACGTGTACGTGACACACGACAAGTCAACGTACGGCCAGGGACTGGCCGAGATCGTCCGTGACAACCTGGCTGATGCCGGCGTCAACATCCTCGGCTTCGAAGGGATCGAGTCGGGGGCGGAGGACTTCTCGGCGCTGATCAGCGCGATCCAGAACGCGGATCCCGCGCCGGACGCCGTGTACTTCGGCGGGTACGACTTCGACTTCGGGAAGATCGTGAAGCAGGCCCGTGATGCCGGGCTCGACGTTCCGATGATGTCCGGAGATGGATCGGTGTCCTCGACGCTGATCGACCTGGCCGGCGCTGGGCTCACGAACGTCTTCCTGACGTGCCCGTGCAACCTGTCGGGTGATTTCATCGACAAGTACAACGCCGAGTACGGCGGAGACGCGTCGAGCGTGCCCGTCTACGTGGGCGAGGGCTACGACGTCGCCACGTTGCTGGGGAACGGGATCAAGTCGGCCATCGAAGGGGGAGCCACCACGCCAGTGGACATCCGCCTGGGCATCAAGGCCTACCTCGACACCCTGACCATTGATAACCCGTTCGCGGGCGTTGCGAAGAACTACGCGTTCGACCCTGCGACCCACGACATCGACGCGGAGGATCGCCTCGCACTCGTGTACTTCTACGAGGCCAGTGACGGCGTGATCACGACGCTCGGGATCGCCCCGGACGTGCTGGGAGGCTAACGTCTCACCGATGCAAGGGAACGGCCGGGCCGTAAG
>JBKJXU010000015.1:0-20497 GCA_046716145.1 Actinomycetota bacterium
GTGCACCTGGGCGAAGGGGACTACACGGCGCGGCTGCGGATCCGCCCCGCGTACCGCGACCTCTTCGATATCGCGCCTGAGGACACCTCCGCGGAGCTGTCGATCACGGTGACGTCGTGGGACGGCGGATGCTTCGAGTGTCCCGGCGCCGCCAGGATCGACGGCTCGCAAGGCGGACGCACCCGCGTCACGTCCGCACCCACGGACACCGACCCCGATCCGGACACCGTGCCGGATCTGGTGGCGCTCCCCGCCTATGGCATCTACGTGGAGAGCTATAAGCGCCATGAGTGGCTCACCTTCGGTGCCAACGTCTGGAACGCCGGACCCGCACCGCTCGTGGTCGAAGGCTTCCGCCAGGAGGGCGAAGACCTGATGGACGCCTTCCAGTATTTCACGCAGGACGGTGAGGTCGTGGGCCGGGCGCCGGTCGGAGGGTTCGAGTACGACCGCCACGATGACCATCAGCATTGGCACTTCCTGCAGTTCGCGCGGTACCGCCTGCTGGACGATACGAGGCAGGCGATCGTGAGGAGCCGCAAGCAGGCTTTCTGTCTGGCGCCGACCGATGCCATCGATCTGTTGCGGCCCAACGCCGACTGGAACCCCGGCTACCTCGGCTTCAGCCGCTGTGGCGGCCCCGCGTCGCTCTGGATCCGCGAGGTGCTGCAGGTCGGGTGGGGCGACACTTACTTCCAGGGGCTGTTCGGCCATGGCTTCGAGGTGACCGACCTGCCCAACGGCACGTACTACATCGAGGTCACCGCCAACCCGCAGGGCCTGCTCTACGAGTCCGGTACGAAGAACAACACGCGCCTGCGCAAGGTCATCCTGCGAGGTCGTCCCGGCTCGCGCCGCGTCATCGTCCCGGCGTGGAACGGCATCGACACCGAAGGGACGAAGACCTAGTCCCACCGCCGCTGCGCGGACAGGGTACGGTTGCCTGCCACATGGGTGTGATCGAGGTCGAAGGGCTCCGCAAGGAGTTCCGCAGGCTCCGGCATGGGCGGACCACGGCCCTCGCCGGTCTCGATCTGGAGGTCCCGGAGGGCGGCGTCTTCGGGTTCCTGGGGCCCAACGGCGCGGGCAAGACGACCATGATCCGGTGCCTGCTCGGCCTGGTCCGCCCGGGCGCGGGTCACGTGCGGCTGCTGGGCGCCGACGTGCCCGGCTCGCTCGCCTCCACCATCGGCCGGGTCGGATCGATCGTGGAGCAGCCGCTGCTCTTCCCCCGCATGACCGGCCGGAGGAACCTGGAGATCTTGGCACGTGTGCACGGGATCGGCCCGAGCACGGTGGACGCTGTGCTGGACCGCGTCGGGCTGTCGGAGCGTCAGGGCGACATGGCGAAGACGTACTCGCTGGGGATGAAGCAGCGGTTGGGCATCGCGGCCGCGCTCCTGAAGGATCCGTCGCTGTTGATCCTGGACGAGCCCGCGAACGGCTTGGACCCGGCGGGGATCGTCCAGGTCCGCGAGCTGATCCGCTCGCTCGGGTCC
Source organism: Actinomycetota bacterium (assembly GCA_046716145.1). Classification (GTDB taxonomy): domain Bacteria; phylum Actinomycetota; class UBA4738; order UBA4738; family HRBIN12; genus AC-51. Next base: position 1,500 of record JBKJXU010000015.1, read on the forward strand.
GAGGGCCGCACGGTGTTCATCTCGAGCCACATCCTCTCGGAGGTGCAGCAGATCGCCGACCGGGTCGCGATCATCGCCCGTGGACGGTTGATCACGCAGGGCTCGGTGGCCGAGGTGGTGTCCGCGGCGGCCGGGAGCGCCGGGATGGTGGCCCGCGTACCCGACCCGGCCGCCGCGATCTTGCACCTGGCCGGCGCCCGGATCCAGGCGCGTGCGCTGGGCGACACGATCCACGTCGACGTCGAGCCCGAGCGCGGCGCCGACGTCACGCGGGTGCTGGCGGAGCAGGGCATCTACCTCTCCGAGCTGCGCCGCGTCACCGTGGACCTGGAGTCGGTCTTCCTCGAGCTGACGAAGGACGAGGGGCTCGCATGAGGCGGCTCATCTCCTCGGAGTTCTTGCGCGCTCGGTCCCGGCGGGTGGTCCCGATGATGATCGTCGGCGCGTTGGCCGGCGTGCTCATCGGGGTGACGATCGGCACGATCGTCGCCGAGGGGAAGGACTCGACCGCCGTCCGCCAGGGACAGCGGGTGTACGAGCGCGAGCTGCAGAACTGCCTCGACGGGAACTACGGGCCGGCGCCCGACGCCTATGCCTCGCTCGAGGAGTTCTGCACCGAGCAGGTCCGCCCCGAGTACTTCGGCCCGGACTCCCTCGACTTCTTCGACCTGGAGGCGCTCCTGGACGGGACCGCGTCGCTCGTGATCTTGCTGGGCGCGTTCCTGGGGGCGACCCTCGGCGGCGCCGAGTGGTCGGCCGGAACCATGGGCACGCTGCTCACCTGGGAGCCTCGGCGCCTGCGGATCCTGGCCGCGCGCGCGGTGGTCATCGCGCTCGTCGTGTTCGCGATCGCCGTGGGGGCACAGATCTGGTTGTCGGCGGTGTTCGCCGGTGGTGTGGCGGTCAAGGGGTCGTTCGTGGGGACCCCCGAAAGCTTCATGGGCGACGTCGCGATGTCCATCGTCCGGGTGGCGAGCGCCTCGGCCGTGTTCTCGTTGATCGGGCTCGCGTTCGCCACGATCGGCCGCTCGACGGTCTCAGGGATCAGCGCGTTCCTCGGCTACTTGATCATCGTCGAACTCTTCATCGCGAACCTGGTGTTCGTGGCCGCGCGGTTCACCCTCGGCAGGGCGGTGGTGGCCATGACGTCGGGGGAGGCTCTGGATCTCGTCGATCCGAAGCCTCCGGTGCTGAACCCCCGCCCCGATCAGGTCCATTTCCTCCTGCAGCCGGGAAGGGCCTGGCTTACGGTCCTCGGATGGGTAGTGCTCACCATGGCGCTGGCCGCGATCTCCTTCCGCGGCCGGGACGTGACGTAGCCGTCGGCCCGGCGCGAACACGGGCCTATACTTCGATCCCCTCGCCGGGCGTCGTCGCGACGTTCCCGTGGGATCAACGACATGGAGTTCTCGAACCGCACGCTCACCCTGCTGGCGCTGATCGCGCTCGCCTTGGGAGCGCTCGGCGCCTTCTGGGGCATCACCCGTGGGAGCCGCCGCCGCCCCACGGACGAGACGCCGCTGCGCGGCCAAGAGGCCGTCGGCGTCCTGCTCGCGCGGATCGAGCGGTTGGAGAAGGCCGCCCGGAAGTTGCACGCCCTCGACCAGCGCCAGCAGCTCCAGATCGAAGCCGGCGTTCGCCGGGTGGCTCTGGTTCGCTACGACGCTTTCGACGACGTCGGCGGCAGGTTGTCGTTCTCGTGTGCGCTCCTGGACGAGCGCGGGTCCGGGATCGTCCTGACGTCGATCAACGGGAGGCAGGACACGCGCGTATACGCCAAGCCCGTGCAGACGGGCACCAGCACGTACAACCTCTCCCTGGAAGAGGAAGAGGCGATCGCGCACGCGATGCGCGATGACCATGAGGCGGTGAGCGCATCATGATGTGGCGACGAGATGAGGCGGAAGCGGCACACCCTGCTGGCTCCGCCGATCGATCCCCCGAACGGAAGGAGAGGCACGTGGCGGACGAGGCTGAGGTCACGATCGTGGGCGCCACCGCGAAGCTCGAGGGCAACGTGGTGTCGGCGGGCAGCCTGCGCATCGACGGGAGCGTGAAGGGGCAGATCAACGCGGATGGGGACGTCACGTTGTCGCCGCAGTCCCAGGTCGAGGCCGACATCAGGGCGCAGAACGTGAGCGTCGGCGGTCGCTTCAAGGGCAACATCATCGTGAAGGGCAAGGCGCACCTGGCACGGGGCGGACGGATCGACGGCAACATCACGTCGAAGACCCTCGTGGTGGAGGAGGGCGGCATCTTCCACGGGCAGAGCATCATGGACGCCGGTCCGGGAACGTCCGCGCAGGCTCAGGGCCAGCCGCAGGCGGAGAAGAAGGACCCGAACCAGGTCAAGGTGTAGAGGGCCGATGCTCGACATCAAGCAGATCCGCGAGGACCCCGAACGGTTCCGCGTGGCGCTCGCTCGGCGCGCCCTGGCCGAGCGCGTGGATGAGCTGCTGGCGGCCGACGAGCGGCGCCGTTCGCTGACGGCCCGCGCCGACGAGCTGCGCGCCGAACAGAACCGCGCCTCGAAGGCGATCGGCGCTGCGGCGGCCGAGGAGAAGCAGCCGTTGATCGACGCGGTGGCGGCCGTCTCGGCCGAACTGAAGGACGTGGAACCGCAGCTGAGCGAGGCCGAAGCCGCGATGGCCGCGTTGCTGGCGTCCACGCCGAACCTCCCGGACGAGAGCGCCCCCGAGGGCTGGACCGACGAGGATGCCGTCGAGGTCCGCCGCAACCACGAGACGCCCCCCGTCTTCGATTTCGAGGTTCGCGATCACGCGGCGCTCGGGGAGATGCTGGGTGTGCTGGATACCGAGCGCGGCGCCCGCACCAGCGGCTCCCGGTTCGTCTACCTGCTGGGCGACATCGTGCTGCTGCAGTTCGCGCTCATGCAGAGCGCGATGGAGATCCTCATCGACAAGGGCTTCCTCCCGGTGATCCCACCGGTGATGGTGCGCGAGGAGGCGATGTACGGCACCGGGTTCCTCCCCGCCGACGAAGCGCAGATCTACAAGACCGCGGAGGACGATCTCTATCTGGTGGGGACCGCCGAGGTGCCGCTCGCGGCCTTCCACATGGGCGAGATCGTGAACGAGGATCAGTTGCCGATGCGCTATGCAGGGTATTCCTCGTGCTTCCGGCGTGAAGCCGGGACCTATGGCAAGGACATGGGCGGCATGTTCCGCGTCCATCAGTTCGACAAGGTCGAGATGTTCTCGTTCACCACCCCTGAGTCCTCCTGGGAGGAACACGAATACCTCGTGAGCGTGGAGGAGACGATCATCCGGACGCTCGAGCTTCCGTACCGCGTCGTGAACGTCGCTGCGGGCGACCTCGGAGGGAGCGCCGCGAAGAAGTACGACATCGAGGTGTGGTTGCCGGGCCAGCAGCGCTACCGCGAGCTGACCTCCTGCTCGAACACGACGGATTACCAGGCCCGGCGGCTGCACACGCGTGTGCGGCGGGCGGATGGTTCGCTGGAGACCCTGCACACGCTGAACGGCACGGCGACCGCCTTGGGCCGGACGCTGATCGCGATCTTGGAGAACCACCAGCAAGCCGACGGCAGCGTCATCGTGCCCGAGCACCTGTGGCGATACCTTCCCGAGCGCGCCCGGGTGCTGGCTCCGTCCTAACGCCGCTCCGCGTCCAACACCCGAACGTCGCCATCGTCCGAGACATGGTGATGCGTGACGTCGACGGTGACCCCGTGCCAGACAGCCGGCACCTCGCCGAACGGTGTCGCGCGGCGGGAGACCGCGTGGATCCAGCGCTCGCCCCCGTCAGGGCGGATGATCCGATACTCCGACTCCCAGGTGCCTCCGGGCGAGGCCTGGGCGAGTTCGCTGCTCGCCACCACCCTGGCGCGATCGTCCGGATGGATGACGCTGGGGTACCGGCCGTCGTCGCCACCGCGGAGCTCGTCCGCCGTGTAGCCGAAGATCTCGAGCACCTGCGGCGAGATGTACGGGAAGCGTGAGCGGCCCTCGGCGTCCACGACCTCGGTCCACGCGATCGCCGGCCCTGCATGCAGCACGGCGCGCATGGCGGCGGCCTCGTCGGCAACACCGATCTCGGCCTCAGCCGACCTCGTCACGTCGGCGAGGACCCCGGTGAACCTGGATGGTCGCCCGAACTCGTCACGTCCGATGCACCGGGTCCGGTTCTCGATCCACACGACCCGGCCGTCGGTCGCGATCATGCGGAACCGGGTCTGCCATTCCACACCCGTGGACCACATCATGCGGAGCCCCGACATCAGATCCTGGACGTCGTCAGGATGCGTCCGTTCGAACCATGAGACGGGGTTGGCCGCGAGTTGGTCGACCGGGTATCCGAGCAGATCGCTGATGCCCGGGCTCACGTAGTCCACCCCGATCCCGGGCGGATCGATCGGCGCGAGGTGATAGGTGTACGTGACCATCGGGCCCTGCTCGACGATCTCCAGGAAGCGGCGTTCCGACTCGGCGGCGTGTTCTTCGGCCGCCTTCCGGGCGCTGATGTCCACGAAGACCCCCTGGAACGTCGCGGGCGACCCGTCGTTGGCGCGCCGGATCAGTGTCGCGCGGTCGTACACCCACACCACCCGGCCGTCCTTGGCGAGGTATCGGTACTCGATCTCGAACGGCTCGCCGGTCGCTTCGCTGTGCGCCGCGGCCGCAAGCACCGCGTCGCGGTCGTGCGGGTGCAGGCGCTCGCGCCAGAGGAAGTCGCCCCGCCATTCGTACGGGGTGTAGCCGAGCGTCGACTCGATGCCGGGGCTCACGTACTCGGACCCCACCAGCTCTTTGTCGGGGAGCTCCCAGCGATAGACGACTGCCGGCAAGTCTTCAACGAACCGTCGGAACCGGTTCTCCGCGGCGCGGGCCTCGGCTTCGGCACGCCGGCGCTCCCCGACCTCCAACTCCATCAGCGCGTTGGCTTCCCCCAGTTCGGTGGTGCGCTCTATGACCCGGGTCTCCAAGAGGTCGTTGGCGAGGCGCAGTGCATCCTCCGCACGATGTCGCGCCGTGATGTCGAGCAGCACTCCCTGCCACGTCGATCCGCTCGGGCCGTGGACGAGGCGGCCGACGTCGCGCACCCACACGATCCTGCCATCGGCGGCGATGAGCCGGTACTCCCGTGTCCATTCGTTGCCGCTCAGGGCGGCCTCGTCGTGGGCGGCGAGTTCGATCTCGCGGTCATCCGGGTGCAGGAGCTCGATCCAGATGTCCGGCTGGGCCAGCCACTCCTCGCGCGTGTAGCCCAGCAGACGCTCGATGTGCGGACTCACCGAGATGGTCCTGCGCGTGTCGTCGTGCGCCATCTCGTAGACGACGGCGGGGAGGTTGTCCATCAGCGCCCGGCGCCGAGCCTCGGACTCTTCGAGTTCGCGGCGAGCATCGTGCTCACCTGTGACGTCCAGGACCACGCCCTGCCAATGGCTGCGCTGCCCGTCGTGATAGATCAAGACCGCACGGTCGTGCATCTGGATGACACGGCCGTCGGCGCAGACCTGTCGGTACTCCTCGTCGAAGCGCTCCCCCGTGAGATAGGAGGTTCGCCAGGCGTCAAGGATCCGGTCCTTATCGTCGGGGTGCACGATGTCGACCCAGGTCAGGTTCGCCCACGCCTCGTCTTGCGTGTCATACCCGAGGGCCTGTGCACCCAGGGGGGACCCGTAGAGGTTCACGAAGTCTTCATCGTCGGACACGGCGTAGACGTGTGCGGGAAGGTTCTCGACCAACCCACGGAACCGGGTCTCGGAGGCTCGCAGTTCCTCGAGGGTGGCTTGTTCGCGCGTGACGTCGAGGAGCACTCCCTGCCAGTGCGTGACCACCCCGCTCCCGTCGCGGACCGGGGTGCTGTGCTCGCGGAGCCACATCGTGCTCCCGTCGAGGCGGTGGTAGCGGTAATCGACGACGTAGGGCTGTTCGTGTTGGTACGCGTTCGCCCAGCCATCGACCAGGATCGCGCGGTCCTCCGGATGGATGGACCGCCGCCAGAGATCCGGGTCGAACAGGTGCGCCTCGGCCCCGGCGCCCAGGATCTCCTCGGCGTTCGGCGATAGCTTCAGGGTCCGGGGGACGGGCTCGTGGCTATCGGCGAAGAAGACGGCCGGGATGACCGTCAGCAGATCTTGGAAGGGCTCGTCCGCAAGCGGCCACATGAAGGCGAGCGTAGGGGTTCTCGCGGGTTCAGGGAACCCCCGGTTCGTACCCCTTCATCCGCCGGCCCCTGCGCCACGGCCCCGCGTCTCGAACAAGATCAGACCGGAAGCGAAGCGGGCGTTCAAGCTATCCGCTGTGGCACCCCTGGAGGTCCATGAATACGAAGTGCGTGTCGATCACGGAGAAGCCGTTCGCGCGGGCGTAGGTCGCCGTGCCTTGGGAAGTGCTCGCGCCGATCCCCATCGCCAAGCCGTGGCAGTTCGGTGCATCGGGATCGGGTGTAGGGATCCCTGCCGATGCGGCCGTGGGGCCGAGCATGGCGCCGGCCAGGACGAGAACGGTGAATACGCGTCGCATGGTGCCTCCTCCGTCGGGGGTGCGATCGACGATATGCCTCATGGATCTTCCTCGCAATCCCACCTTCGCCTCGCTCGGAGGCGCGATCATGTCTACAGCGGGGTCCATGTCGAGCCGCCGTCCGTGCTCCGGCTCACATCCACCGTCCCGTCGTCCATCCATGCGGCCGCGTACCACGTGCTCGGGTCGTTCGCGTCGATCTGCACGATGGATGCGCCGGCCGGGATCGCGAGATCGAGCCAGGACGCCCCCCCGTCTCGACTCAACGCGGCGTTCCCGCTGCCGGTGACCACGATCACATCGGTATCCGTCGGATCCCACGACACCGACATCGCGCCCCGGACCCCGCCCAGGGCACGCCATTTCCGGCCTCCGTCGACGCTCTCGACGGCGCCTGCGCCCATGTCCGGGGCGAGGATGCGATCGGGGTCCGACGGATCCACGAGCATCGCGCCCATGAAGCTCTGACCCACACTGGGGTTGCGGATCTCCCACGTTGCGCCTCCGTCGGTCGATGCCAGGAACCCGGCGGCAGGCGAGGCGGCATACAGCGTCGACCCCATCCCGCCCAGCGCGTGGATGTCCGTGGCGGGCAGACCGTCGTTCCGTTGTTCGAAGGTCCGGCCGCCGTCGGTCGAGACCTCGAGCCCCGGGTGCCCACCCATCCAGATCGTGTCGTCCAAGAAGGCCCAGCCCATCGCGTCGGCGTCATCCAGGCTGTTGACCGGGACCCAGCCGACTCCACCGTCGGAGGACACCGAGACGGCCTGGTGCCCTCCGACGAAGAGACGTCCGGCCTCCCCCGGCACGGATACGAGGGAGTGGAGGTCACCACCCGTGTAGGGCGCGAAGCCGCTGGTCGCATCGGAGCTTCCCGGCCGGTTCACCCACACGAGACCCGCCACCGCCGCTGCGATGAACGCGACGATGAGCCAGAGGTGCGGCGATGGTGTCGTGTTCGTTCGCCCGCGGGACGGCTTGCGGCCCGGACGGGATGTCTCGTGCGGCCGCTTCGTGTTCTTACCCATCGGGCTCTTCACCGGCCGGGTGATATCCGTCAGGGCTCAGGAGCACGTCCAGCCCCCGCGTGAGCGTTCCCGAACGGAACGGCTCCGGGTCGATCTCGGCGCCTGCGTAGCCGGCGTCGAGGACAGCCCGCACGACGTTCTCGCGGCCCTCGCCGAGCGCCCGCGAGAGGTCGTCGCCGCCGAGCTCGACCCGGCCGGTCGCGCCCAGATGCCGGACCCGCACCTCTTCGAACCCGAGCGCTCTCACCGCTCGCTCGGCGCGGTCGACCTGCGCCAGAGCGTCGGGATCGACTTCGGTGCCGAACGGCAGACGTGAGGCGAGGCACGGCATGGCGGGTTTGTCCGCGCTCGGCAACGCCATCTCGTGCGCCAGCGCTCGCACGTCGGCCTTGGCGAACCCGGCGTCCACGAGCGGATGGCGGACCTGATGCTCGGCCGCCGCCCGAAGACCCGGACGCCAATCGCCGAGGTCATCGACGTTCGCACCGGAGAACAGGACCGCGAAGCCACGCGCCGAAGCGAGGGCGCCGAGTTGGGAGTAGAGCTCCGTCTTGCAGTGGTAGCAGCGGTCCGGTCCGTTGCGACGGTAACCCGCGCGCGCCAGTTCGTCGGTCGCGATCGTCTCGTGCGCGATCCCGATCGCGCGCGCCACGGCGCGGGCGCCGTCGAGCTCACCGGTGGCAAGCGCCGGTGAGACCGCCGTCACGGCCAGCGCCCGGTCACCGAGCACCCGGGATGCGACGGCAGCGACCACCGAGGAGTCCACACCGCCGGAGAACGCGACGATCGCGCTCGCCGACCGGCCGACGGCCGCCTCCAGCTCAACCAGCCCCGGCATCGTCACCTCCGATCAACGACTGCGCCGCAGCGAGCGCTGCCGCCCATACGTGTTTCACGGGCCGCCCGGTTGCCGCGGCCACCCTCGCGCAGTCGTCGTGCTCGGGCGCCACGTTCACCACGCGTCCGTCGAGCATCCCGACCTTCACACCGATCGGATGCCCGTCGACGTGTACCTCGCGGAGGGCCCGCGCGAGTTCGTAGCGGCGCAGCGAGGTGGCCCGCACACCCAGCGTCGTCGAATGCACCAGGAGGGCCCGCGCGAGCGCCTGTTCTTCGCCGGGCCGCGCGACCGCGCTCAGTAGTACGCCCGGACGTCCCTTTTTCATCTGGACCGGGGCCGTCCACACGTCGAGCGCGCCGGCGGCACGGCACGCCTCGATCACGTCCGGTACCAGCTCCGGGAGCAGGTCATCCAGGTTCGCTTCGAGGACGACGACGTCGGCGACCGGGATCGCTGCACGTGAGGTCCCCAGCACGACCCGGAGCAGGTTCGGCCTGGAACGGAGGTCGCGTCGGCCGGCCCCGTAGCCGACTCCCTCGAGCACGAGCGGCGGCAGCTCCCCGAACGACGACGATGCGGCCATGACGATCGCCGCGCCGGTCGGCGTGACCAGCTCGGTCTCTGCCTCGACGCCGACGAGGGGTGCGCCCTCCAGGATCGCCAGCACCGCAGGTCCCGGTCCGGGTATCGAGCCATGTGCCGTTGCGATCACGCCGCGCGCGTACGGAACGGGGGAACACGCCACGACCTCGACTCCGAGCGCGTCGAGCAGCACGAACGCGCCGACCACGTCCACCAACGTGTCCGCGCCACCCACTTCGTGCAGGACGAGCTCGCCCTCAGCGACGCCGTGGATCCTCGATTCGGCTGCGACCAGCCGGCGAAGGGCGTCGAGCGAGCGGTCGCGCACACCGCGGGCGAGGTCTGCTGCCGCAACGAGATCGAGCAACTCGCCCGCGCGGCGATCCCGCGGCGCGCGCTCTTCGATCACCTGGACCCGCGTCGCTTCGATCGAATGACGTTCGACCCGCTCCACCTCAACCTTCACGCCGGTGAATCCGAGGGCCGCCACGACATCGTGCAGCGCCCCTTGCGGCGCGCCGGCGTCCAGCAGCGCCCCCAGGACCATGTCCCCGGCGACCCCCCCGAGGCAGTCGAGGTAGGCGACCCGCGTCATCCGGCGGCCCGTCGCGCGATCCGAGCTGCGACCGAGCCGGCGCCGAGCCCGTCATCGATCCCCACCACGGCGAGACCGTCGGCGCACGAGCACAGCATCGCGTTGAGTGCGGTCAGGCCGCCGTGGGCGGATCCGTACCCGACGCTGGTCGGCACGCCGATCACCGGACAGGCCGCGAGTCCGCCGATCACGCTCGCGAGCGCGCCGTCCATCCCGGCCACCACGACGACGACGTCGGCCCCGTCCAGATCCGGAAGCACCGGGGCGAGCCGATGCAACCCCGCGACACCGACGTCCTCGTGGACCGTCACATCGGTACCGAGCAGCTCTGCGCGGATCCTCGCCTCGTGCACGACGGGTCCATCCGAGGTCCCCGCCGAGACGATGACCACACGGCCGCGGCGCTCGATCGGCTGAGGCTCCACCCAGATCGCGCGCGCGAGTTCGTGTTCCTGCGCGTCGGGGAGCACTTCTCGTACCGCGGCGCGCATCGCATCGTCGGCGCGGGTGACCAGCACGCTCGACGCTCCGGCCTCGGCGAGCGCCCGCGCGATGCCCGCCGCTTGTGCCGGCGTCTTCCCCGCGCCGAGGATCACTTCGGGCGCGCCTTGGCGGAGCTCTCGGTGCGTGTCGACCCTGGCGAACCCGAGGTCGCGGAACGGGAGGGTCGCCAGCCGGTCTGCCGCATCGCCCGGAGCGAGCTCCTGGTCGGCGACCGCGGTCAATAGGGCTTCGATCTCACGGCGAGACGTCACGACAGGAGTGTATGACCGGCGCCGTGTGGCGTACGGCGTGCGGACGGCCCCCGGACCGCCGCACGCTGGCCCCTCGTCCTAGGCCTCGAGCTGCCCGCGGACGGCGCCGCCGGGGAAGGCGCCATTGTGCACGTTCACGTAGAACTCGGCTGGGTTGTTCGCGATCCTTCGCAGGAGCGGCTTGGAGATCCCGCGCACGCACCCCGATGCAAGACCGACGCCCGAGCCCGCGACCTCGACCGGCGCCTTCAGCGTGACGCGCACCGGACCGGCGACCCCTTCGGCCCCCTTGTGGATGTGGGCGGCGGCCGTCGGGAGTGCCACATCGACGACCACGATCGTGAAGCAGAGCTTCTGCAGGCGAACGGTGATCGCGACCTCGGCGGCGCCGAAGCCGTTCGGGTCCCCGGGGTCGGGGACCTCGGCCGCGCCGCCGGTGAGCGCGGACTGCAACGTCGTTCCTGCTGCGCTCGCCGGCATCGCGGGGACCACGATGGCGAGCGCACCGATGGATCCGAGCAGCATGCGGAGCAACCTCTTCCGTGTCATAGCCTTACTCCTCTCCGAGTGATCCGGTTGCGTACTTCCTCTGCGTTGGCGATCGGGTCGGCCCACCTCCCTTCCCGCTCCCTGGTCTTCCCAGGCGCCGGCTCAGGAGCCCCAGGCCGAGCGAACCGGCGAGCAGCGCGAGCCAGGTCGGATCGAGCCCTGTCGCGGCCGTCCCGCCCGTATCGTCCGTCGGCCCAGGTGGCGGAGATCCGGTCCCTTCGACCTGAGCGGGTCGGACGATCACCAGTGCGAACATCCCGGATCCGGGCTCGCCGTGGATCTGGCAGTAGTAGGGGAACCGCCCGACATCGTCGAAGGTGACGGCGAAGGTCTGCCCGCTCTGGAGGGTGCCCGAATCGAACGCCCGGTCGTCCGCCGTCACGGTATGGAGGTTCTGCCCTTCGTTCGTCCACACGACCCCCGTTCCGGCGGTCACCGTGAGTTCCTTCGGCGCGAACCGGTTGTCCTGAGCTGCAGCAGCCGTGCGATCCCCGGCGCGCGCGCGTCCTTCACCGGCCGCGCCGACGGACGTGGGGCGCGCGACGGGTGCTTCGTCCGAGGGGGTCGGAGCCACGGGATCTGCGAGTGGAGCGATGGGCGTGGGCGATGGGTCCGGGAGCGGGCTCGGCGTCGGTGACGTCGAGACGGCTGGGTCGGGCGAGACAGGCGGGTCGAGATCGTCCGCGAGGGCGGGACGGGCGACGAGGATCGCCGCGGCAGCCAGCAGGAGCGTGATCGATCCGACCGGTGCGCCCTTCGCTTCGTGATGCCGACGCGTCATACCGGTGTCATGTCTCCTGAACGCTGGGGGTCAGTACCGGGAACGCACCTTGGCTTCGATGGCGACGCCTGCGGGGTCCCCCACGGACCAGACCTCGCCCACGCCGTGGAAGCGAGGCCGATCGCGAGCGAGCGCATCGGTCCGATCTGCATCGTGTCGTCTCCTTGGCTCTTCGTGGCAGCTGGGGGTATCGCTGGGGATACGGGCCGCGGGCGCGTGGCGTTCAACCCGATCTCGGATCGAACCCGCGAAGGCTCGGACCCGTACCCTTGAGGGAGGCTCCATGGGTTCAGCGCGGTCCGACCTCGACGAGAGCGGCATCAGAGCCGCGTACTCCGCGCATGCGGGTGAGATGTTCGGGTTCGCCGTACGGTCGCTCAACGATCGCGGCCTGGCCGAAGAAGCGGTCCAGGAGACGTTCGTGCGCGCATGGCGGTTCGGCGAGCGGTTCGATCCGCAGCTCGGCACGATGCGCACGTGGCTCTTCGCGATCTTGCGCCACGTCGTGATCGACATCGCCCGGGCCCGCGCGATCTGGCCCGAACCTGCTTCCGAGGAGGCGATCCAACAGATGGCCGGCGGCGCGGCCCCGCCGGGGGACCAGCTGGAGCAGGCCCTGTTGGCGTGGCAGATCGAGGAGGCGTTGCGCCGGGTCGGCGACGACCATCGCCGCGTGGTGCTGGAGACGTACTTCCGCCGCCGCCCGTACGCGGAGGTCGCTGCCGAGCTCGGCATCCCGGAGGGTACGGTCAAGAGCCGCGTCTACTACGCCTTGCGAGCGCTGCGTCTCGCACTGGAGGAGATGGGGTGGGATGACTCCTCGTCCTGACGATCACGTCCGCCCGCTGCTGGGCGCCTTCGTGCTGGGGCACCTCGCGCTTCACGAGGAGGCCGCCGTTCGTGCCCATCTCGACGGGTGTACTTCTTGCCGGGAGGAAGCGAGCCAACTCGAGCCCGTTGTCGATCTGCTCCCCCTCGTGGATCCCGAACGACTGGGCACCCCTGCCGAGCCGCCGCGCGAGATGTTGGGCGAGGTGCTCTCACGCATCGAGCACGAGCGCGCCACGCGACGGCGCGAGCGGCATCGCTCGATCACGGTTCGGGTCGCGGTCGCGGCCACGCTGGCATCCGCGCTGATCCTCACCGTGATCGCACTGTGGCCGTCCGGTCCGAGCGGTGAGGTGATCGCCATGACCGCAACCCTGCCCGGCGTGCAGGGCGAGGCGGTGGTGCACGACGATGCGGGTGACACATGGGTCGAGCTGACGACCTCCGGCCTCTCCGCGGGCCAGACTTACGCTGTGTGGTTCGAGGAGGCGGGCACGCAGGAGCGTGCGCCGCTCGGCACCTTCGTCGCCGTCGATGGTGACCTGTACATCAGCCTGTACTCGACGTTGCCACGCGACCGCGCTGCGGCGGTGGGCGTCAGCGACCTCGACGGCTCCACCGTGATGGAAGGCACCATCCCCGACCTCGTCGCTTCGTAGGATCGTGGGGTCAGCTCAGCGCGGGCACCGCGGTGCTTCGCAGAAGACGGCGTCGCGGTGCCTTCGGGGGTGAAGCCTCTGGCGGCCCGCACGCGGCGTACCGTCGCTGCCCGAAAGGTGAGGCGTGATGAGCATGAGTGGACGCACAACGGCCGTCGTCGTCCTCGTGATGATGATGGCCGCGTGCGTGATCGCGGTGGTCGTCGGGTTCCGCCAGCGGGCGGGGTGGGCCCTCGACGTCATGAGGTGGATGACGAAGTTCGTCTTCAGCCCGGTCGCGATGAACCGGGCCGGCCGACCCGGCGCGTACGCCGGGGGGTCTTGAAAACGGTGTCCGGGTCCTTCGGCATCGAACTTCCGATACGTGGTCTAGGAACCGATCCGCGGAACGGGCGCCGCTGTGGCGGGATCTTGATCGCTTGGAGATCGGAGCGCGAGCTTAGCTGCCGGTCGGGACGCGTCCGATGATGGTTGTGCCCCGGCCCGGTTCGCTCCGGATGCGAGGCCTGCGAGCGGCGGTTCGAGCTGACGTTCCTCGGGGTGGGTGAGGGCACGTGAGCGCGCATACGAACGGCCGCGAGCCGCTGCACGAGCCGGCCGTCCCGTTCTTCGACGAGGAGGCCGCGTGGGCGCACCAGTTTTCGTACCCGACGCGCTAGCCGGGCGCAGGCCCCGACTCGGCCATCTTTCGATTCAGCGTCAGCGCCCACAGCGCGAGGGCGATGCCGAACCCCAAGGGCATGAGCGTCCCGAAGTAGCCTGCCGTGCTCAACTCGTCGCGGACGAACACGTGAATCAGGAAGTGCGGCACGGCGAAGACAAGGAACCCGAAGAGCGCACCTCGGATCAGGGATCGACTCGGCCGTAGCGCCGTGTACAAGAGCAGTGATCCGAACGCGAGGTACGCGCCGCCGATGTCCTGGATGAAGTGCTCGTTGTAGTCGCCGAAAACCATCACCCACCCGAGTCCCTTGCCGGGGAAATCTGCGTACCAGGAACTCGGCCATACCCGCGCCCAGACTCCAGTCACGAGGTTCCCCACGGCAAGTACGACTAAGGCAAGCTGAAGCTTCCAAAGATCGCTGCGAAAACCGCTCTTCATCGCTTCCTTTCCTGTCCGTCCGCCGCCGACATCGACTGCGAGAAGACACCGCGCCATCTGAGTAAGAACGCTCGCGGCCTGCTTGACATCGAGGTTCCCGTCGGTCGTTGACGTCTCGAGTGGCTCGGCCCCCGTCAGCACCATCAACTCTCAAGCGCGCGCTCGGGTGTCCACGCGGAGAGAACACCCGCCCGGGCTCGGAAGAACCAGCATTACCTCGCTCCTCCATACGTAGGCACTATCGTGGACCAAGGCTTCCCTAGAGTAGCGTCCGCGGAAGTGGTGTACGAACGGCCTGACCGCTCGCGCCGCCCCCAAGAGATAGGCTCCCACCTGGGAGGATGGCCGAGCGAACGAAGGCGGGGTCTTGAAAACGGTCTCGCGTGCGCCGCTGCGCCTATCGCGCCGCCCTAACGGGCGCGTGGAGGGCGGCGCACCAACCGGCGCTACAAGCCTTCGCGCCAGTTCTGAGACCTCGCGTGGTCGCAAGTCTGCTCCATGATCCCGGCCACCAGGTCCCGGCGCCGGGACAGCGCGTGGCATCAGGGGTCAAGCGGACGCCATGCCCCTGCGGCGTCCGCTTGACTATCTGCAGAGTGAAGCCCCGCAACGGCGAACCGCCACGGGGCTTCCTGCCGACCTCATCTGCTCGATGAGGAGGCCAGCGGCTCTGACCCCTACGCCTCGACGCCGCAGAGGTGTTCGGTCGTGATCGTAAGAGGGTTCGCGCCAACCGGCACGATGAAGGTGCCGACCACGACGGCGTCGGTGTTCGGGTCCTCATTCTTGACGAGCATCGATGCCTCGGGGCCCATCTCGAAGAATGTCTCGCCGACCCCGTAGACCGTCTTCTCGCAGTCCTCGGTCCAGACGGAGATCTCGCCTGACTTGATCACCACGAAGACGGGGCCTGGGTGGATGTGCCAGCCGGCTGACCCGCCTCCCCTAGCGAACGTGACCTCTAGCGTGGCGACGTCGACGGCGTCCTTCGTCTTGATCTTGATGTCGCCGACGTTGACCTTCACCTCTTCCGCCAGCGTCCCGCGAGCGAGCAGTACCGGTGTCGTGGTGCCGGGTACATGCGTGGCGAGGGCGCTCCCGGCCACCGCCAGCACCGCGGCGACCCCGAGCAGCGTGAGCCACAACGACTTCCTCATCATGATCCCCTCTCTCTACAGACTCGATCGGCGCAGCACCGCGGCGCTTCTCCGCCTCGCGAGATCCGATCGCCTGGGACGGCGCTTGGACGATCGCTGCGCAGCGCTGCCTAAGTCGATGAACAACACAACTATGGCCGTTGAGGATCAGCGGCCCTCATGGCACCACCCCCTCTTACGCCAGATGTCCGGCGACACTATGACTTCGGGTGGCGCCGGTCAATGGGAACCTGGCGACGCAGCCGGCCGAGGACGGCCTTCCGAATCTTCGGATCCTTCTTGATTTGGCTTCGGGTTCACGCCTCCGCCCTCGAGCCCTCGGAGTCTCACCGCAGGCTGTCAACGCGCGTCGAAGGCGGAAGGAACATGCGCCGGGTCCAGCTCGCTCTCAGCCATGTGGCATCCGATCCTCGTGGGTCGTGTGGTTTGCGGGCCAGGGCAGCATGAGCTAGCTTCGCGGCGTCTCGACGGGCGCCCGCCCAAGTGAAGGAGATCACCATGCGTCGATTCGTGGTTCCCCTTGTTGCGGTCGCCCTCGCAGCATCGGTGTCTGGCCCTGCCGAGGCGAGATCGTTGAGGGTCAGGCTTGACCCCAACGATCAACCCAACCCGATGGCTGACATACGGCGCGTCGTCAGCGATCTGTCAACCGGCACCGTGTACCTGAGGATCGATACCTGGCAGAAGCTCCGTCCTGGTGATCAATATCTCTTCGTGCTGTTCGATTCGGGCGGGAACCGGAACTTCGACCGGCAGCTCGAGATCTTCAAGGGAGCGCGTGGGTACAGGTGTCGGCTGCAGAGGGGGCTCGGCGTTGGTACTGAGGTCCTGGGCGAACGTCGGGCCTCGCGTCCCAGCGAGCGGTCGTGGGCATGCAGCCTGCCACGCTCGTGGTTCCCTCGGATCCATCGGGCGGTGCGATTCTACGCGGGCACTCTGAACGATGATCGCGCACCGAATGAGGGCGTGTACCGCTGGCTGTAGGTGTACGCAGGCCAAGCCCGCGGGAGGCCGAACCGTCATAAGGAAGCGGGTCCTCCCCGATGGATTTCCGGGCCTCTCTCCCAACCACGCTGCACCACGGCCCGTACACATGCCCGCCCCGCGGAATCGGCGAGACAACCGCGGCGCTTGGAACGTGAGCTAGGAACGCATGCCTGCCCTTCTTCGATGGGTAGGGATGGGTAAGAACGCCGGGTCACTCCAGGGTAGATGCGGGGACTAGCGGAGCCATGACGAGCAGGTCGTGCACGGAGTCCGATCCGGGCATCGGGGATGCGGCTACCCTGGCGTTGGGAGGGTGGCCGAGCGGACGAAGGCGACGGTCTTGAAAACGGTCTCCTCCTCGGCCCTTGCGACTTCCGATGTGGTACCGACCTCCAGCTCGCGCCTATGCGCCGCTTGCGTCGCTTCGCGAGTTGCGCCGATCCGGCGCGAGGGTACGCCTAAAGGTTTCGCGAAGAGGGAACTCGCCACAAGGCGTTCACGACAACGCGGAGGATCGCTACGACGCCGACGGCACCCCTCGGTGGGCAACCCGCCGCCAGGGGGGAGCCTGCTCGAACGAGGGCTCTCACCTCCGGTTCCGCCAGCGTGAGCAGCCTTGAGCGTGGGCCACGCTACGATAACGACCAAGCCGTGGCCACAATGCGTCATGCGTCAGCGTCTATCGGGGCTCTTCCGATAGCGGCGGGCTCGGCGTCCGGTGCACCGCGCGTTACGGCAGCGTCGTCGCGGATGCGGCGTAGGATCGACCTGTCGAGAACGACCCGATCCGCGCTTATGACGGGTCCCCGAGGGAAGAACGAGGTTCGAGTGCCGCCCACGCCGGTTGAGCCACGTAAAGCTCTGGCCTGGAGGTGGAGACGATGGAGCCTGACCGGTTCGACGTGTTCGTGATCGGAGGGGGTGGCACCGGCTCTGAGATCGTCGGCCGGGTCGCTTCGTTCGGCGATATGCGCGTAGCGATGGCAGAGCGCGATCGTCTCGGCGGTGAGTGCACTTGGTACGGCTGCATGCCGAGCAAGATCATGCTCCGTAGCGCCAAGATCGCGGCGCTCGCACGCGCAGCCGGCGACTTCGGCGTCCGGATCCCGGCCGTAGACATCGACTTCGACGCCGTTCGCGCGCGGGTCCTCCGGATCGTCGAAGAGAACACGGCCGCGGGCGCAGCCCCGTTCACCGAGAAGGGCGTGCACGTTATCCTCGACGAGGTGCGGGTGACCGGCCCGAACGAGCTGGAAACGTCGGCCGGCGGGCGCATCGTCGCTGATCGCATCGTGTTCGCGACCGGCACCGAAGCAGCCGTGCCACCCATCGACGGCCTGCGCGACGGCCCGTACTGGACGAACAAGGAGGCGATCTGGCACGAGGGAGGGGTTCCACCATCGCTCGTGGTGATCGGCGGCGGGCCGATCGGTGTCGAGTTCGGGCAGATCTACTCCCGCTTCGGAGCGCGAGTCACCATCGTCGAGGCGACCGATCGGGTGCTGCCGCCCGAGGATGACGACTCCGGCATGGTCATCCTTGATGCGCTCGAAGCTGACGACATCGAGGTCATCGCGAGCGCGGAGATCTCGAGCGCACGACACAGTCAGGGACGCTGGCGTCTCGAGATCGACGGGCGCCTACCGATCGATGCCGATGAGGTGCTCATCGCGGCCGGACGGCGACCGATGTTCGACGGCCACGACCTCGACTCGGCAGGTGTGAAGCTCGACGACGAAGGCAAGCCCGTCCTAACCGATACGCTTCGCACCACCGCACCGAACATCTGGGCGGCGGGCGATGCGACCGGCGAGCTGCTGTTCACCCACGTCGGTGGGTACGAGGCGGGGCTGGTCGTTGGCGATATCCGAGGCCGGCCGCGTGCCCGCGACTACCGCGTGGTTCCCAAGGTGACCTACTGCGATCCCGAGGTGGCGAGCGTCGGTCTGAGCGAGCGCGCGGCGCGCGAGGCCGACCATGAGGTCATCACCTCTGTACTGCGCTTGAAGGACAACGAACGAGCGGTCATGGAGGGGAAGCCCGAGGGGCATGTGAAACTGGTCGCCGACCCGCGCACAGGTGAGTTACTCGGGGGCCACATCGTCGGGGACGCCGCCGGTGAGATGATCCACGAGGTCGTCATCGCTATGGCCTGCCGCGTGCCGGCTCGCGCGGTCGCCGATGCCGTCCACGCGTATCCGACGACCTCCGAGGCGGTGCGCGGCGCGTTCGGGCAGCTCGCCGAGAGTCTCGGTCGATGACCGAAAAGCTGGAGGATGGATCGCGATCATCACCGGCCGACAGACAAGATTCTGACAAAGAAACCACGCTCGTCCGCTGCCCGAGGATGAAGGGGCGAAATGTTCGGCTTTCTCGGGAATGCTCGCGGACGCTGCCGGAGGTAGACCCCTCGATGGTGAGCGAAGCCTCTAGGGCCCCACGAGGCCTCGGAAGGAGCTGCCCCGAGCCATCAGCAGAGCGGGAAGGGTGCTTCCTTCCCTAGGTCTCGCTCGGTTCATCTAGGGTTAGGTCGTCGTCGTCGTGCAGGTCCATCAGGGTGCTGCGACAGCTCTTCCTGCGTGGGAAAGTCTGCCCGCACATGTTGATGGGCGAGAGGGAAGCACA
>JBKJXU010000016.1:0-3252 GCA_046716145.1 Actinomycetota bacterium
ATCTCGAGCACTGATGGCAGTCCAGATCGGCGCCAGCGAGTAGGGATCCGACCCGCGATCGCGCGGAACACCGATCGTGACCTTCTTCAGCGGAGTTCTGAGATGTCAGGGGCCCCAGTTTTGAGAACACCCCTGGGTGGGAGGAGGAGGATTCGAACCTCCGTAGGCTACGCCGGCGATTTTACAGACCGCTCCCTTTGGCCACTCGGGCATCCTCCCGTGGAACGCACCGATGATAGCGAACGGACCCCCGCCCGGGTCGCGGCAGTGGTGCGATCATGCATGCAGCTCGCGGCGCTTCATAGGTACCGGCGGATCAGGCCCTCGATGAACGGGTTCAACACGTCGTGGGTATGACCGTAGATCGAGCAGTGCCCCATCCCTTCGAACAGGTGGTACTCCCCCAACGGCGCCAGATCGGCCAGCTCCTTCCCGTCCTGCGGCGGGGCCTGGACGTCCTCGGTGAAGGCCAGCACGTGCATGGGCACGGAACAGGTCGGGAGCGTCTCGGTCTGGTCGTAGCGGAGCGAGGCTTCCCACTGAGAGATCACGGAATCCTCGGCGTCACCCGTGTCGACCCAGGCCTGGAGTTCCGCACGGATCTTCGGCCACAGTTCCCGGTCACCTAAGACCCGAGCGGGGTACTCCATCATCGCGTGATGCGTGACCGCCATCATGCCCTCGAGGCGACCTCCATCCTTGTAGAACTCGATCTCGGCTTCCTGGTAGTCCCATCCCCATCCGACGGAGTTCACTCCCGTCCCCATCACGATGGCGCAGCGCACCAGGTCGGGCCGGGAGATCGCGAGTTCCTGCACGATCGCGGCGCCCAGCGAGAGCCCCACGACGGCGACCGGGGGCGTGCATGCGGCCTCGATCAGCTCGGCTGTATCGCGAGCGAACGACGACAGGGGCCATGGGAGCGCGACGTCACAGGCCGTCGTGCCCACACCGCGGTTGTCGAACGTGGTGTTGCGGAAGGACCCGCGGAAATGCGGGAGTTGGTAGGGCGCCCAATCGGTCGCGAGTCCTCCCCCGCCCGAGACCCAGACGATGTCGGGACCCGTGCCCTCCTGCTCGTAGTGGATGGATGCTTCGGATCCGTCGATGTGCGGCATCTCACTCTCCCTTCCGCGGCCCGGACCCGCGGGAGTGTCGCAGGCCGGGTCATCGGCGTCTGAGGCCCGCGAAGGCAGGGCCGGTCCCGACGCGGGTATCCTCCGCTCATGGCACAGCAGTCCAGCTTCGACATCGTCTCCGAGGTCGACATGCAGGAGGTCCGTAACGCGGTCGATCAAGCGGGGCGTGAGATCCACCAGCGGTTCGACTTCAAGAACACCGGCACGTCCATCGCGCTGGAGGCCGAGGCGATCGAGATGACGTCGGGCACCGAGGACCGCCTGAAGGCTGCCTACCAGGTGCTCCAGGAGAAGATGGTCAAGCGAGAGGTCCCCCTCAAGGCCCTGCAGCCCGGCGAGGTTCAGCCGGCCGCCAAGGGCACGGTCCGCCAGAGCGTGAAGCTCGTGACCGGCATCAGCGACGAGAAGGCCAAGGAGATCTCCAAGTTCGTCCGCCAGGAGGTCCCCAAGGCGCAGACCCAGATCCAGGGCGCTCAGGTCCGCGTGACGGCCAAGGCCAAAGACGACCTGCAAGCGGCCATCGCGGCCTGCAGGGCACACGACTTCGGCATCGCACTGCAGTTCACGAACTACCGCTGAGCAGGCGGGACACCGCGTTGCAACCCGGACGAGCCCTCCGCTACCCTTGCCGGACCTTCAGGAGGTGATACCCGTGGATCTTGAGCGAATCAAGGCACGCGCGGCAGAGATCGCTGCATCCGAGACCGAACGCCTGCTCGCCCGAACAGGAGCGTCGAAGACCCTGTTCGAACGCGCGACGAGGAGCTTGCCGGGCGGCGTCGTGTCGAACTTCCAGGTCGGCGATCCCTACCCGATCTACCTCGAGAAGGGCAAGGGTTCGAGCGTCTGGGACGTGGACGGCACCGAGTACAAGGACTTCCACGGCGGCTTCGGCGTCAACGTGGTGGGACACGCCCATCCGAAGATCGTCGAGGCGCTCACGAAGGCCGCCCAGAACGCGATCCACTTCGCGGTCACCACGCCCGACACGATCGCGCTCGCCGAGGTGATCTGCGAACGGTTCCAGTTGGAGCAGATGCGGTTCGTGAACTCCGGAACCGAGGCCACGATGGACGCCATCCGGGTCGCCCGTGCCGCCACCGGCCGCGACAAGATCATCAAGATGGAGGGGTCCTACCACGGACACCACGACTCGGTGCTGTTCTCCGTGGTCCCGGAGGCCGACGTGCTGGACATGCGGTTCAACACGGGCGCCGAGGACGGCAAGGCTTGGTACACCACGGAGCCGACCTCGAAGGGGATCCCGCAGGCGCTCTGGGACACCGTGATCGTCGTGCCGTTCAACGACGCCGCAGCGGTGGAACAGGCCTTCTCCGACAACGCGGGCCAGGTCGCCGCGGTCATCTTGGAGCCCGTCATGATGAACATCGGCATCGTCGAGCCGGCGGCAGGTTACCTGCAAGCGCTCCGCGATGCCTGCGAGAAGCACGGCGCCGTCCTGATCTACGACGAAGTGAAGTGCGGCGGCACGATCGCCTACGGCGGCACCACCGAGCGCTACGGCGTGCGCCCGCACCTAGCGGCCTACGCGAAGGCGATCGGGGGCGGCTCCACGATCGGGGCGTTCGGCGGCGAGGCCCGCTACATGGAGTGGGTCAGCAAGGGCGCCGCGCAGCAGGGCACGTTCAACGGCAACCCGTTGTCGGCGGCGGCCGGCCTCGCGGCGCTCACCCAGGTCCTCACGAAGGACGCCTACGACCATCTGGGCAAGATCGGCACGAAGCTGGCGGAGGGCTGCGACCGGGCCATCGCCGATGCCGGCATCCCCGCGCACACGGTCGACCTGGGCGCGAAGGGCTGCGTGTCCTACCGCGCCGAGAAGCTCACGAACTACCGTGACTTCCTGGAGACGACGCCCGAGATCTACTGGGCCTCCTACCCATGGATGGTCAACCGGGGCATCTTCATGACCCCCGGTGACGAGGAGCAGTGGACCGTCTCGGTGCAGCACACCGAGGACGACATCGCCGTCTACGTGCAGGCGTTCGGCGAGTTCTGCCAGGCGCTCACCGCATAGGCCTCGGCGCCCACAGGTACGCTTCGCGGGGCCCGCCCCCACGGGCCGCCCCCCCCCCCGCCCGCGGGCCAAAGC
>JBKJXU010000017.1:0-6909 GCA_046716145.1 Actinomycetota bacterium
CCCGAGCACCTCCCCGCCGGGGTCCGCCTGTTCGGCCGGAACGAGCTCCCCGTCGCCGCCCAGGACGCGGAGATCGTGGTCATGGGCGCGAACTCGCACGGCGCGCGTTCGCTCGCCGGGATGGTCCGCGACCACACGTCGGCTGCCCGGTTCGCGATCAGCGTGGCCAAGGGGCTCGAACCGGGATCGGGGCTGCGCATGTCCGAGGTCTACGCCCAGGAGCTCCCCCACACCGCCGTCATCTCGGTCGGTGGACCGTGCCTCGCCGCCGAGCTCGCGGAAGGGCTGCCCACCGCCGGCGTCTGGGCCGCGGCGTCCGAGGCCGATGCGAGAGAGGCCGGAGAATCGTTCGACGACAAGCACTACCAACTCGCCTACACCGATGACGTGATCGGCGTGGAGCTCTGCGCCATGATGAAGAACGTCGCGGCCATCGGGCTCGGGATCTTGGACGGCGTCGGCAAACCGACCGGCGAGGACTTCAAGAACGCCAAGGCCGCGTTGTTCACGAAAGCCGCCCACGAGATCGTGGAGTTGGTCACCGCGAGCGGCGGGTTGGCGGTGACCGCATTCGGGCTCGCCGGGGTGGGCGACCAACTCGTGACGTCGCTCGGCGGGCGCAACCGCCTGTACGGCGAGATGGTCGGCGCCGGCGACCCGCCCGAGGACACGCTGGCCGAGCTCGAGCACCGTGGCCTCACCGTCGAGGGCGTTGACTCCACCCGGGAGGTCGCCCGTCTGGCGGGCGAGCTCAACCTGTCCTTGCCCTATCACGCCGCGATCCACCGCGTGCTGTTCCAGGGGGCCGACCCCCGCGACATCCTGGAGGTGCTCCGATGACCGAACGGCCCGACCGTAACCTCGCCATGGAACTGGTGCGCGTGACCGAAGCCGCGGCGTTGGCGGCCGGCCGATGGATCGGCCGTGGCGACAAGAACGACGCCGACGGCGCGGCGGTCGACGCGATGCGCCTCATGATCGACACGGTCTCGATGGATGGCGTCGTCGTGATCGGTGAGGGCGAGAAGGACGAGGCCCCGATGCTGTTCAACGGCGAGTCGGTCGGCTCGGGCTCGGGCCCGGCCACCGATGTCGCCGTGGATCCGATCGACGGCACGCGCCTGACGGCGATGGGTCAGCCCAACGCTCTCGCGGTGATCGCGCTCGCTCCCCGCGGCTCGATGTTCTTCCCCGGTGCTGCGATGTACATGGAGAAGATCGCGGTGGGCGCGGAGGCGGCCCACGCGATCGACATCACAGCCCCGATCGAAGAGAACATCCGCGCCGTGGCCAAGGCGAAGGGCAAGAAGCCCGAGGAGGTCACGGTCACCGTGCTTGACCGTCCGAGGCATGCAGACATCATCGCGACGTGCCGCGAGATCGGCTGCCGCGTCGCGCTCATCACCGACGGTGACGTCGCCGGCGCGATCGTGGCCGCCGCCCCCAGGACCCAGATGGACATGTTGCTCGGGATCGGGGGAACGCCCGAAGGGGTGATCGCGGCCGCGGCGCTCAAGTGCCTGGGCGGGGCGATGCAGGGCCGACTGTGGCCGCGCAGCGAGGACGAGCGAGCCCAGCTGCTGGCCGACGGCTTCGACCTGGAGAAGGTCCTCACCACCGATGACCTGGTCGCCGGAGACGATGTGTTCTTCGCGGCCACCGGCATCACCGATGGCGATCTGCTCCGCGGGGTCAAGTACTGGCCCGACGGTGCATCGACGCACTCGATGGTGATGCGCGCTCGATCAGGCACGCTGCGCTACATCGAGGCCGAGCACGCCTTCGAGAAGCTGGAGCGGTTCACCGGCATCGAGTACCGGCCCTAGCCGGCAGCTGCGTAGACGCCCTTGCCGACCTTCCGGATCGCGCCCTCGACCAGCAGGGCATGCAGCGCGCGCTGCACCTCGCCGCGCACATCGGGTGTGGTGAACGGGTCCAGATGACCACCGCGCAGTGCCCGGTCGAGCACCACCGTCCAGTGCACCGGCTCCGTGGCCTCACCGAGCACGGCCAGCACCGCCTCACGAGCCGTGCTCATCCGCGACCCTCCAGCACGTGCTCGGCGAAGATCTCCACCTGATCCTCCTCGATCACGGCGAACGGCAGGACCCAGGGCGAGAGGATCAACTCCTGGACACCGAGCGCCTCGAACGCCCCGATCCGCTCCAGGACCTGATCGGGGGAACCGGACAGGGTGTCGGCGCGCCACGACGTCCATGTCTCGGCCGCCATCGCGTCGCCGGGGAAGGTGGCCCTCCCTCGTTCGAACGCGGCTCGTGCGCCCGCTTCGTCCTGCCCGATCGTTCCGTACAGGCCCACCGAGAGCGGGACGGTCGCGGGGTCGCATCCCTCGGACTCACATGCCGCATGCACGTCCGCGACCTTGCCCGCGTAGGCCTCCGGCGACATGCGCCACACCACGTTCCACCCCGCGCCGTACCGCGCGGCAATCCGCAGCAGGCGCGGACCGCCCTTGCCGCCGAGCCATCGCGGGACCGAGGGGACCTGAGCAGCGAGCGTCTGCACGGTCTGCTCCATGCGCGCGAACCGCTCGCCCACCGAGCCGAACGCGAAACCGAATGCCCGGAACTCGTCTTCGAGCCAGCCGGCGCCCACGCCCAGATCGAGTCGGTCACCGGAGACCTGCCGGATGACCTCCGCTTCGCGCGCCAACGATGCCGGGTGCCGGAACGAGGAGCAGAGGACCAACGTCCCCAGGCGCACGCGATGGGTCAGCGCCGCGAGGCCGGCGAGCGTCGTCATCGGCTCGAGCGAGCCGATGGGCGCCGGGTCGGCCCCGTATCGCCCGAAGGAATAGAACAGATGATCGGACATCCACACCGAGTCGAAGCCCAGGTCCTCGGCTCGGCGGGCCCACGAAGCGACGTTCTCGAAGCTCGGCCCGTCACCGCCGGGAGACGAGAACCCGTAGTGCGGCAACGCCAGCCCGAAACGCATGGACCCGAGGATACGGGGGCGCCGCTCAGGGAGCAGGCGTGGGGAGCGACTCCTCGGAGGCCAACGTGCCGGACAACACGACCTTCCCGCGGCCGTTGCGCACCAGCACGTTCACGTACCCGGAGAGATCTTGATCTGCCCCGAGGATGCGCCCGACGGTGAACCCCCCGTTCGTGGCGAGGGACCGTGCGGCGCCAACCTTGATGAACGACCCGTTCGCGTCGGCGAGCCACACCGAGTACGGGAAGACGCCGCGCTGCGAGCCGAGCCCGCTCGTCACCACGATCGCGCGGTCACGGACGCTCGGCGCGACGATCGCCATCGCGGATCCGCTCCCCGGTCCGCCGTCAGGCGGCATCAAGACGGCGAGCGACGCCTCGGTGTCATCGTCGGCGAGCCTGGATGCCTCCACCAGCCGTCGGAAGGCATCGAGCCCGTCCTGGCGACCCTGGATCTGCTCGGGCTGGATCTCCGCGGAGTCCCGGCCGGCGAGCACCGCCCCCCCGCCGAGCCCGCCCAGCGCGAGCGTGGCCGCGAGCACCAACGTCAGCCCACGCCGAGGGCGTCGTGGCACCGGCGCCGTTCCCGCGGCCGAGCGAACCCGGGCCACGACGTCGGCCTCGAGGCCGGGAGGCGGCGACACGGGAGCCAGCGCGAACGACAGCGTGGCCGAGGCCCGATGCAGGTCACGCGATTCCTTCCGGCAGGCCGCGCACCGGGCGAGGTGCTCCTGCACCGCTCGCCCGCGCCCACCGGCGACCCCCAGCGCATGCTCGGGTAGGAGGTCGCGCACCGCGTCGCAGCTCACGGGGCCTCCTTGGCGTCGTTGGCGCGGCGCACCTTGATCAGGGCCGAACGCAGCCGCGTCTTCACCGTGCCCAGGGGGATGCCGTCGGTCTCGGAGATCTCTCGCGCGGTCATCCCACGGAAGTAGGTCCGTGCGATGAGGCGCTTCTCGGCGTCGGACAGGGAAGCGATCGCACGGAGCGCCTCGTCGTGCTCGATCACGAGCGCTTCCTCATCCACGCCTGGGGCTTCGGGTACCTGATCCACGAGCACGAGCTTGGGCCGGGACACGCCGGTGTCTCGGCGCAGACGATCGACCGCGAGGTTGTGTGCGATCGTCATGAGCCACGTGGACAGCCGGCCGCGGGCGGGATCGAAACGCGCGGCCTTGCGCCACGCCGTCAAGAAGACGTCCTGCGTCAGCTCTTCGGCCGACTCCCGGGTGCCCAGCAGGCGGAGCCCCATCGTGTAGACGGGGCGGCCGAAGCGCGCGTAGAGCGCCCGGATCGCGGCGTCCTCGCCGGCCATGAGTCCCTGCATGAGCGCGAGCTCCTCACCTGGCAGCAGCGGTCCCTCGTGTGCCTGCACGTGGTGTTCCTCCCGGTAATACGGCCTGCGCGCCGAACGCGGCTTGACCCATCCGATGGTCGCACGGACGGCTTCGAAGCGCTACGAGGCTTTCGCCGATGCCGCCCGGAAGCGTAGGCTCGCCACAGGATCGTCACAGGTCCGAACCGGGTCGAGAACGAGGGCGAACCCGGAACGAGGGGGGGTCGCTCCAGATGTCCATCCGCCGCCGCACCCGCATCGTCGCCGCCGTGCTCGTGATCCTGGGGCTCGGAACGAGCGTGGCGGGCGCGCAGTCGGCACCAGGATCGATCCTCGCGCTGCGTCTGGAAGGCGTCGTCGACGGCTTCGTCGCGGACTATCTCGAAGAAGGGGTCGCCGATGCGCAGGCCGAGGGGCGGGCGGCCGTCGTGGTGGAGATCGACACACCCGGAGGTCTGGGCTCGGCGATGGACCAGATCTCCGAAGCGTTCCTCAACGCCACGGTCCCCGTGATCTGCTACGTCGCACCGAGCGGGGCCCGCGCCGCGTCGGCCGGCGCGATCATCCTTCTCTCCTGCCCGGTGGCCGCGATGGCTCCCAGCACGAACGTGGGCGCGTCCACGCCGATCGGTCTGGACGGCGGCGACCTCTCGAACAAGGTCCGCAACGACGCGGCCGCGATGGTCCGGAGCCTCGCCCAGCGGTACGGACGTGACGCCGACACCGCGGAGCGGTTCGTGACCGAAGCCGCGAGCTTGACCGCGGACGAAGCGCTCGAAGCCGGTGTGATCGACCTCATCGCGAGCTCGCGTGGCGAACTCCTGGCGACCCTTCACGGCACCACGGTCATGCTCGGGACCGGTGATGACGTGACGCTCGCCTTGAGCGGACCGATCCAGGAGCGCAGCATCGGCGGGTTCGTCGGGTTCCTGCACGGTCTGTTCAACCCCAGCCTGGCGTTCCTGTTCTTCTGGCTTGGACTCGTGCTGCTCATCCTGGAACTGCTCATCCCCGGCCACGTGTTCTCCGGGACCGTCGGGACCGTGCTCCTCGCGATCAGCCTGTGGTCGTTCGGGCTGCTCCCGGTGCGGTGGGTCGGGCTCGTGCTCCTCGTCATCTCGGTGGTCGCCTTCGTCATCGAGCTGAAGGCGCCGGGGATCGGGGTCTCCGGCGGCGTCGGGATCGTCACGATGCTGCTCGGAGGTTGGTTCCTGTACGACCGGACCGGCGGCGTGACGGTGTCGCCGGTGATGCTGGTAGCGACGGCCGCGCTCACGGCAGGCTTCTTCGGGTTCGTGGTGGTCAAGGTGATGTCGGTCGCGAAGATGCCTCTGGCGCAGGGACCCGACGCGATCATCGGGATGGTCGGCATCGCCCTGGCCACGGGCGTGGATGAGCGTGGCGGCCTCGTGCGTGTGGCCGCCGAGGAGTGGAACGCGATCTCGCCGACGGAGCTCATCCCCGGGGGCGCTACCGTGCGTGTGACGAGACTCGACGGGCTCGTGCTCACCGTCGAGCGGCATGGTCCCGAGCACGAGCAGGCCGGCGCTCCCGCGGCGGCCGCGGAAGGAGGATGACGAGATGCCCACTGGGCTCATCGCGCTCGGCGTGGTGCTGTTCCTGCTCTTCGTGTTCGTGGCGAGTGCCGTCAAGATCGTGCCGGAGTATCAGCGCCTGGTGGTGTTCCGCCTGGGGCGGCTGCTCGCGACGAAGGGCCCGGGGCTCATCCTGTTGATCCCGTTCGTCGACCGAGGCGTGAAGGTCGACCTGCGCGAGTTCTACCTGGAGATTCCACGGCAGGATTCGATCACGAAGGACAACGCCGCGATCTCGATCGACTTCATCTTCTTCTACAAGGTGTTCGATCCAGCGGACTCGATCGTGAAGGTCTCGAACTTCGCCGGGGCGGCCCAGAACATCGCCGCGACGACGCTGCGTGCCGTGGTCGGTGATATCTCGCTCGACGACGTCTTGGCCAAGCGCGACGAGATCAACCAGATCCTGCGCGTGAAGCTCGACGAGGTCACCGAGCGGTGGGGCGTGAAGGTCACCAACGTCGAGATCCGCGAGATCATCCCGCCACCGTCGGTGCAGGAGGCGATGACCCGGCAGATGTCCGCGGAGCGGACGCGTCGCGCCGTGGTGACCGAGGCCGAAGGTGCCAAGCAAGCCGCGATCACCAACTCCGAGGGCAACAAGGCGGCCGCGATCTTGATCGCCGAGGGTCAGAAGCAGTCCGAGATCCTGCGGGCCGAGGGCGGCCGCCAGTCGGCGATCCTCAACGCCGAGGGCTTCGCCCTGGCGCTCACGAAGATCAACGAGTCGGCCAGCGGCGCGGACGTCAAGACGATGCAGCTGCAATACCTGGAGGCGCTCAAGCAGGTTGGCTCTTCGCCCGCCTCGAAGATCGTCGTCCCGATGGAACTGGCGGGGCTCGTGGCGGCCTTCACCGCGGTCGCGGGTACCGCATCCAACGGTCAGGCCGAGACATCGGGCTGACCGATCGCGTGCTGCTCAGGCCGGGACGGCGATCCCGGCCTGCTGCAGCGCCAGCTCGAAATCGTGCCTGCTGGAGACGGCCTGCATCGCGTCCTCGACGCTCACCGTGCCCTCCTG
>JBKJXU010000018.1:0-9617 GCA_046716145.1 Actinomycetota bacterium
CTTCGCCGCGCCGCGTTCCGCAGGCTCAACGGAGCGCGGCGCCTGGCTGCTGCCGAGCGGGCCATCGAGCAGGATCCGCAGCGGTTCGCCGGCGTGGCGGTCTTCTGTTTCTTCATCGGCCACATGAAGAGCGGGACGAGCCTGTTGGGGAGCATGCTCGACGCACATCCCGACGTGATCGTGGCCGACGAGGTCGATGCCCTCCGCCGGGTAAGCGAGGGCGTCTCGCGCGAGCAGCTCTTCCACCTGCTGGATCGAGGCTCGGTGGGCGAGGCGGCCAAGGGTCGCGTCACCGCACGCCGGCTCGGCGGCTACAGCTTCGCGGTGCCCGGGCAGTCCCAAGGCACGAGCGCTCACCCGCGTGTGATCGGCGACGGCCGCGCCGGTCCCACCACGCAGCGGCTCGCCGACGATCCCACGCTCCTCGATCGCACCCGGACGCTCCTGGGCGATATCGACCTCCGCGTCATCCACGTCATCCGCAACCCGCTCGACCCCATCAGCCTGTCGGTGATCCGGGGCAGGCGCAGCCTCCCGGATGCGATCGAGCACTACTTCGCTCGGTGCGAGGCGCTGCAGAGCGTGCGGGCGATGCTCGAGCCGGGCGAGGTGCTCGCGGTCCGCTACGAGGACGTCGTCGCCGCGACCCGCGAACGACTCGCCGAGATCTGCGCGTTCCTCGGCGTCGAGGCGGCCCCCGGCTATCTCGACGCGTGCGCCACGATCGTGCGGCCGCAGCCCGGTCGGGACCGCGACCTGATCGAGTGGCCGACCGAGGCGATCGCGGAGGTCGAAGCGCGGAGCTACACGTTCGACTTCCTCGCCGGGTACGTGTTCGAGCAGGGGGTGCGGACATGACCGGGACGGGGCCGGTGCTGATCGCGGGACCCGATCGGAGCGGCACCACGCTGATGTACGCCATCCTCGGATCGCACTCGCGTATCTCCATGGTGCGACGAACGAACGTCTGGCGCTTCTTCTATCGCCGCTACGGTGACCTGGCCGACGGCGCGAACTTCGAGCGGTGTCTGCACGACCTGGTCACCTACCGGCGGGTGGCGAAGCTGCAGCCCGATGCTGAGGCGATCCGGCGCGCGTTCCCCGATGGCCCGGCCACGTACGGCCGGCTGTTCTCGCTCCTGCACGGTCAACTGGCCGAGCGCGACGGGAAGCCGCGCTGGGGCGAGAAGTCGCTGCATACCGAGCATCACGCGAAGGAAGTGTTCACGGAGTTCCCCGACGCACGGATCGTGCACATGTTGCGTGATCCGCGGGACCGCTACGCCTCCGCGATCAAGCGGCACGGCCGCGACGTTCACCGTGTGGCGGCCGCGACCGGGCGGTGGTTGCTGTCGACACGGGCGGGCCTGGCCAACGCACAGCGCGACCCGGGCCGCTACCGGATCGTTCGTTACGAGGACCTGGCGCGCGAACCCGAGGCCACGATGCGAGGGGTGTGTGCGTTCTTCGGCGAGGAGTTCGAGCCGGACATGCTCCGCATGGGCGCCGAGCCCGAGCACCGTGACAGCGGCGGCAATTCTTCGTTCGGCGACCTGGAGCCGGGGACCGTCTCGACGAAGAGCATCGGCCGGTTCGCCGCGGCGCTCTCACCGATGGAGCTGCGGTTCGTCGAGGCGATGGCCGGCCCGCTGATGACGGCGCTCGGCTACGAGCTCGCCCGTCCCTCGATGCGGGGTACCTCCGTGCGCTACTACGCCTGGTTCTTGCCGCGGAACGCGGTGCGGATGGTGGGGTGGATGACGTACGTCCGCATCCTGATCCGGCGGGGGCGCGACGTTCCTCCCAACCCGGAGCCGTCCCCCGAAGAGTCGGAGGGGGTCACCAGTGGCGTCTGAGGAGCTCGGGAACGAGCCGTGTGTCCACTCGACCGCGATCGCGGAGGACGGGGCCTCCGTCGGTCTGGATACCCGGATCTGGCACCGCAGTCACATCCGAGCCGGCAGCACGATCGGCGAACGGTGCACGATCGGGTTCTCCGTCTACGTGGACACCGGCGTGGTGATCGGGGACGGCTGCAAGATCCAGAACCACGTTTCGGTGTACCAGGGTGTGACGCTCGAGGATGACGTCTTCGTGGGCCCGTCGGTCGCGTTCACCAACGACCTGCATCCGCGCGCTCAGAGCGACGCGTGGGAGGTCGTCCCCACGTTCGTGCGCTCGGGCGCGAGCATCGGTGCCAACGCCACGATCGTGTGCGGCGTGGAGATCGGCGCGAACGCCATGATCGCCGCTGGGGCCGTGGTCACGTCCGACGTGCCGGCCCACGCCCTCGTGATGGGGGCCCCGGCGCGCGTAGCGGGCTGGGTCTGCGTGTGCGGGCACACCCTCGCGCGCGGGGATGCTGAGATCCCCGCCGCGTGCGCGTCGTGCGGGCGCTCGACGGAAGGGGTGGGCGCGTGATCCCCATCAGCGCACCGATGCTCGGGCCCGAAGAGGAGGACCTGGTCCTGCAGGTGCTCCGGTCCGGCCGGCTCGTGCAGGGACCGATGGTCGAGCGGTTCGAGTCGGCCGTTCGCACCGTCACCGGGACCGCGCACGCGGTCGCCGTCGACAACGGGACGAACGCTCTGATGCTGTCGCTGCGCGCGGCCGACATCGGCGAAGGCGATGAGGTGATCGTGCCCGCGTTCACGTTCGTCGCGACCCTGAACGCCGTCTTGCTCGCGGGTGCCACGCCGCGGTTCGTGGATGTCGGCGAGGACTTCTGCATAGATCCGGCGGCGGTGGCCGCCGCGATCTCCCCGGCGACGCGGGCGGTGATGCCTGTGCACGTGTTCGGGCTGCCGGCGGACATGGCCGCGGTGGAGGCGGCGATCGACGGCCGGGAGATCGCGATCGTCGAGGATGCGGCCCAGGCGCTGGGTGCTGCCTTCGAGGGCCGCCCTGCCGGGTCGTTCGGGCTCGGGTGTTTCTCGTTCTACGCCACGAAGAACGTGACGACGGGCGAGGGCGGCGTGATCACGACCGACGACGACAGGCTGGCCCAGCGGCTGCGCGTGTTGCGCAACCAGGGGCAACTGACGCGCTATGACTACGAGGAGCCTGGCTTCAACGCCCGGATGACCGAACTCCAAGCCGCCGTCGGGGTCGCCCAGATGCAGCGGTTCGAGGCGATCGTGAAAACTCGCCGTGAGAACGCCGCCGCGCTGACGGAGCGCCTCGCCGGCATCGAGGGCCTCACGCTCCCGACCGAGCCGGCGGGGCGCGACCACGTCTGGCACCAGTACACGGTGCGGGTCACCGCGGCCGCCTCGAGGAGCCGTGACCAGGCCGTGGAGGCGATCCGTACCGCGGGCGTGGATGCGGGGGTCTATTACCCACGCGCCGTCTACGACTACGGTTGTTTCCGGCGGGATCCTCGGGTCGGTGACGTGCGGATGCCGGCCGCCGAGACCATCGCCCGAGAGGTGATATCCCTTCCGGTG
The DNA here is from genome assembly GCA_046716145.1 of Actinomycetota bacterium. GTDB lineage: Bacteria > Actinomycetota > UBA4738 > UBA4738 > HRBIN12 > AC-51. The sequence continues at coordinate 3,447 of JBKJXU010000018.1, forward strand.
CACCCTTCCTTGAGCGAAGCAGACATCGAGTCGATCGCCCGTGCGGTCCGCGTGGGTCTCGCATGATCGCCGTGCGTCGATGGGCGGCAGCCAGGCACGCCGTACGGGAAGTACGTCGGCCGACAGGTGGAGCTACGTGGCTCGGACGATACGGTTCGGGAAGGGCGCGAGGGTGACACGAAGCGTCGTATCGGAGGGTGTCGTGGGTCGGACGTTCGTTCATCGTTCCGCGCGCGCTGTCGTCGTGGCGGCCGTGTTCCTCGTGCCGCTCGTGCAGACGCCGATCGCGAAGGCCGACACCGTCGTCGCCTCCCTCGTGCGAACCCTGGACGCTTCGACGTGGAACCCCGCGTCACCCGACCCTGCCGGCATCGCCTACATACCCGGCGTCGACGGGATGATGATCGCCGACTCCGAGGTGGATGAGACCACCGGCGCCGGCTACCACGGCGTCAACGTGTGGCTGCGGACGCGCACGACCGACCAGCACATCCGTACCTTCACGACCACCGCCTACACGAACGAGCCCACGGGTCTGGCCTACGACCCCGCCAACAACCGCCTCTTCATCTCGAGCGACAGCGGCGAGAAGCTCTTCATCCTTTCGCCAGGCAACGACGGTCTGGTCGGCACGAGCGACGACTCGCGTACCACGATCCTGCTGGCCGGTTACGGCGTCACCGACGCCGAAGACGTGGCGTACAACACGCAGAACGGTCACGCCTACATCGCGGACGGGACCCCAGTGAAGGTCTGGGACATCGACCCCGTCGATGGGATCCTGGGCAACGGCAACGACACGGCGACGAGCTTCGGAGTGGGCGTGTACGGGGGCAAGGACGCCGAAGGCCTCGGTTACGACCCGGTACGCAACACGCTGCTGGTGGCCGATCGCGGCACGAAGCGCATCTACGAGTTGACGACCGGAGGGAGCCTCGTTCGAACGATCGACGCAAGCGGCGTGGCTGGGCTCCAGAACCCCGCCGATGTCGAGGTGGCACCCGCCAGCAACGGCTCCGGCGCGCGCAACTACTGGATCGCCGACCGGACCGTGGATAACGGCACCAACTCGAGCGAGAACGACGGGCTCGTGTTCGAGGTTTCGATCCCTGGCGCGGTAACGGATACCCCCCCGACCGTGACGCTCACCGCTCCCGCGGCGGGCGCCACCGTGAGCGGCACCGCGGTGGCGCTCTCGGCCAACGCGTCGGATAACAACGGCGTCACGAAGGTGGAGTGGTTCCTAGACGCCGGCACCACGCCGATCGCAACCGACATGGATAGCGCCGGCGGATGGACCGACACGTGGAACTCCACGTTGACCACCGACGGCTCCCACACCATCACGGCGCGCGCCACCGACACGATCGGCCAGACCGCGAACCACCAGCGCTCCGTGACCGTTGATAACATCGATGAGCTGCCGAGCGTGACCCTCACGGCACCCGGAGCAGGAGCGACCGTGAGCGGGACCGCGGTGGCGCTGTCGGCCAACGCGTCCGACGACAAGGGCGTCACCAAGGTCGAGTTCTTCCTCGACGGATCGACCCTGATCGCCACGGACACGAACATCTCCGGCGGATGGACCGGCTCGTGGGACTCGACCTCGACCTCGAACGGGTCGCACACGATCACGGCGAGGGCCACCGACACCGTCGGCCAGACCGCGAACCACCAGCGCTCGGTCACGGTGAACAACGTCGATACGTTTCCGAGCGTGACCCTCACCGCGCCCGGTGCCGGTGCCACCGTGATCGGCACCACGGTGCCTCTGTCGGCCAACGCCTCCGACAACAATGGCGTCACGAAGGTGGAGTGGTTCCTGGACGCCGGCACCACGCCGATCGCAACCGACGTGGATAGCGCCGGTGGCTGGACGGGTTCGTGGAACTCCACGTTGACCACCGACGGATCGCACACCATCACGGCGCGCGCCACCGACACGATCGGCCAGACCGCGAACCACCAGCGCTCCGTGACCGTTGAGAACATCGATGAGCTGCCGAGCGTGACCCTCACGGCGCCCGGAGCAGGAGCGACCGTGAGCGGGACCACCGTGGCGCTGTCGGCGAACGCCTCCGATGACCACGGCCTCATGAAGGTTGAGTGGTTCCTCGACGCCACGCTGATCGCCACCGACACCAGCAGTGCCGGAGGCTGGACCGGAACGTGGGACTCGACGCTGACGTCCTATGGCCCCCATACGATCACGGCGACGGCTACCGATACCATCGGCCAGACCGCGGATGACCAGCACTCGATCGACGTGGATAACGATGCGCCGCCGTCGGTGGAGCTCGTATCGCCCACGGAGGGGAGCACCGTCGCGGGCACCGTCGGCCTGGAGGCGAACGCCTCCGATGACAACGGCGTCGCCCAGGTCGAGTTCATCCTGGACGAGACGGTCTCCCTGGGCACCGACGCCGACGGGAGCGACGGCTGGACGGGGTCATGGGACTCGACGCTCAGCACGGACGGCTCGCACGCGATCACTGCTCGGGCCACCGATACGGTCGGGAAGATCGCGAGCGACCAGAACGACGTGAGCGTCGACAACATCGACGAGATCCCGAGCGTAACGCTCACCGCCCCGGAAGAAGGCGCACTGGTCCGGGGTTCGACCGTCTCGCTCGCTGCAGCCGCCACCGATGATCACGGCGTCGCCCAGGTCGAGTTCTTCCTTGACGAGACGGTCTCCCTGGGCGTTGACGCCGACGGGAGCGACGGTTGGACCGGCACATGGGACTCGACGCTGACATCGGACGGCCCGCACTCCGTCTCGGTTGTGGCGACCGACGCGATCGCCCAGACCGCGACCGATGCTGCCGCTCTCACGGTGGATAACACGCCGCCGACCGAGGTCCACATCACATCGCCGGCGGACGGACAGCCGGTCGTGGGGACGGTCGCCGTGACGGCCAGCGCGACGGATGCAGCTTCGGTGGAGTTCTTCCGCGGTGCCGTGAGCATCGGGACCGACACGAACGGCGCGGACGGCTGGAGCGTCTCGTGGAACACCGCAGGCACCTCGACCGGTGCCCACACGCTCACAGCCACAGCGACGGACCTGGCGGGCAACCAGTCGACGTCTCCCGGAGTGACGGTCACGGTCGACAACCCGTTGATCCTCGAGATCCCGATCGCGGCCGGTACGGACGACGCCGAGCAGAAGCCGAACAGGAACATGGCGGTCAACAGCGCCGATCTCGACATGATGACCGACACCACCGTGACCTTCACCGCCGTCGGGCTCCGGTTCACGGGCGTGAGCTTGCCCGCCAACGCGGCGGTCACGAACGCCTACATCCAGTTCACCGCGGACGAGGCGTGGAGCGTGCCCTCGAGCCTCGTGGTCGCGGGTGAGAAGGCGCTCAACCCCGGGACCTTCTCGACGGCCAAGTCGAACATCACGAACCGCGCGAAGACCATCGCGCTGGCTCCGTGGTCCTCGCAGGCGGGATGGACGGTCCGCAACGCACGCACCGCCGATCAGCGCACCCCGAACCTCTCAGGCATCCTGCAGGAGATCATCGGGCAGGCGGGCTGGACGCCGGGGAACGCCGTCGTCTTCATCGTGACTGGGAACCCGGGTGGCAGGCTGGTCGGGGACTCGTTCGAGGGGGGCAGCGCGAACATCCCGGTTCTGCACATCGAGTACACCACTCCCTGATAGGTGGCCATGATCACCCTCCCCCCCGCTTCATCCACCGACCGCAGGCCATCGCCGTGAACCCGGTCGTCGTCGCCGCGAAAGGCAAGGGCGCGGTGAACGCCGCCCGGCGTGCCGGCGCGATCGGGACGCACTACGGGCTCGGTCCGCGCCGGATGGAGGAAAGGCTGAGCGAGGTCCTGCGGATCGTGGAGCCGTTCGAGGGCGTGGCAACGCTGCCGATCACCGCCGCCGCTGTCCAGCGGCACCCGCGCGTGCCCGCCAGGTTCGCCGAACTCGGTATCGAGTTCGCGGTGCACGGCTACTACCATGTCGATCACATCGGGCTCGACGCCGTCGTGCAGGATCGCCATCTCGCGAAGGCCCGGCTGCTCTTCGAGGCGAGCGGCCTCCCGGCCGTCGGTTTCCGCGCCCCGTACCTGCGCTGGAACGAGGGCACCGTCCACGCGCTGATCGAGAACGGGTTCCTGTACGACAGCAGCCAGTCGATGCACTGGCCGATCCCCCCGGAGATGGAGACCGACGCCTACCGGCGGGTGCTCGAGTTCTACGGGTCTCTCTCGGCCGCAGAGCACCCGGTCCTGCCGCGTTCGGAGAATGGCCTCGTCCGGATCCCGTGCTGCCTGCCGGACGACGAGTCGGTGGTGGATCGGCTCGGGCTGGCCTCGCCCGAAGCGATCGCGTCGCTGTGGGTCGACGTGTGGCGCCGGACCCACGAGCGGGGCGAGCTGTTCACCATGCAGGTGCACCCCGAGCGCATCGGGCCGTGCGGTCCCGGCGTGTCCGCGGTCCTGCAGGCGGGTGCCGACGACGAGGACGGTGTGTGGCTCGCGAGCCTCCGCGAGATCGCGGAGTGGTGGTTGGCCCGGCCCTCCTCGACGGTCGAGGCTGCGCAGGACGGTGAGGGCAGGTTCCGCATCCGATGGTCGGGGCCGAGCGGCACCACGATGCTCGTCCGCACGGACGCCCCCGGCTTGGGTGAACCCTGGTCGGCCTCCTACCGGCGGGTGCAGGCTGAGGGCTTCGTCGTCCGGGCGCCCAGCCGGCCGTTCATCGGCGTGCATCCCTCGAGTCCCGAAGCGATGACCACCTTCCTGCGGGCGCAGGGGTACGTGGTGGAACGCGCCACCGACGCATCCACGCACACGGTGCACCTGCACCGGGAGCGTTTCGGCCGCGAGGACGAACGGGCGCTCCTGGACGAGATCGATGCGGGCCGAGAACCGCTCGTCCGCTTGGGGCGCTGGCCGAACGCCGCGCGGAGCGCGGTGGCGGTCACAGGCGATGTCGACGCGCTGACCATCTGGGACTATGCCCTGCGGTTCGCGGGGCGCTGACGTGCGCGCTTCGTCCGGCTCCCGTCTCGGCACCCGTCTCGGCCTCACCTCGTTGTCCGTGCTGATGGTCGGTGTGATCGGCGCCGGAGCGAGGAACCTGCCGAGCGATGATGCCGGGTACCCCGCTGCATCGCGCGCCGAGAACTGCGACCGGTGGGTTGGCCCGCGCGGGAACAACGGGGCGTCCGGGGCCCGCGATCGACCCTGGGCCACGCTCGAGTACGCCGCGAAGCGCGTCCGCGACGCCGGTTGCACGGTGTGGTTCCGCGACGGCGTCTACAAGGGCACCCAGTCCGTCGGGCGTCGTTTCTCCACGCGCGCGACCTTCCGGGCGATCCACCCCTACCGAGCCGTGTTCGTGAGCAACGGTGCGGCGCTCGACGTGGGGGGCAACGCGGGCCGGATCACGTTCCGCGGGCTGCGCTTGCGGCAATCGGGATCGGGTGCCGAGGGCGTCCTGGTCTACGTGTCCGGCTCGGATGACGGGAAGCCCGCGCCCGATCACATCTCCTTCGTGAACAACGTGATCCACGATTCCTGGGGCGATGACCTGTTGAAGATCAGGAGCGCCGCCGACCACGTCACCGTCCGTGGCAACGTCTTCTACAACCAGTCGGCTAGTGAGCAGCACATCGACGTGAACGGCGTCACGAACGTCACCATCGAAGGCAACATCTTCTTCAACGACTTCGGCGGGAGCGGCCGGCCCAACCGCCGCGATACGAAGCACTTCATCGTCGTGAAGGACAGCAACGGCCGTGACGACGGCTTCCTGGGTTCACGCCGGATCACGATCGAGCGCAACGTGTTCCTGCGGTGGCAGGGTGGCGACGAGGGCGTCATCTCGATCGGGAACGACGGAGCTGGCTACCTGGAGGCCCAACACATCGACATCGTGAACAACCTCCTGATCGGCAACGGCTCGGACCCAGCGGATTCCGCAATCAACATCTACGGAGCCGGGGACGTTCGTTACGTGAACAACACGGTGGTGGGGAACTTCCCGTCGGACGCGTTCGCGATGAGCGTGGGGATCGAGGACGCCAACCCCCGCAACCGGGACATCCTGTTCGCGAACAACATCTGGAGCGACCCGACACGCACGATGCGGACCTTCTCCAACGGTGATCGTGGCGATACCGTGGGGCTCACGTTGCGGCGCAA
>JBKJXU010000019.1:0-6841 GCA_046716145.1 Actinomycetota bacterium
CCGACGAACGCGCCGTCCTCCACGATCACGGGTGCCGCCTGCAGCGGCTCGAGTACCCCGCCGATCCCCACCCCGCCCGCCAGGTGGACGTTCGCGCCGATCTGCGCGCACGAACCGACGGTGGCCCACGTGTCCACCATGGTCCCGGCACCGACCCACGCACCGATGTTCACGTAGGAGGGCATCAAGACGGCGCCTCGCTCGATGTGCGCGCCGTAGCGGGCGGTCGCCGGCGGCACCACGCGAACCCCGAGGTCCCCGTACCCATGCTTGAGGGGCAGGCGGTCGTGGTACTCGAAGGGCCCCGCCTCGGTCGTCTCCAGCCCGCGGACCCGGAAGTACAACAGCACGGCCTTCTTCGCCCAGGCGTTGACGCGCCAGTCCTCGCCGTCGGGCTCGGCCACACGGACCTCCCCGCGGTCGAGCATCGCGATCGCGGCCTCCACGGCCTCGGCATCGAGCGCCGCCGACGGATCGGCCTGGAGGGCGTCCCAGGAGGTCTCGATCCTTCCTTCGATGTCGCTCACGCGCTCACCTCCGCCAACACGTCCTCCAGCAGTCCGGCGGCGCGCTCGCAGTCGGCGAGCGGAGGCACCATCGCCATCCGCACGTAGCCCTCCCCCTCCGGTCCGAAGAACGACCCCGGCGTCACGATGATGCCGGTCCGGTCCAGCAGGTCGTAGGCGAACGCGGCCGATGCCCGCCCGCCGGGGACCCTCACCCACAGGTACAGACCGGCGCGGCTGCCCGCGACGTGGATGCGGCGCCGCGCGAAGACTTCGAGGAAGACCTGCCGCTTCGCGGCGTAGGCGCCGCGGGCCCGCTCCACGTGGGTCTCGTCGTTCCATGCGGCCACGGAGGCACGCTGGACGAACTCCTGCGGCGTCACCCCGGCACTCGGGCGCAGACCCCGGAGCGCCCCGATGAGCGTGGCGTCCCCGGCCGCGAAACCGCTGCGGTAGCCGGTCATGGAGGAGCGCTTGGAAAGGGTGTTCAACGCCAGGACGTTCGTGAGGTCACCGACCTGCAGCGCAGAGGCGGGAGGACCGTCCTCGAACCACAGCTCCGTGTACGCCTCGTCGGATGCCAGCAGGACCCCGTGGGCGCGGCATCGCTCCGCGGCCTCGGCGTAGAACGAGAGCGGCGCCGTCGCGCCGGTCGGGTTGTTCGGGTAGTTCACCCACAGGACCGCGGCGCGATCCCAGGTCGCGGGCTCCACCGCGTCCAGATCCGGGAGTAGATCGTTCGCCTCGGTGAGGGGCAAGCGCAGCACCGAACCACCCGCGTAGCGCGCGCCGCGCTCGGGGACCGGGTAGCCCGGCGCGGTGGTGAGCACCAGATCCCTGCCCGAGCCGGGATCCAGCACCGCCCGCGCCAGCGAGAACACGAGCTCCTTCGAGCCGAGCGTGGGCAGGATCTGCGTGGCCGGGTCGAGCGCGACCTCGAACCGTCGCTGCAGCCACCCCGCGATCGCGTCACGGAGTTCGGGCAGACCGGCGGCACGCGGATAGGACGAGACCGGCGTGATCGCGGCGGCGAGGGCGTCGCGGATGAACGCCGGGGTCTCCTCGCGGGGATCGCCGACACCGAAGTCGATGACGGATCGCCCGTCGGCCAGCGCCGCCGCCCTGCGGCGGTCCAACTCCTCGAACGGGTAGGACTCGACCGCGCGCACGGCCGGTGACAACTCGATCACAGACCCTCCCTCAGCAACGCCGACGACAACTCGTAGGACCGCACGAGCGCGGCCTCCGTGACACGCTCGTCGTCGGTGTGAGCGTACCCCGGGTCCCCCGGTCCGAAGTTCACCGCTTCGATCCCGGCCTCCCCGAACTCGGCGACCGGGGTCCATGCCTGTTTCGGCCGCACGGGCAGGTCACCGAGCGCCCGCAGGCGCTGCACGAACCGGTTCTTCACCGCGACAGCGCCTCCGGCGGCGTTGCTCACGATCTGGACGTCGACGGAGCGGTGCCCCAGCAACTCCCGGATGCGCGCTTCCGCCTCCCGGGGGGAGTGATGCGGGGCGTAGCGGAAATTCACGGTCGCCGTGAGCGTGTCGGGGATCACGTTGGCGGCCACGCCGCCCTCGATCGTCGTGACGTTGATGACCTCGCGATAGATGAGCCCCTCGATCTCGACGTCACGAACGGGCAGGTCGACGATGGACGCCAGCGCCTCGACGCCACCGTGGATCGCGTTGTGACCGAGCCACGGGCGCGCGCTGTGGGCGGCCACGCCGCGGACCGTGATGCGGGCGTTCAGGTTGCCGAGACAACCGACCTCCAGGGCGTTGTCCGTCGGCTCGGTCACGATCGCGACGCCGACTTCACGCGCCAGGTCCGGGTGGCGCGCCAGGCACGGCGCGAGGGCGCTCGTGTCGATCTCCTCGCGCCCGAAGAACAGGAACCCGGCGTCCACCGTCGTTGCGAGCGATCCCCCCGCGATGTCCTGCAGCAGGGCCAACATGACGGCCACGCCCGCCTTCTGATCCGAGGACCCCCGTCCGAAGACCACCCCATCCTCGCGGCGGCCCGGGACGTTGCCGGCGATGGGCACGGTGTCGAGGTGCCCCGCGAAGAGCACGAGCGGTCCCCCGGTGCGCCGCTCCGCCGGGAGGAGCAGCAAACAGGCGTCCTCGTCGTCGATCAGGTCGAACGCCGAGAGGCCCGTGACGAGTCCCCGCACGTGGTCGACGATCGCCGTTTCGTCGCGGCTGACGCTCGGGATATCCACGAGCGACAGCGTGAGCGCGGCGAGCCGTTCCGCGGTGCTCACCGCTCGGATGCCTCCAGCGAGTCCAGATCCACGGTGGCGTCGAAGACGTGGGTGACGGGACCGCTGAGCAGGACCTCACCGTCGGGGCGGCGCTCGACCTGCAGCGGGCCCCCGCGGAAGTGCACGGTGACCTCGGTCCCCGCCAGACCCGCCTCGTTCGCGGCCACAGCCACGGCGCACGCGCCGGTGCCGCATGCCAGCGTCTCGCCCACCCCGCGCTCCCACACACGGACGTCGATCGCGCCGTCGGGCCGCACGCGTGCGAACTCGACGTTGGTGCGCTCGGGGAAGCGCTCGTTGTTCTCCAGGGCAGGCCCGATGTGTTCCACGTGGTAGCGCTCGGGATCTTCCGGCACGAACAGGACCAGATGGGGGTTGCCCATGCTCAGCGCGCTGGCCTGCACGTTCAGCCCGCCGCCCAGATCGAACGGCTGGTCCATATACGTCTCCCAGGCCGGACCCATCATCGGGATGCCGGCCTTCGTGAAGTTCGGGGTCCCCATACCGACCGTCACCCCGTCGGTGGTGAAGGCGGCGCTCCGGGTCCCCGCCGGGGTCTCCACGTCGATGGAGCCGTCGGCAGAACCCTGGTCTCGGAGATACGCGGCGAAGCACCGCATCCCGTTGCCCGACATCGCGGCGGCGGAACCGTCGGCGTTCGTCAGGTCGAAACGGTACGGCGCCTCGTTCCCCCTCCCGACCCGGATGAGGCCGTCCGCGCCGACGCCGGTCCAGCGATCGCAGAGGGCCGGGACGTCCAGCTCCCCCGCCGGTTCGTCACGACCATCGACCACGAGGAAATCGTTGCCGCTGGCTTGGTACTTCGCGACGCGCAGGATCCGTGTCACGCGCCCTCCAGGTACGCGCGGACATCGTCGAGGACCTCGAGCGCGCCCTGCTCCCCGGCGTCGAACCACCGGATGCGGGGGTCGCGGCGGAACCACGCCATCTGCCGGCGCGCCAGCTCCTTCGTCCGCCTCACGGTCTGCTCCACAGCTTCATCCAACTCGAGCCTACCGTCGAGGTGCCGGGCCAATTCCGCGTAGCCGATCGCCTGGGTCGCCGTGAGCCACGCTCCGAAGCCGCGCGTCAGGAGCCCGCTGACCTCCTCCAGCCACCCCGCCTCGAGCATCGCCTGGACACGCCGTCCGATCCTGGTCGTGAGAGCCTCGCGATCGATGCGGATCCCCGCCGCGCGCACCCGATCGGGGTCATAGCGATCCCACGCAGCCGCGAAGGAGCTGAACGGGGCACCGGTGATCGCGGTGACCTCGAGCGCGCGGACGACCCGCCGAACGTTGCCCGCCTCGATCCGGGTCGCCGCCACGGGGTCGGTCGCGGACAGGCGCGCGTACATCTCCTCCGCACCAAGATCGTCCGCCTCGGCCTGCAGAGCGGCGCGGACCGCGGGGTCCTCCGGCGGGAACGACAGGTCATCGACCACCGCGCGGAAGTACAGACCCGACCCCCCCACCAGGAGCGGCCGGCGCACGCGGTGCAGGGCGTCACGCGCGGCGCGCTGGAAACGAGAGACCGTGAACCGCTCGGAGGGCTCGGCCAGGTCGATCAGGTGGTGGGGGACCCGCGCGCGCTCCGCCACGGTGGGCTTCGCCGTCCCGAGGTCCATACCTCGATACACGAGCATCGAGTCCACCGAGACGATCTCCGCACCCCTCGCTTCGGCGAGGATCAACGCTGCCTCCGACTTCCCGCTGGCGGTCGGTCCGAGGAGTGCGTGCAGCACGAGGGCCTCCTACACGGCGACGGGCGCGCGGACGACCTCGCCCACCAGGTGGTGCGCGGCTGCGGCGGTCACCCTGGCCTGGACGAACGAGCCCGGGTCGAGCGCTTCGGACAGATGCACGATCCGGTTCGTTCGCGTCCGGGCTTGCGTGGAGCCTCCACGCTTGCCCTCGCCCTCCACGAGCACCTCGACGGTCTCACCGACCTGGGCCCGGTTCCCCGCCATGGTGTGCCGCTCCTGCAGCGCCATGAGCCGGTCGAACCGCTCCTGCACGACGGCCTTCGGGATCTGATCATCCATCGTTGCGGCGCGCGTCCCGGGCCGCGGGGAGTACTGGAACATGTACGCGCTGTCGAAACGAGCCTGCCCGACGACCTCGAGCGTCTGGGCGAAGTCCTGCTCCGTCTCCCCGGGGAAGCCGACGATGATGTCCGTGGACACGGCGATGCCGGGGATCGCCGCCCGGATCTGACCGAGCCAATCGAGATACCGAGCGCGGCGATACGAGCGCTGCATCGCTTGCAGCACGGCGTCGGACCCGGACTGCAGCGGGAAGTGGATGTGCTCACAGACCTTCTCGCTCCCCGCCATCGCGTCGATCACGTCGGGGGTGAAGTCGTGCGGGTGCGGTGAGGTGAACCGGATCCGCCGCAGGCCGTCAACCCCGTTGACCAGCCGCAGCAGGTCGGCGAACAGAGGGCGCCGTGACGACCCCGGGACCGTGACGTCACGCCCGTAGGTGTTCACGTTCTGCCCCAGCAACGTGACCTCGACGATGCCCTGCGCGACGAGGCCCTGTACCTCGGCCAGGATGTCGCCCATCGAACGGGATCGCTGAGGTCCGCGGACCAACGGCACGATGCAGAACGTGCACGCGTTGTCACATCCAGGGGCGATGGACACCCACGCCCGGAAGGGGTCCTGGCGAGCGGCCGGGAACGCGCTCGCGAAGACCTCGGTGTACTCCTGCACGTCCATCTGTGCGCCTTCGGTCTCCGAACGGCGCATCAGGTCCAGCAGGTGGGGAAGGGCGTGTGTCCCGATCACGACGTCGACCCACGGGGCCTTTCGCTGGATGAGTCCCTGATCCTTCTGCGCGAGGCACCCCGCCACCACGATCTTGAGCCCGGGGTTGCGATCCTTGACCGGCTTCAGGTGCCCCAGGTTGCCGTAGAGCTTGTTGTCGGCGTTCTCGCGGATCGCGCACGTGTTGAGCACGATCACCTGGGCGTCCTCCACGTCGTCCGTGGGGACCATCCCGTCGGCCATGAGGACGCCCCCGATCCGCTCGGAATCGTGCTCGTTCATCTGGCACCCGAAGGTGCGGATCAGATACTTCGGCTCCACGGACCCGAGCGTACCCGACCGGCTGGTCCGGCTCAGGTCGAGTTCGGTGCGAGTGTCATCATCCCGATGATGGTTTCGAACACTCCCAGGCGGCCCACCTCCGGGCGCCCGCGCCCCCAGAACTGCCCACGGCCTGCTCCTACCCCGCGGGTATCTCTCCGTCGCAACCCGAACACCGCGAGCAGGCCCCACTCGACGCTGACAAGGCACTTCGTCTCGGCGACGCAAGGCCCTGAGAGGGCTCCGACGGCTCGGCTCAAGACCTAGGGCGATCGGGACGAAGAGAGAGCTACGGGGGGTGGCCTCCGATCATCATCGTGTATCAGGGGGTATCCACGGTCATCGAGATACAAGGACGGACGTCGAGGACATGCGCGCAGACGAAGAGCCGCGCCGGGGCGAGGATGAACCGGCGGTCCCGGATACCGAGGGCGCTGGGCTCGACTCGTTCGCGCGCTCGATGACGGACCACGACGAGCGGTTCGACCAGGCCGAGGCCGCCGGGTCGCGTGACGTGGATGCATCGATGGCACTCCAGCGTGTGCTGGCGGAGCGGGTCGCCGAACTGGAAGTTCTTCGGGGCGCCGGCGCCGCAGGACCACCCCGCGATCCCGAGGAACTGCTTGAGTTCGCCAGCCGCATCACCGAGCTGAAGAGCGATCTGACCCACGCGGCGCGCCGCGCCGAACGAGCCGCCGCGCACGCCGCATCGATAGAGCTGCTCCTCGCGGACGCCGGCGTCCGGCTGACCGAACTCGGCCAGGACGCCGACCGAGGAGCCCGCGCCGAGGAGGCACTCGAGGAGCTCCGCGCGACCCACGCCGAGGTGAACGAAACGCTCGCGATCACGATCCTGGAGCGCGACGGCGCCCGGAGCGAGCTCGTCCGAACGATCCAAGAGGGGGAGGTTCTGCGCACCACCCTCGGACAGATGACCGAGGAACAGGCGGCGGCGGAAGAGGAACGGTCTCGTCT
>JBKJXU010000020.1:0-8986 GCA_046716145.1 Actinomycetota bacterium
GTAGCGGAAGTCGTCGGCCACGCTCGTGCCATCGACGCACACGTTGACGGCCACTCCAGGGATGCCGTGGACGACATCCACGGTTGCGGCGGCGGCGGCTGATGCCGGCAGTGCCAACAGGGACCCCGCCACCGCGATCGCGGCGACGAGTCCGATCGGTCGGATCTTCATCGGTGTTCCCTCCTTAGGGATCGTTGGTCGATCGAGCACTTCGGTTCGCGGATCAGCGGATGCTCAGGTCATCACCTCCTCCGCTCAGCCGGTCGGCGCCGGCCCCGCACCGTGTAGGTCCGCGTCTCCTCGTGCACCGAGCAGCGGGTGATGCGGTTGTAGATCGACAGGTGGGTACCGCACCCCGGCACGTCACACACCCGACCGGCCGACCATGTGCGGCTCGGGCGGAGACCCGGACGGAACGACGAGGCCCGGTAGATCTGTTGCGTGAGCTCCATGTGCGTCTCCTTCCTCATGCGGGGCGAAGGGTGCCGGCGAAGACCTGCCAGGCGAGCAACGACTTCGCCACGAGGGAGAGCACGACGTAGGCGCGCTCGCCGTAGACGTAGTCGCTCCAACGGCCCACGCGGCGGTATCGCAGAACCATGTTCAGCGCGAAGACGTTGAAGAATGCGAAGAGCGACACGAAGATCGCGTACACGAACCCGGGAGGACCTTCGTCACCGCTGGCCGTCGGGCCGAGCAGGTAGACAGCGATCGCGATCCACGGCATCGCACCGGCGAAGACCCCGAACCAGTAGGCGAGCCAGTTCGTCCGCTCGGTGGTCTGGTTGTGGACCTCCATCACCCAGCCGAAGAAGATCATCGAGGCGTTGAGCGCGAAGATCAGCAGGAGCGAGGCGACGTCGTAGATCCCCACGAGCATCGCGATCACGACGATCATGACCGACGAGCTCGCCGCGTACTCGACCCATCGGGCCCGGTTCATGCCCCGCGCGAGGTCCGCTGCGTAGCGGCGGCTGCCCGCGGGAGAGGCGACCGCGACGTGTGCGATCGCGGAAAGGAGCAGGAACAGCGCCACGGCGGGTCCGATGGGGACCTCGAAGAGCGTCCGGGTGACCGGGTTGAGTGAGCCGCCGCGCATCTGCAGGAACGAGGCGGTGACCGGCAGTGCGAAACCTGTCGAGAGGAGCAGATCGCGATCGACTGCACCAGGTGCAAGCCGCCCATGGCGAGGTTGAAGCGGCGCAACCCGGCGATCTCGGTGGTCGGCATCAGCTGCTCCTTGTCGAGTGTCTGTCGAGGGTGAGTGTAGGGAATCCCCCGAGGAAACGTCAAAGGTTTGTTGAGTGTTATGTCGAGATGCTGTACGGTGTCGTCGATATGGAGGAGGCACGGGGCTACCTACGGATCGGTGAGCTGGCCCGGCGGACGGGCGTGTCGCCAGAACTGTTGCGGGCGTGGGAGCAGCGCTATGGATTGCTCCGGCCGTCGCGCTCCAGCGGGGGTTTCCGGCTCTATGCGGACGATGACGAAGCGCGCGTCCTTCGGGTCACGGCGTTGATGCGCGAGGGCCTGTCGGCGTCCGAGGCCGCCCGCCGAGCCCTCGCCTCCCCTGGACCGCAGGCCGGTCCGCTCGTTCCCGCTCTCGCCGCCGAGCTGGAGACGGCCCTCGACGGCTTCAACGGGGAGGCGGCGCATGCCGTGCTCGACCGTTCGCTAGGCGCGTTCTCGGTGGAGGCGGTCCTGCAGGACGTGGTGCTGCCCTACCTGCACCGGCTGGGCGAGCGATGGGTCTCCGGCGAGGCATCGGTGGCCCAGGAGCACTTCGCCTCGAACATCCTGCGTGGGCGGATGCTCGGGTTCGGCCGCGGGTGGGGTGCCGGGGCCGGGCCGCTCGTGGTGCTGGCGTGCCCGCCTGGCGAGGAGCACGAACTGGGGCTGATCGCCTTCGGCGTCGCGATCGCTCGTCAGGGGTGGCGAGTGTCCTATCTCGGGGCGGACACGCCCTTCGCGACGTTGGAGGACGTGGCGCGGCGGCAGACCCCGACCTTGGTCGTCCTCTCGGTCGCAGATGCGACGGCGGTTCGCCAACACGAAGATGCGATCAGAGCTTTGCACGCGATCGCGCCGGTCGCGGTCGCGGGGTCGGTGGATGTCGCCGATGCCGAGCGGATGGGGATCAGGATCTTGGAAGGTGGCCCCGTTGAGGCCGCCCGCGCCGTGGCATCCCTGTAGGTCCCCTACGATAGGTCGGGATGATCATCCAGAACGGCGACCTGGCTCCGGCGATCCAGGGCCTCGATGTGGGTAGCCCCCACGCACTCGTCTTCTACAAGGCATCCTGCTCGGTCACGGCGATGGCCGGTCCCGCGCTGGCGCGCCTGGGCGACGCTTACCCGGGCGCCGTGGTGGCGGTGGGCCAGGATCCCGCGGAGGTGCTCGATACGTTCGGCGGCAGTCACCGCTGGACGTTCCCCCAGGTCAGCGACCTCGCCCCCTACGAAGCTTCGAACGCCTACGGCATCTCCTCGGCGCCCACCGTGGTCGTCGTGGATGCCGAAGGCCGGGTCGCCGACGCCGTGGAGTCCTGGGACCGCGACGGCATGAACCGCGTCTCGGCGACGCTCGCGGGCCTGATCGGTGCGGAGTCTGCGGTGCTCTCCGCCGCCGACGACGGCCTCCCTGCGTTCAAGCCCGGCTGAACGACCCGCAACGTGCCCTCCGTGTGAGGGCGGATCGGTCACTCGTTAGGCTCCCGTCGATGTCTGATGATCTGCAGGGTCGCGTCGCGATCGTCACGGGCGGCGGCACCGGCCTGGGGGCCGAGGTCTGCCGGCAGCTTGTCGCTGAGGGCGCGCGCGTCGGCATCAACTATTCGCGGTCGGTGCAGGCGGCCGAGGCACTCGCGGCCGTGCTCGGGTCCGCCGCCGTTGCGGTGCGCGCCGACGTTCGCGATGAGGCCCAGGTCGCGGCGATGGTGCTCGAGGTCGAGGAACGGCTCGGTGGGCCCGTGGACCTGCTCGTGAACAACGCCGGCGTCACCGTGTACGCCGCACCGGAGGACCTGGCCGGCGTCGACGCCGAGGACTGGGAGCGGATCCTCGGGGTCAACCTCATCGGTGCGTGGAACTGCGTGCGTGCGGTGGTGCCGGGCATGCGGGCACGAGGCGCGGGCGCGGTCGTCAACGTGGCCTCCGACGCCGCGTTCCACCTGGAGGGCTCGTCGGTGCCGTACGTGATCTCGAAGGTCGGGCTCGTGGCGCTCACGCGGGTGCTCGCGGCCTCTCTCGCCCCGCAGGTACGGGTGCACGCGGTGGCGCCGGGATGGATGGATACCCCGTGGCTCGATCGTTACGTGCCCGACGAGGTGACCGCGTCGCTTCGTGCAGGAGAAGAGCCTGTGGTCGAGGTCGCGCGCGTAGCCCGCGAGGTGATCCGTCTCCTCGGATCGAGCACCACCGGCGAGGTCGTGCAGATGTCCGTTTGAGGCTTATGCGGGCTCTACGCGGCAGAGGCGCGCCGCGGCCCGAACGGATCGACCCGCAGCAGCACCGCGCCGGCTACGAGGCACCCCACCCCGACGCCCGGCCAGAGCGCCACCTCGCCGGGAACGGGGAACGCGTTCGCGGCCAAGACAGCCAGCCCGGCCGCGGCGGCCATCGCACCGACGATCGACACGACCACACCCAGGAGACCCGGGCGCGCAGGCGCCGGAGCCGCGGCGGGGCGTTCCGCCCACCGGAACCCCAGGAGGAACGGCGCCAGGCAGATCGCGCAGACGACCCACCACGCCGGGCGCAGCAGCCACCACGCGGTGCCGAGCGGCTCGGGCTGCGGCGCGATCCCGGTCGGGAACAACGCCACCGCGGCCAGGACGACCGCCGTCATGTTCCACAGGTAGAACGTCATCACCATCGAGTTGGCGACGACCACCGCCAGCCACACCTTCGGGCGGGCCAGCCAGCGGTTCGCGGCGTCTTGGAACAGCAGGGTGGCGCCGCACTGCCACACCGCGAGCGAGAGCAGCGCCAGCGTCGGGGGTTGCACGTTGTTCCTCGGCGCATGCGCGAGGGCGATCATCGAGACGGGGTAGTCGAACCACGCGACCAGCGTTCCCATCGCCGCGAGACCGCCCGCCGCCATCGTCGCGGGCAGCCATGCCGGTCGCCGGAGCGCACCATCGGCCCACAGGAACCCGAGCTCCATCACGCCCAGCCACACGAACGCGTAGTTCGCCGCGCCGAGGATGCCGGTGTCCAGGCCGTAGCGTGCGACATCGATCACGAGCGTGCCGGCGACCAACACCGCGATCGTCCATGGGCCGAGCCGCCTGTGCACCCACGCGAGCGGCGGGATCGCGATCATGCTCGCCAGGAAGACGGCGAGGAACCACAGCGGCAGTGAGACCTCGACGCCGCCTGTTCGTGCGAGCCCGCTGGGGAGGATCCCGGTGGCCACCCCCGCCACCGGCAGCACGGTCCAGAACCCGACGAACCACAGCGCCGGCCGGATCAGTCGCGCGCAGCGCCCGCGGAGCCAATCGGCATAGGAGGTGCCCCGGCCCGACGCCGAGATCCACGAGGTTCCGTTCGTGAAGCCGCCGACGATGAAGAACAGCGGCATCACCTGGAACACCCACGTGATGATCTGCAGGTTCGGGTCGAGCTCCAACAGGTTCGAGCCGGTGAACTTCCCGTCGCGGTAGCCGAGGACCGCGATCGTCCAGTGGCCCAGGACCACGACCCCGATGGAGACCACGCGCAGCAGATCGATGTAGCGGTCGCGCGTGTCGGGCGTCGCGGCCACCAGATCGCGAGCGCGCATCCGGGTGGGTCGGGCTTCGGGAGCCCCCCTCATGGCGGGGACGAGTGTGGCACTTCACCGCAGGGAAGGCGAGAGGGGATCGTCCGCAGGCACCTCGGATCCGAGGAGGAGTGGTCATCCTGCGCTTCATTCAGCGCCCGGAGCATGCGGCCGAGGACTAGGTCCGGATCCCGAGCGAGTAGCGGAGCGCGGTGTCCAACGCCGGCACCTCTTCGGCGCGGAGCCGCCCGATCCGACGCGCGCCCAAGACATCTGTGGGTATGGTCTGGAGCGAGTCGCAGTTCGCCACCGACCGCGCTCGGAGCCCATGGTCACGACCGAGTGGGACTTCGCTGGCGATCCCGCGGATCGTGCGCGTCACGGGGGCCACGGTGATGGCCGTCCTCACCGCGATCGCGGGGGTGCGTGTCACGATCAACACCGGCCGACGCCCGATCGGATCGGGCAGCGCCGCCAGGTAGATGTCGCCGCGGCGCAGGGCTCAGTCCTCGGGCCAGGACGCGATCGCGCGCAGGCCCGCGAGCGCGGCCGGGTCTTCGGGCGTAAGTGCGTAGGCCTCGGCGTAGCGAACGTCGGCCAACGCTTCGTGCAGCGCCCGGACATAGAGGTCGATCGCGCTGCGGATGAGTGCGCTCCGGTTGTCGTTGGAGGCCGCAGCCAGCCGGTCGAGCGCGGCTACCTGCGTGTCGTCGAGCTGGACGAGCACCTGCTTCCGCGCCATGGTGGACATGATGCCATATTATCTACCATATGGTCCATCCCGTGGTCATGGCCGTCACATCCAGGGCGACTCAGCGGGGAAGGTTGGAGAACCCGTAGGAGCGGACGACCGCGTCCGCCGCCTCCAGGCTCGGCGCGTGCCCGGTGACCGCTGCGATGAAGTCGTCACCTTCCAGGGCGAGCAGTTGCACGTCGTCGATCGCGGTGGCGCCCGCGGTGCGCGGCACGTCGTGCAGCAGGGCGATCTCACCGAACGCGCCACCGAGACCGAACTCGGCCACCGGCTCGCCGTCCTTGACGATCCGCACGTGCCCCTCGGCCACCACGTAGAACCGGTCGCCCCGGTCGCCTTGGGCGAAGACGTGCGAGCCCGCCGGGAGCCGCACGGGCTGAAGACGTCCGGCCAGGTGCTCGATCACCGCTTCGGGCAGCGGCGAGAAGAAGGGGAGGGCGCGGAGCAGCGCGACGTCACGCTCGGGGACGGTCGCGCCGCGGTCGAGCGACACCAGCCGGCGCCACCGGAGCGCGACCACCACCGGGAGGAAAGCACCGGTGACGATCAACGCGCCGCGGGCGCCGATCGAGGACACCAACGCCGGCGCCACGATCGCGCCCGCCGCCACCGTCAGCAAGATCAGCGTCTCGAGCACGCCGAACACACGCGCGAGCACCTCGTCGGGGACGCTCCGCTGTAAGAGCGTGTCCCCGGCCACGTCCACCATCGTGTTCCCGACCCCGATCGCCGCCATGGCCGCGATCGCGACGATCGGCTCCGGCACGAGACCCACGGCGATCAGCGGGATCCCCCACAACGCGACCCCCGCGCCGAAGTCCAACGCCAGCCGGTTCCGTCCGACGCGTGCCGCGGAAACGACCGCGCCCACGATGCCGCCCACGCCGAGTGAGGCCGACAAGATCCCGACCCACGCGTCGCCGCGGCCGAGCAGTTCCTTCGCCATCACCACCGACAGCACGCTGAGCGCGCCCGCCACCACCGTCTGCGAACTGAACAGACCGATCAACAGCCGCGTGTCCCGGTCACCGAGGATCGCGCGGAACCCGGCGCCGATCCGGTCGCCGAAGGTCGGTGGGTTCTCGCCCACGTGCGGCGTGGGGACGTCGTCCGTCGTGTCGATCCGCGCGATCAGAGCTGCGGACCAGGCGAACATGAGCGCTGAAACCGTGAAGACCGCGGCGGGGCCGCTGATCGCCAAGATGACGCCGCCGATCGCCGGTCCAGCGAAGATGCCGCTCGCCTCGATGGAACTCGACACGACGTTGGAGGCGGCGAGCTCCTGCGGGGTGGTCGCCAGGCGGGGGATGATCGCGGCCTGCGCGGGGCGGAAGGCCGTGGAGACGATGACGCCGGCTGCGGCGAGGCCGAACACGACGCCCACGGGTAGGTCCGCGACGATCGCGCCCGCCGCGAGGCCGATGACCACGACGCGGCCCAGGTCCGAGGCGATCATCACGCGTCGGCGCGGGTAGCGGTCGCCCAGGACACCCATGAACGGCGCCACGATCGCGGCGGGGATCCAGCGGACCACCCCGACCAGGCCCACCGCCACCGCCCCTCCCCGCTCGTAGGCGAACACGGCGAGCGCGATGCCGTAGGCCCAGGTGCCAAGGCTGCTGCCGGCCCACGCGAGTTGGAGGCGCCGCAGGTTGGGGTTCGCGAAGACCGCCCGGAACGAAGCCAGGGACTCGCGCAGACGTCCCGGTTCGTCGGTCACCGGCGGACTATGTCACGGGGGGCCGCCGCCATCCGCGATCCCGAGGAGCCGCGACCGCGAGAGGCCTGCTCACTCCGGGAAGAAGTTCTCGAGCGCCCCCTGGATCAAGGCCGATGGGCCCGTTCTGGTCTCCTCCCGCTCCCAGGCTGCGGCCACGGTGGACACGTCTGCGGCCAGGCCGGCGGCGCTCGCTCGCCAGCGGTCGTTCGCCTGCATCGCGAGCTGCTCGCGGGCGAGGATCTGCAGGCAGAAGGAAACTCCACCGCTGAGTACCTTCCGTCCCTTGCCGTCTTCTGCCAGCAGGTGTTCGTGGTGTGTCCGAACCGAGATCTCCCGATCGAGCGCGTCCTCGTCGACGCCGCCGGGGTGGTCCCGGAGCGTCGCGAGCACCTCGTGGAGCAGGACGTCGTTCGAGGGGAAGCCCGGCGCGGGGTCGACCTTGGCCACTACAGGCGCTGCTCGGCGGGCGGAGGCGGTGGTGCGGAGAAGTCCAGGCCGTGCACCCGCTCGATGTTCCCACGGAACCAGACGTCGAACTCGTTCTCCGAGGACGCCAGCTTGCCCATGAACTCCTCGGCTCCGGGGCCGTCGTGCACCGCGATCACCATCTGGCCGTCAGGGGTTTGCTGCAGCCACGCACGGTGGCTCGTGAGGCCGTGGCGCTGGTTCATATCGTCGAACTCGGCCTTGCGGGGACCGTTCAATTCCGCGATCCACGCCTCCCAGCCCTCGAGTTGACCCGGCATGATCGGCACGGCGATGGCTCCCATGTGCGCCTCCTTCTCCTTGGGCGGAAGGGTTCCGCCCCCTGATGACACGAGCCTACGCCCGGGGTCTCGGATCGGCATCCGCGCTCTCTGTGGGGTGGGCTCGATCGCGCTCTCGGCCCGCCATGGATCAGGGGCCGAACCAGCGGGCCGCCCGTGTGGAGGCGAACTCGGCCTTCTCTGCCGCGGTCTGCACCGATGGAGCCGTGAACGTGCCGGTCGGACGGCCGGGCGTAGAGAAGAAGTCCACGTCGACGCGCGCCACCCCGCCGCCGCCGAACTCGATCCAGCACGAGCCGGTGCCGTCGTAGCCCGGCGGCTCGTTCCCACCCCGGATCCGTGCGATCAGCTGGTCGGCCACCACGCCCGCCTGGTCCTCGGCGAACACGCCTGCCTTCGGTGTGCCGACGCTCGTCACGTCACCCACCGCGTAGACGCCCGGGAACCGTGTCGCGAGCGTCGTCGGCTCCACGGCGATCCAGCCGCTCACCGCGAGTCCCGAGTCTTCGATCACGGCCGGGGCGCGGTGCACGGGGACGCCGAGGAACAGGTCATATGGCAGGCGACGGCCGTCGTCGAGCACGGCCTCCCCGCCCTCCAGCGCGCTGACCCGGCGGTCGGGCACGAACTCGATGCCCCGCTCGGCGAACGCCGCGAGGATGGCCTGCGAGGTCTCGGGTGAGGGCGGGATCGGGATACCGAAGGGGATCACGACCTGGATCCGGACGGCATCGCGGACGCCACGCCCGCGCAGGAACTCATCGAGCAGGAGCGCCGCCTCGCTCGGTGCCGGCGGGCATTTGAACGGGGCGCCGCACACGCCGACGATCGCGGTGCCGGCTGCGAAGGACGGGAGCGACGCACGCAGGGTCTCGGCTCCAGCGACGGTGTAGAACTCGTTACCGTTCTCGGCCAGGCCCGGCGTGGCGGCGAGGTCGTAGTCGGCGCCCAGGGCCACCACCAGGATGTCGGCCTCGTAGGTGT
>JBKJXU010000021.1:0-48130 GCA_046716145.1 Actinomycetota bacterium
AGGTAGTTGAGGTACACCGCGTTGTTGACGTGACCGTACGAGTCGACGTCGGACCACCGGATCCGCTCATGATGCTCGATCATCCGTGATCCTCGCCGAGCTCGGCTAACCGACGGTCGATCGCGGCGTCGGCAGCGCGCCCGCTCCTCCGTGAGCCTGTGACGGCGTCCAAGAAGTCGTCTCGCTCCAGCACCAGCAGCTCGAGGTCCGTCGTGGCACTCCCCAGAACTGTCCGATACACCTGCACGGTGCCGGCCAGCCCGCTCACGGATCGCCTCGGAGGATGGTCGGACAGGGTTGCGCTGCTTCACCCACCGCCATCACCATGCTCGGCGAGACGTCGATCCACCTCGACGGCCAGCACGGCCCCGGCCGGCGACCCCGTCACCGCCGAGAGGAAGTGTTCGCGGTCAAGCGCCAGGAGCGTGGTCGGGACCGTGGCCGTCACGCTCGCCGTCCGTGGCACGTCTCGCAAGAGCGCGATCTCGCCCGCATAGTCGCCCGGTCCGAGGATGGCGAGCTCCGTGCCGCCGCGCGAGACCCTGAGCGATCCCTCCGCGATCAAGTAGAAGCGGTCACCCGGTTCCCCCTCACGGATGACGACGGTCTCCGCGCCCACGTCGGCCCTGACGAGGTGGCGCGCCACGCGCTCGAGAGCGGCGGGGCCGAGCGGTCCGAAGAGCGCGGTACCGCGCAGGAGCGCGATATGAGCAGGGTCAGCGACCACCGCCTCGCGATCGACCTTGCGTATCCGGTGCAGCACGAGCAGCGCCGCCACCGGGAGCCACAGACCCGCGATCATGAACGTGGTGTCGGGGCCTACCCACGTCACCAACGCGGGGGTCACCACCGAGCCGACCGCGAGGGCGGCCATGCTGAGCCCCTCTTGCACACCGAAGACCCGCGCGAGCACGTCGTCATCGACGCTGCGCTGGAGCAACGTGCGCGCGGTCACGTCGAAGAAACTCTTGCCGATGCCCGCCGCGCCCAGGAGCACGATGGCGACCACCGGGCCGCTCGCGAACGCCACGAGCGCGATCGGGACCCCGATCCCGATCACGCCCAAGGTGAACGGAGACGCCAGCCGCTCCCGTCCGATCAACGTCACGGTGGCGGCCGCGCCCAGGAGCCCACCCACCCCGATGGCGGCGGACAAAACGCCCGGACCGGAGGGTCCCATCGCCAAGACCCCGAACGCGAGGACCACGGTGAGGACGTCGAGGGCGCCGATCACGACCGTCTGACCGGCGACGAACCCGAGCAGCAAGCGGGCTCCCGGGCGGCGGCGAAGCTCACGGAAGCCCTCGAGGGCTCCTCCGACCCGGGCCGTGTGCCCCTCCGTGATGCGCGCGCGCGCGTGGACCGCCAGCATCAGGATGCCGACCGCTACGAGCCCACCCGACGCCACGCCGTAGACCAGCGCCGGCCCGGAGACGGCCAACATCAGCCCGGCCAACAGCGGACCGATGAAGATGGCCAACCCCTCGAGCGTGCTCGAGAGCGCGTTCGCCGCGGTCAGCTGCGCAGGGGTCTCCGCCAATTCCGGGAGGATCGAGAGGTGGGAAGGCCGCGTCATCGTCATGGCAACCGACGCCAACGCAGCGACTGCATAGACGACCGGGCGTGGCAGTGCCACGGCCAAGGCGGCGGCCGTCGCACCATTCATCACGCCCTGGGTCAGGTAGCCGAGCGCGAGCGCCCGCTCGCGGTGCATGCGGTCACCGAGCTGGGATACGAACGGCGCGAGGAGCGCGGTGGGCACGAGCATCACGAGAGCGGCCGTGCCCATCTCACCCGTCCCTCCTCGCTCGTAGGCGTAGACGAGGATCGCGATCCACGTCGCGGATTCGGCGGGGCGGTAGACCGCGAAAGCGAGCAGCACGCGACGAAGGCTCGCGTCGCGGAGCACCGCCTTCAGGGACGTCGCGGTGTCACCTTCACCTCTGCCCACGAGGGCGATCCTTCCAGGCGAGGACCGAGCCCGCAACGCGCTGGCCGAACGGGGAACGCGAACGGGGCCCCGGAGGGCCCCGTTCGAGGGATCGCATGCGGTGACTGGACTAGAAGTCCATGTCTCCGCCGGGCATGCCGCCACCGCCAGGCATGGCGGGGGTCTTCTCCGGCTTCTCGGCCACGACCGCCTCGGTCGTGAGGAACAACGCCGCGATCGAGGCCGCGTTCTGCAGCGCAGAACGCGTCACCTTCGCAGGGTCGACGATGCCGAACTCGAGCATGTCTCCGTACTCACCGGTGGCCGCGTTCAGACCTTGGCCCTCGGGGAGAGCGCGGACCTTCTCGACGACCACGCCGCCCTCGAGGCCGGCGTTCTGAGCGATCTGCTTGATCGGCTCTTCCAATGCGCGGCGCACGATCATGGCGCCCGTGAGCTCGTCGCCCTCGAGGTCCACCTTGTCCAGGGCAGCCTGTGCGTTCAGCAGGGCTACGCCACCACCGGGCACGATGCCCTCCTCGACGGCCGCCTTCGTGGACTGCACGGCGTCCTCGATCCGGTGCTTCTTCTCCTTGAGCTCGACCTCGGTGGCCGCGCCGACCTTGATGACAGCGACACCGCCCGAAAGTTTGGCCAAGCGCTCCTGAAGCTTCTCGCGGTCGTAGTCGGAGTCCGTCTTCTCGATCTCGGCCTTGATCTGATTGATCCGGCCGGTGATGTCCTCGTCCTTGCCGGCTCCCTCGACGATCGTGGTTTCGTCCTTGGTGACGACCACCTTGCGAGCGGTGCCGAGCAGGTCGATCGTCGCGTTCTCGAGCTTGAGCCCGACCTCCTCGGAGATCACGGTCGCACCCGCCAAGATCGCGATGTCCTGGAGCATGGCCTTGCGGCGGTCACCGAACCCGGGGGCCTTGACGGCGGCGCTGCGGAACGTCCCGCGGATCTTATTGACGACCAGGGTCGCCAGGGCTTCGCCCTCGACGTCCTCGGCGAGCACCAGGACGGGCTTACCGGTCTGCATGACCTTCTCCAGCACGGGGAGCATGTCCTTGACCGCAGAGATCTTGGAGTTCGCGATCAGGATGTAGGGCTCCTCGAGCACCGCTTCCATCCGCTCGGGGTCGGTGACGAAGTACGGTGAGATGTAGCCCTTGTCGAACCGCATCCCTTCGGTGAACTCGAGCTCCATGCCGAAGGTGTTGGACTCCTCGACGGTGATGACTCCGTCCTTGCCGACCTTGTCGACGGCCTCGGCGATCTTCTCGCCGATCTCGGGGTCGGCCGCGGAGATGGCGCCGACCTGGGCGATCTCTTCCTTGGCGTCGACGTCCTTGGCCACGGTCTGGATGCGCTCGACGGCGAGCTCCACGGCGCGCTCGATGCCGCGTTTGAGACCCATCGGGTTGGCGCCGGCGGCGACGTTGCGAAGGCCTTCCTTCACGATCGCCTGGGCGAGGAGCGTCGCGGTGGTGGTCCCGTCGCCGGCGACGTCGTCGGTCTTCTTGGCGACTTCCTTCACGAGCTCGGCCCCGATGCTTTCGATCGGATCGTCGAGCTCGATCTCCTTGGCGATCGAGACGCCGTCGTTGGTGATCGTGGGGGCTCCCCACTTCTTCTCGAGGACCACGTTGCGGCCCTTGGGACCGAGCGTGATCTTCACGGCGTTGGCGAGCTGGTCCATACCGCGCTCGAGCGCACGCCGCGCGTCCTCGTCGAACGAGATGAGCTTCGGTGCCATCTCCTCGAACCTCCTCCTTGGGTCGGATCCTCAGCCTGGGCTGTCGACTGCTAGCACTCGACAGGTGTGAGTGCTAATGATGGTAGCCCCGGCCGGGCGGGAGTGGCAAGCCTGGAGGGTCAGCCCCGCGAAGCGACGACCACGGATGGGGGGCCTGCGAACACGAAAGTGGAGTACGCCGGCGAAGCCCCATCCCGCGACCCACAGAGCTGCGGAGACGCTCTCCTTTCCGAACGGGGCCTCAGGTCAGGCGGCCGAGCCACTAGCATGCTGCGCATGTCGGATGCGCCCGCGTGGGTCCGCCGGTTCACGGCGACGAGGCTCGGCTTCCCGACGTGGGCTGACGCCTCGCCCGACCGGCTCGCCATCGTGACGAACCGCAGCGGCGCGTGGCAGGTCTGGGCGCACGACTTGGACACCGGCACGTGGCGCCAGGCGAGCGATGAGCCGGTGGGTGTGGAGAGCGCCCGGGCGCTCCCCGACGGCCGTATCGCGTGGTTCCAGGACGACTCCGGTGAAGAGACGGGCAGGTGGGTGGCCCAGCCCTTCGAGGGGGGAACGATCGAACCCCTCTTCCCGGCGCTCCCGACCGGGTGGTCCCTCGGTATGGCGATGGCACCCGGTGGGCGTTCGGTCGCAGGCCTCGAGGTCGCCGGCGAGTACCGGATCTACCTGGTCGACGGCGAGAGCGCGACCGTGCTCTACGCCTCTACGACGCCCGCGGGCGTGGGCTCGGAGTGGCCCGACGGTCTCGGCGGCCTGTCGCCGGACGGCCGTTTCGCCGTCATCCGCCACACCGAGCACGGCGACATCCTGCGTCCCGCGCTCCGCATCGTCGAGACGGCAACGGGAGCGGCGATCGCGGACATCGATGACCAGCCTCGGCGGCTCGAGGCAGGACCCTGGTCCGAGGACGGGACCCGCTTCGCCTTCACGAACGAACTCGCCGACCGTGCCCGGCCGTCGGTCTGGGACGCCGGCAGCCGCGAGCGCTTCGACCTCGACGTCGATCTCCCCGGTGATGTGTACCCAGTGCAGTGGTACGCGGATGGCGATCTGTTGGTGCGCCATGAGTTCGAAGCACGCGCTCAGCTCTACCGGCGCCATCCGACCGGCGAACGCACGCTCGTCGCCGACCCCGGTGGTGACATCGAGGACGCCCGGCTGCGGCCCGGAGGCGAGGCATGGCTCCGCGCGAGCGACGGGGCGGCTGCGCATCGCACGGTCGACGCGTCAGGGGCGGTGGCGATCGCGAGCCCGGATCCCGAGGTCCCCGAGGGGCGACCCCTTCGCGATGTGTGGACCACGAACGCACGCGGCGACCGGATCCATACGCTGCTCGTCACGCCCGACGGCGAGGGCCCGTTCCCCCTGGTGCTTTCGGTTCACGGCGGCCCCGAGTGGCACGAACGCCACGCGTGGGATGCCGAGGCGCTCGCCTACGTCGACGAGGGCTACGCGGTCGCCCTGCCCAACTACCGAGGCTCGACCGGCTACGGCGTCGCGTTCCGCGAGGCGCTCGTCGGTGACGTGTGCCACTGCGAGTCCGAAGATCTCATGGCGGTGCTCGACGAACTCATCGCGCAGGGAGTCGCCGATCCCGACCGCATCTTCTGGAGCGGCTGGTCCTGGGGAGGGTGCCTGGCCTGTTTCAACGCCGGGGTCAACCCGAAGCGATGGCGTGCCATCTTCGCCGGCATCCCTGCGGGCGAGTTCGTCGCCGCCCACCATGCGTCGGCGCCCGAACTCCAAGCGTGGGACGTCGCGGTCTACGGCGGTCACCCGGAGGAGGTGCCCGACGCCTACCGGCGATCGAACCCGATGACGTACGTGGAGACCGTCACGGCGCCGATCATCGTGGTGGCGGGAGAACACGATCCTCGGTGCCCGATCGAGGGCGTCACTCCGTGGGTCGACGCGGTTCGCGCCAACGGCGTCGAGGTGCAGGTTCACACCTACCCTGCGGGTCACCACGCGAACGCCATGGAGGACCAGGTCCGCCACCTGCAGGCCGTGCTGGACTTCTTCGCGCGGCACGGTTGACCCTCGCCGAGCTCAGAACCCCCAGGTCACGATGCGGTCCACGCGGATGTCCAGCATCACGGACGTGCCGGGCACGATGGGCGACTGCTCGGGGTACTGCGGGTACTTCTCCTCGAGGAGGTTCTTGATCCGCTCCCACTCATACCCCGACTCGATGATCTGCGCCTGGCCGAACACCATCACCGCGCGCAACCGATCCCAATCCTCGTGGTACTCGTCCACCGTGATCGAGACCTGCGGGTTCTCGCGGATGTTGCGCACCTTCACCGTCGCGAACTCGGTCGCGAGGACCACCCGGTCAAGGTCCAGCACCGGCGACACCGGCACCACATGCGGCTCTCCGCCGCGTCCCACGGTCCCCAGGTAGGCGACACGCGCCGCGGCGAAGAGCTCGGCGGCCCCACCGGTCAGCAGGGGTCCTTGATCGAAGAGGCTCACCCTTCGCCCGCCCCAGAGACGACCTGCTCGTTGATCTGCTGCACGATCTCGGCGTTCGCGAGCGTGGTCACGTCACCGAGGCTGTTCCCCCGCGCGACGTCACGGAGCAAGCGCCGCATGATCTTGCCGCTGCGCGTCTTCGGCAGATCGGGCGTGAAGATGATCTCGTCGGGCTTCGCGATCGGCCCGATCACCTTGGCCACATGCTCGCGGAGCCCCGCCAGGACGTCGGCGCTGCCTTCGATGCCGGCCTTCAACGTCACGAAGGCCACGATGCCTTCACCCTTGATCTCGTGCGGCTTGGAAACGACGGCCGCCTCGGCGACCCGATCGTCATCCACCAGAGCAGACTCGATCTCGAAGGTGGAGAGCCGATGGCCGGCGACGTTCATCACGTCGTCGATACGGCCGAGGAGCCAGAAGTAGCCCTCCGCGTCCAGGCGCGCCCCGTCGCCGGCGACGTAGACCTCGGGCCCGTACTTGGAGAAGTACGTGTCGACGTAGCGATCGGGGTCGCCCCAGATGGTGCGCGCGATCGAGGGCCACGGATGCCGCAGCACCAGATAGCCCCCGCCGCCCAGGCCCACCGATGCGCCGCTCTCGTCCACGACGTCCGCCTCGATCCCGGGGAACGCGAGCGTGGCCGAACCGGGTTTGAGCGCGGTCATCCCGGGCAGCGGCGTGATCAAGATCGCGCCCGTCTCGGTCTGCCACCAGGTGTCGACGACCGGGCAGCGTTCACCTCCGATCACCGTCCAGTACCACACCCACGCCTCGGGGTTGATGGGCTCACCGACCGACCCCAGGAGCCGCAGCGACGACAGGTCACGCCCAAGGGGGAACTCCGTCCCCCAGCGCATGGACGCGCGGATCGCGGTGGGCGCGGTGTACAGGATGCTCACGCGGTACCGCTCGATGATGGACCACCACCGGTCCTTCTCCGGCCAGTCGGGCGCGCCCTCGTACATGACGCCCGTCGTGTGGTGCGCGAGCGGCCCGTACACGATGGACGAGTGCCCGGTGACCCAGCCGCAGTCGGCCGCGCACCAGTAGACGTCATCCTCGTGGATGTCGAAGACCATGCGATGGGTGGCCGCGACCTGCGTCATGTAGCCGCCGGTCGTGTGCACGATGCCCTTCGGCTTGCCGGTGGTGCCGCTCGTATACAGCAGGTAGAGCAGGTCCTCGGCGTCCATGGGCTCGGGCTCGCAGACGACGGGCTGATCCGTGACCAACTCGTGGTACCAGTGGTCGCGTCCTTCGGTGAAGACGTGCTCGTTGCCACAGCGCCGGACGGTGATCACGTGCTCGATCGACGGGCAGTCCTTCACGGCCTCATCAGCGTTGTCCTTGAGCGGCACGATGGTCCCGCGGCGCCAGGCACCGTCCGCCGTGATGAGCACCTTGGCCTCGGCGTCGTTGATCCTGTCGCGCAATGACTCGGCGCTGAACCCACCGAACACGACGGAGTGCGGGGCGCCGATCCGGGCGCACGCCAGCATCGCGATGGGCAGTTCGGGCACCATGCCCAGGTAGATGTTCACCCGGTCGCCTTTGCCCACCCCCAGGGAGCGCAACGCGTTCGCGAGGCGGCACACGTCTTCGAGCAGTTCTGCGTAGGTGATGGTCCGCGTGTCGCCGGGCTCGCCCTCCCAATGGAACGCAACCTTGGCGCCACCGCCTGCCTCGACATGGCGATCGAGACAATTCACGCTCGCGTTCAAGACCCCGCCCGAGAACCACTTCACCCACGGAGGGGTCCATTCCATGACGCTGTCCCACGGCTCGATCCAGTCGAGCCGCTCGGCTTGGGCGGCCCAGAACGCCTCGTAGTCGCCGGCCTGCTCATAGATCTGCGGGTCCGTGACCAGCGCGTTCGCTCGGAACGCCGCGGGTGGCTCGAAGACGCGTTCCTCGGATAGGAGAGCCTCGATGTGCTGCTGGGGGTCGCTCACGGCGGTCGTCCTCCCTGGCTTCGGCGAGGCCAGCATCCTACGCAAGGCCCCTCGCGGCTGCGACCCGGCGGACGCACCCGGAGCCCAAGGTGCTTGCATCGGCCAGCCGTAGCCACCACCATCGTCGCCAAGCCGCCCGTACGGGGCGGCTTCGAAGCTTCGCGAAGGGGAAGGGAGGCCGCGGATGGCCGACATGGCCTACTGCATGAAGTGCCGTGAGAAGCGTGAGTTCACCGGTTCGCTCGTCACGCTGAAGAACGGCAGGCCCGCGTTGCAAGGCACGTGTGGCGTGTGCGGGACCAAGCTCACGAAGATCCTGGGCATGGACGCCGCGAAAGCGATGGGCTGGCAAGCGCCCTGACCAAGGTCCAGATCTGAACTAGTTCAGACGAGAAAGCAGCTCAGCGGTGCTGACGACGACCGCGCCGGATGCTGTCCGGTGGCGGGCCGCGAGGTCCGCCACCGTCGTCTCGTCGAAGACCTTCTGAACGGCGCGGGCCACATCGGCCCAGAACCCTTGCAGCCCACACCGTGAGTCGGCGAAACAGGTGTGATCGGAAGGCTCGAGACAGAACACCGGGTAGAGCTGGCCCTCGATCGCATCCGCGACCTGGCCCACGGTGATCGCCGCCGGATCGCGCGCCAGCCGGCATCCACCACCCGCGCCTCGGAAGCTCTGCACCAGACCGGCTCTGGACAATGCTCCCAGTTGCTGCTCCAAGAATCGAACGGGGATCTGTTGCCGCTCCGCGATCTGGCGTGCAGGGACCAGCGTATCCGAGCCCGCCTGCCCGGCGAGCTCGATCATCGCCCTGATCGCGTACTCGAGCTTCTGAGGGACCTTGAGCATCGACTCAAGGCTACCCGGGATCGGGGGGCAAGCGCGATACGTTGCCTGCCGATACATGACTGTAGAGATCCCTGCTCGAGCGGGGGTGGAGGAGAGGGATCGGGTTGGCGCGCGTACTGGTGATCGATGACGAACCTGACGTCCGCTGGTTGCTGCGGCTGAGTCTGGAGCGCGTCGGTCACGAGGTCTTGCTGGCCGAAGACGGCCTTCGCGGCGTCGCGATGGCTCAGCGGCAACGGCCCGATGCCATCGTGTTGGATCTGATGATGCCGGTGATGGACGGCTACGGCGTCCTCGATGCGCTCGCCAAGGACCCGCGGACGTCGCACGTGCCGGTCATGGTGCTCACGGCGAAGGCGATCCCCGATGAGAGCGAGAAGGCCGCCGAGGCCGGCGCTCGGCGGTTCCTGACCAAGCCGTTCGACCCCGATGACCTCGCGGCGGAACTGGAAGCCCTCCTCGGCGAGCCACCGGCGCCCGAGACGGGCGGCTAAGCGGCGATCGAGGCAGCGAAGTCCTCGCCGACGACGACGACGATCGAGGCGGAATCCGGCACGACGTCCTTGTACAGCGGGGAGAGACGTCCAACCTGCGCGCCCTCGAAGAACTCATTCGCCACGTAGGCGGCGTCGGCCTTGTTCTGGGCTTCGTCATCACCGGTGCGGTAGTAGACGGTCGTCGTCGAGACACCCTGGGTCGGGGAGTTGTCGGCGTCGGTCGCGGTGACGTACCCGGCATCCTCCAGCAACTCTTGCGCGGCGCCCGCCAGGCCGGCAACGCTCGTCCCGTTGAGGGTCATGAACGTGACGCCGGTGGTGTTGGGCTCGGGGCCTTCATCGGGCTCCCCGGTGGGGGTGGGTGACACCACGTCGGTCGGCTGCGCCGTCGGGCTCCCGGTCGGGGTGGGCGACCCCGAGGGGGTGGGCGCGACGGTGTCCGGCTCGAACCCTCTGGAGAGCACGACGGCCCCGACCGCGACGAGCGCGGCGACGATGACGATCCGAGCGGTCCCGAGGTTCACGGGCTCATCCTACCCAGGAGCCGGGGCAGCCTGTCTCAAGACAGGCGCACCCCTAGCCGATCGGCCACCCTGCGACGTCGCCGAGCCGCACGCACTCGCCGAAGCCGGCGCACCGTCATGGGATCGTGGGCGAGCGCCGCAGGGTCGTCCAGGGTCCGCGTGAGCAACTGGTGGTAGCGGGTCATCGACAGACCGAACCGCTCCCGTACGGCGCGCTCCTTGGACACGGTGAGCCGCCAGGACTCGCGCTCGAGGTCGAGGATCCGGCGGGAGCGCTCATCGAGCCCATGTTCCGCCGCCTCCGCTCCGCTCACCGGCGAAGGCTCCCATCCCCCGGGCCGTGGCGCAAGCATCCGCGCTCGGGAGCCGATACAGATGCAGACGCACCCTGATGAGAGGATGCCCGAAGGAGCCCGCATGATCGAGGAGCCAGCGCCAACCCCGGCGAATCGGGGGGACGAGGATCGGTCCGTCGCGCACCTGCGCATGCTCCACTCCCTGGGCGTCACGCTGAACAGCCTCACCGACGTGGGCGCCATCGGAGAGGCCGTCACCACCGAACTCGGGACGCTGATCGACTATCACAACTGCCGGGTCTATCTCCTGCAGCCCGACGGCACCACCCTGATGCCCATCGCCTTCCGCGGCGAGCTCCTGGTCGACTTCCCCGAGTACACGCAGGAAACGTACGAAGAGCTCATCACGCAGATGGGCGAGGGGATCACCGGCACCGTCGCCGCCACGCGGACCTCGCTGCTCACGCCCGACGCACGGGAGGTCGCGTTCTCCGTGACCATCCCGGGTACGGACGACGACCTGCTGGAGTCGATGCTCGCCGTGCCGATGCTGGCCGGCGAGGACGTGGTCGGTGTCATCGTCCTGTCGAGCC
Source organism: Actinomycetota bacterium (assembly GCA_046716145.1). Taxonomy (GTDB): domain Bacteria; phylum Actinomycetota; class UBA4738; order UBA4738; family HRBIN12; genus AC-51. The sequence goes on from JBKJXU010000021.1 coordinate 10,886, forward strand.
TGGGCTACGGGAAGTTCGACGAAGACGACCAGCGGCTGCTCGAGGTCCTGGCCGCCCACGCGGGGGCGGCGTTCAAGACGGCGCGACTGATCGAAGCCGAGCGCGGGGCAGCGCAGACGGCCGCAGCCCTTTTCGCGCTCTCCCAGAGCCTCACGTCCAAACGCAACGCGGGCGAGATCTTCCTCGAGGCGCTCGAGAGACTGCCGTCGATCGTGGGCTGCCAGGCCACCGCTGCCTATGTTCAAGACCTCGGCACGGGCGCCTTCAAGCTGGCCCAGGTGCACGGGGAAGACGGCGCAGCGCTCCGCGCACGAGCGGACATCCGCGACGTCTCTGCGGAGTTGGCCTCCGGGTTCCTCCAAGGAAACCTCGAGCCGTTCGTGGTCCCGGTGGAGATCGCCGAGCAGGTGCCACGCGACGTATGGTTCGTCGAGGAGACGAGCGACGTCCTGGTCACACCACTCGTGTGGGAGCCGGACGGGTTCGGGGCGATCGTCGCCGTCGCTCGACCGGGCGAGTCGTTCACCGACGCCGACATCCGATTCGCCAAGGGCCTCACGGACATCACGTCCCTGGCGCTCGGCAACGCACGGCGCCTGTCGGAGCTGGAGCGATTCCACGAGTTGGTGGAGAGCCTGGACGCCACGTTCTGGGAGGCCGAGGCCGCCGACCTCACGTTCACCTTCGTCGGCGGAGGTGCGGCGGAGGGCCTCGGCGAGGGTGCGGCGGGTTGGCCCACCAGCGAGCAGCGATGGGGGGATCACATCGCGGCAGCGGACAGGCAGAGCGCCCTCGATGCGTGTCGCGACGCGATCGCGCACCGCGTCGATGCGAACCTCGAATACCGGCTGGCCGCGGACGAGGGAACCGACGCGACGTGGGTGCGGGACCTCGTCCATGTGGTCCGCGGGCCACAGGGCGGCACGCTCCGCGGGCTCATGGTGGACATCACGGAGCGCAAGCAGGCAGAAGAAGCGCTGCGCGCCTCCGAGCGCAAGTACAGCGATGCCTTCCGCCGCGAACGCGAGGCCGCCCAGCAACTCCGAGCCTTGGACGAGATGAAGAACACGTTCCTGGAAGCCGTCTCCCATGATCTCCGGACGCCGCTCACGTCGATCCTCGGATCGGCACTCACGCTCGAGCAATCGCAGCTCACCATCCCAGAAGAAGACGCGCTCGACCTCGTGCGTCGCATCGCGACGAACGCCCGGAAGCTCGAACGGCTCCTCGGCGACCTCCTCGACCTCGATCGTCTCCAGCGCGGCATCGTGGCCCCACAGCGACGCCCCACCGACCTCGCCGAGCTGATACATCGGGCCGTCGCCGAGACGGAGAACCCACAGGCACGCACCATCACCGTCGAGGCGGCGCCCGTCGTCGCGTCGCTCGATGGCGCGAAGGTCGAACGGATCGTCGAGAACCTCGTGGCGAACGCGCTCCGCCACACCGACGTCGAGGCGCACGTGTGGGTGCGGGCCGAAGCGCGTGACGGTGGCGTTCTCCTGGCGGTGGATGACGACGGACCCGGCATCCCGGCGGAACTCCACGACGAGGTGTTCGAGCCGTTCCGCCAAGCGCCCGGGTCCGCGGCCGAGCACTCGCCCGGCGTCGGCATCGGGCTCGCGCTGGTCCGACGGTTCGCCGAACTGCACGGCGGGCGGGCCTGGGTGCAGGAGCGTGAGGGCGGAGGCTCGTCCTTCCGCGTGCTCCTGCCCGCAGGCTGACCCGCACCGCCTCAGATGAACAGCGTGACGGCGTCTTGTGCTTCGGCGAGCGCCGTGGTGGCACCCGCGGGCTCCGCGAGCCCTTCGATCAGGTCCTCCGTCGTGAGCCCGAGCAGGTCCATCGTCATCTGGCACGGGATCATGCGGACACCCAGGTCGCGCGCCACCTCGAGCAGCTCGCCCGGGGAGACCACGGGGTGCTCCTCAGCCAGCCGCTTCATCATCGCCGGCCCCGCGCCGGCGAACTGCATCTTCGACAAGGGCAGGTGCTCGGTGCCGCCGCGGTTCATCAGCGAGAGCATCTTCTGCATCCAGTTCTCCCCGGTGATCCGAACGTCGTTCTTCACCAGCGGGAACAGACCCCAGACCGTGAAGAACACCGTGGTCGGCATCCCCATCGCGGCCGCGGCGGTCGCCAGGATGAACGTCGGCCATACGCGATCCAGCTCGCCGCTAACACGCGAAGATCACCAGCTTGCGATGCGTGGCGCTCTCGCGTCCATCTGCGCCTGCAGCGTGGCGAGCATCTCGTCATAGACCGTGGGTTGCAGCGTCTGGGTCGTCATCGGATCCTCACGCCTTCCTGATGAGGAAGCGGAACACGCCCGCGTCCTCGGTCTGTTCCACGAGTTCGTGACCCGTGGTACGCGCCCACGCGGCGAAGTCCGGGACCGAACCCGGGTCCGTCGCGAACGCCTCCAGCAGGTCACCCGGTTGTAGATCGCGGATCGCCAAGGCGGTCTTCGCGATCGTCACGTCCATCGTCCTCATGCTCCCTTCGGCATCGTCCCGGGCGCGCGCTCGGGCAACCGGCCCTGCGGCACGGTCTCCCAGTACGCACGGTTGAAGATCCATTTCGCCATGTGCCACGCCCGGCTCGGCTGTGGCGGCACCGGCGGGTGCTCGTAGTCGAACCGCAGGGCCGTCGCCTTGCCGTCACCGGTCTCCAGGAAGCACATGACCCGGCCGCCGTAGTTCTCTTTCGGGGCCGTCCCTTTGACCATCGAGGCGATCCGGCTCGCGATCACCGGAGCCTCGAAGTGAGCCGTCGATCCGGACTTCGAGATGGGCAGGTTGGTCGCATCGCCGAGGGCGAAGACAGCGTCCTGGCCCTCGACCTGCAGGGTGTGCTTGTCGGTCGGCAACCAGCCCCCGGCATCTCCGAGGTTCGACTCGCGAACCACCTGCTGTCCCTCGTGCGGCGGGACCAGGACGAGCAGGTCGTACTCGCGCTTCTCCCCTTCGAGCGATGACACGCTGCCGGCGCCGGGATCGACCTCCTCGACGTTGAAGAAGGTGGCGAGCTCGATGTCACGAGCAGCCATGATCGGCTGGATCAGCGCGGACGCGGACTCGATCGTGAACGCGCGGTTCAAAGGCGACAGCAGCGTCACCTCGCTCTGGTCGCGGATGCCGCGGTCGCGCAGGTAGCCGTCCACCATCATGGTGAACTCGACCGGCGCGGGCGGGCACTTGTACGGGATGCCGGCCACACCGACGAGCAACCGCCCGCCGCGGAACCGCCTGAGCTCTTCACGCAGCCGTTCGGCGTCCTGCAGCGAGTAGAAGCCGTAGGACCCCTCGAGCAGACCGGGGATCTTCTCGTGGACCAGGCGGGCGCCTGTCGCCATGATCAGGTAGTCGTAGGGCAGGCTCCCGCCGCGCGCCAGCTGCACCGTGCGCGCCTCGGGGTGCACCCGCACGGCTTCTTCGATCGCGAGGTCGACGTTCGGGCGCAGGAGCGTCCGCTCGTCGCGGGACAACCAGTGCCCGCTCGCCTGACCGAGCGCGACGTAGAGATACCCCGGCTGGTAGTCGTGCATGCCCGTGGGATCCACCACGGTGACATGGACGTCGCGACCGAGGCCCTTATCGAGGAGGTTGGCGACGAGGGTGCCTCCGACGCCACCGCCCAGCACCACGACGCGAGCGGGCATCGCCCTCACCTCGCCTTCTGCACCACGAACCGTGCGAAGCCGTCTTCGGGGACGACCTCGAGCAGGCGGTGCTGCGCCTTCGTGATCCAGGCCGGGATGTCGGTCTTCGAACCCTCGTCGGTGGACAAGACCTCGAGGACGTCGCCGACCTGGCCCTCGCGGATGGCCCCGATCAGGCTCATCAGCGGGCCGGGGCACGGCATCCCGCGGGCGTCGATCGACCTGGTGATGTCGGTGGTCGTCATCGTGGGTACCTCCTTCAGATGAACGTCACGGGTCCGTCGGCGGCCGCGAAGAACGAGGCCACACCCCAGACACCGTCGACCATGGGGTCGAGATCTTCCTGGGTGATGTGGAACATCTCCATCGAGTCCGAGCAGGCGTAGACGTGCACCTCGCCGATGTCCTTGCTCTGGCGCAGCAGCTCGCTCCAGTGGGTCTTGCCCTGATCACGCATCGCTGCTTCGCCGTCGGGTCCGGCCTCCGGTGCAACGCCGTGGTCCTTGAGGATGCGGTCGGCGCGGAAGGCATCCAGCGCCCAGTACTGGAGGAACAGGTTGACGTCGCGGCCCATCGCGGCCGCGCCCACCGTGAGAACCGCCGCGGCCTGCAGCTTGTCGTCGGTCCCGGAGAACAGTGCGAGAGAGAAGGTGTCGCTCATCGTGTGCTCCTCGTGGTCGGTTCGTTACCTGCAGCTTCGGACGCGAGAGGGAGCAGGGGGTGGGCCATGGGACCCTGCCGTGAAGGGCCTTCCGCGGGAACGAGGCGGGTCACGGTCGTTCACCCTGACCGCGATAGGGTCCCCGGCATGCTCGACTTGGTGATCGTGAACGCGTCGATCGTGAACGGCAGTGGCGCCGAGCCCTTCGCCGGCTGGGTCGGCGTCCGCGGCGACCGGATCGTGGCCGTTGAGCGGACCGGCGACGCGCCCGGGGCGGCGCGCGTGATCGACGCGGGCGGCGCGACCCTGGCTCCTGGCTTCGTCGACGTGCACAACCACTCGGACCTGTCGCCGCTCGTGCTGCCGGGGATGCCGAGCACGATCCGTCAGGGCGTCACGTCCGTCGTGGTCGGCAACTGCGGATCCTCACCGTGGCCGCTCGCGGGCTGGGACGAAGCCGTGTCGCTCGCCTATGCCGAGCCCGAAGATCATCCCCGACCGGCGTGGACGACCTGGAGCGACTTCCTCGACGCGATCGACGACGCCGAGCCGACCGTGAACGTCGCCACGCTCGTCGGTCACGGGACGGTGCGCCAGGAGGTGATGGGGCTGGCTGCGGGTGAGCCCTCGCCCGATGCGCTCGAGCAGATGACACTCCTCGTGCGTGGCGCGGTGGCTCAAGGTGCGGTGGGCGTGTCGACGGGACTGATCTACGTGCCTGGCATCCTCAGCGGCACCGAGGAGATCGTCGCGGTCGCGGCAGCGGCCGCAGCGGAGGGAGGCCTGTACACCAGCCATGTCCGCGGCGAGGGACGAGACCTGTTCGCGGCCGTGGACGAGGCCATCAGGGTCGGCGAACGAGCGAGCATCGGCGTGCACATCAGTCATCTGAAGTGCGAGTCATCTCGCGTATGGGGGCGAGCGGGCGAACTCCTCGAGACGATCAACGCCGCGGGAGCGACGGGCGATCAGTACCCCTACGCGGCGTGGAACTCCTCGCTGGCCTCGCTGCTGCCACCATGGGCACCGATCGCGGGCGTCGCCTCGATCGCCGAAGACGACGGGCCGCGTCTGCGGCGCGTGGTCGAGGACGGCGAGCCCGGGTTCCAGTCCTCCGTCGACGGTGTGGGTTGGGACAAGATCGTGATCAGCCAGACCGCCGACGCGCGCTACCATGGGCTGAGCATCACCGAGGTGGCCAACGCCATGGCGTGCGATCCGTTCGATGCCCTGGTGGCGTTGCTGACCGAGGATCCGGACACCTCGTGCATCGGCCATGCCATGCATCGAGACGACGTTTCGACGATCCTCGCCGACCCCGGTGTGTTCGTGGCTTCCGACGCGTCAGCGATCGATCCGACTTCACCGGCGGGATCGTTCGCCGTGCATCCGCGCGACTACGGCACGTTCCCCCGCGCGCTGGAGGTCTGCCGTGATGCGGGCCTGCTCCCGCTCGAAGCGATCGTGCGGAAGATGACGTCCCTGCCGGCCGAGCGGTTCGGGCTCACAGACCGCGGGCGGATCGGGGAGGGTGCCTTCGCCGACCTGGTGCTCTTCTTCCGGAACGATGTGCGCGATGTCGCGACCTACGCGGCGCCGCACGCGTTCCCCGAAGGGATCAGCACGGTCATCGTCAACGGATCTGTGGCCTGGGAGCGGGGACGCGACGACATCACGCGAGCCGGGCGGGCGCTCCGCCGGACCTGAAGAGCCGGCGGACGGATTCGAACCGTCGACCTACCGATTACAAATCGGTTGCGCTACCGGGCTGCGCCACGCCGGCCTCGCGCGAGTCTACCGCCGGTGGAACGAGGGACCGCTCGCGACGACCGCCCAGATCACGAACCCGCTGAGGGCGATCGACATCAAACCGCTCGTGGCGGCGCTCGTGGCTTGGATCACGCCGAGAACCACGCCGAGCCCACCCATCACCAGCCCGGCCACGCGACCGATCGGCGACATCGTCATGAGGAGCACCGACGCGATCAGCTGCGCGGCCGCGAGCACGAGATACAGCGGACCGATCGACCCCGCTTGCTCGAAGAGCACCACGAACAGGGCGTTCATCGCGCCCGCGATGAAAAGCACGAGCGCAGCGGTGCTGACCACCGCGGGACGGCGGACCCGCGGGGCCTCCGCGGGCACCGGCACCTCGAAGTCCTCGAATGACCGACGAGGCGGTTCGTCTGGGGACCCGGGCGGGGTCCAAGGCGGATCCACGGCGCCCATCATGCCCCAGCCCTGGAGGGAAGCACGTAGCCGTAGAGCACGGCCGCGAGCGACGCCGCCGCATTGAGCGAGTCGACCTTGCCGTGCATGGGAAGCGCCACCAGACGGTCGCACGACTTCCTGACCAGGCGGGACATCCCGGTCCCCTCGCTGCCGATCACGACGGCGATCCGGCCCGACGGGCAGGGCTCGTGGAAGACCGAAACCGGCGCTGTGGCATCCAGACCCACCACCGTGAACCCCTCGTCCTGCAGGCGCAGCAGCGCCCGCGAGATGTTGGCCACGCGTGCGTGCGGCAGGTGTGCCAGCGCACCGGCGGACGCCCGCATCGCCGCGTCCGTCACCGGCGCCGAGCGGCGCACCCTCGTCACCAACATCGAAGCGCCGGCGGCCTCCGCCGAGCGCGCGGACGCCCCGAGGTTCTGCGGATCTTCGACGCCATCGAGGACCACGACGATCGCATCCTCTGCGAACGGGAACGACGCCATCTCACGCTCGCCGAGCTCCCCCTCCTGACGGCCGGTTCGCACTCGGGCCACGAACCCGCGGTGGTCGATCGCGAGAGCATCGAGCTCTTCCCGCGAGGCTTCGCGCACACGGATGCCGCCCGCCCTCGCGGCCGCGATCACCTCGAGCGAGGCGGGGCTCTCACGGCCGCCGCGCACCACCAGGACCTCGCTCACGCGCCCCGACCGGATCGACTCCATGACGGCACGCTTGCCGGAGACGATCGTGCTCACACCACCACCGCGATGGCCAGACATCCGATCCCATCAGGCTGCAGACCCAGACCCTCGGGTCTCGTCGCCTTCACGGAAACGTTCTCCAGGGCGACGCCCAGAACCTCGGCGAGTGCCGAGCGCATCGCCGCCCGCTCGGGCGCGATAGACGGCCGGTCGCAGATCACGGAAACGTCACAGGACCACGGACGCGCTCCCGCCTCCGCGAGCACCCCGACGGTTCGGGCAAGGAGCGCCGGGCCGGCGATGCCCTCGAACGCCGGGTCGGTCTCGGGGAAGTGGTCGCCGACGTCGCCGAGCGCCACGGCGCCCAGGAGCGCATCCGCCAACGCATGACACACGACATCTCCGTCGGAATGTCCGGCGAGGCCGAGTTCGTGATCGAACGTGACGCCGCCCAGGACCAACTGTCGTCCCGCCGAGAACCGATGGACGTCGAACCCGAGGCCCGTACGAGGGATCGGCGAGGCTCCCCCGGGGTCAGTCACCCGGCCCGCTCATGCGTGCCTCGGCATGGGCGAGGTCGAGCATCGTGGTGATCTTCAGGTTGCCGGGGTCACCCGGCACCGTGACCACCTTGCCCGAGCCCTCCAGGAGCATCGCGTCGTCGGTCACCTCAGCGCCGTCGGCCTCTGCCTGTGCATGGGCGGCACGCAGGGCCTCGAGGGGGAACGCCTGCGGCGTCTGAGCGAGGGCCAGTCCGCTGCGCTCCTCGGTGCCGACCACCAGATCGACGTCGACGCGCTTGACCGTGTCCATGATCGAGAGGACGGGGACAGCGCCCTCGACCCCTCCGACGACGGCCTCGACCACCGCGGTGAACAGGTCCGGCGGAGCGAACGGCCGGGCTGCATCGTGGATCGCGACCACATCGACATCGTCTCCGAGTGCCACGAGCGCTTCGCGTACGGAGGCCTGGCGCGTCGGCCCACCGGTCACCACCGTGCAGGGCACCTCGAGGCCCTCGACGCAGAGACGGGCCGTTTCCTCGTAGCCGGCCGGCGCGGTCACCACCACCGCGCCGATAGCGGGCGAAGCTGCGGCCGCGGCCACCGCGACCGACAGCATGGGCCGGTCGCCGATCGACAGGAAGGCCTTCGGGATCTCCGTCCCGAGCCGGCGGCCCGCGCCGGCGGCCAGGACGATCGCGACGGCTCGCGTTCCGCTCACCTGCGGAGCATGCCAGAGAAAGCCTAGGCGGCGCTACGGGTCCGTGAGCACCGGATGCGGAACCTCGGGGAGGCTCGCGAAGATCATGCGGCCGGTCGCCGTCTGGATCACGTTGCGGACCCGCGCCTCCACCTGGCTCCCGATCCGCTCGGCCGCCTGGTGGATCACGACCATGGTGCCGTCGTCGAGATAGCCCACGGCCTGTCCGTGCTCGCGTCCCTCCTTGACCAGGCGCACGACCAGTTCGTCCCCGGCCGAGTACGGGACGCGGAACTTCGAGGCCAGCGCGTTCACCTGGGCAACCTTCACGCGGAGGGCTTCGGCCACCCTCGCCAGGTTGTGATCGACGGTGATGAGGGAGGCGCCGCTCTCACGGGCGAGCCGGACCAGGGCGGCGTCCACGTCCATGACGCCGGCCTCCTCCACGAGCTTGAACTGGACGGTCGGGGACTTCTGAAGCTCGACCAAGGAGTCCAGGCCGCGACGACCACGGGTGCGCCGGCCGGGGTCGGAAGAGTCCGAGATGGCCTGCAACTCACGCAGGACGCCGTCGTGCAGCAAGATCGTGCCCGATACGAACCCGGTCGCAACCAGATCGACGATCCTTCCGTCGATCAGCGCGCTCGTATCGACGACGTGCGCTTCGCCGGTACCGCGCGCCGAGGCACGTGGCTTCATCCCGACGAGCGCGAAGATGTCCTCATGTTTGGCTTGGCCCGTCCGGATCCCGAGGGAACCCATCACCATGAAGATGAACACCGCCCCGGGCCAGGTGAACCGGAACGGCAGGAGGAGCAGTGGGACACAGAGCAGCACCGCCACGACGAGCGCGACCACGAGGCCGACCACACCTCCGGCGACTTCGGCCGCCGAGCGTCGGCGGAGCTCCTTCTCGATGCCGCTCACCGCTTCGAGCGTCAGACGCCCGGCGACCCCGCCCAGGACGTAGCCGCAGGCAGCACCGAGGAACACGTAGGCGAGCGTGGAGGAGGACTGTTCGTTCTCGGTCGCGAGCACGCCGACCCGATATCCCGTGGTGGCGAGGGTGGCCATGACGACGAGGCGGACGCCTTCCACCAGCCGCCCGCGCAACCGCCCGGTCCGCCCCGCGTCTTCAGCCATCGGCTCCATCCACGCGATCAGAGGGAAGGCGAAAGCCTCCCTCCTTGGGGTCATCGGAACGGGGGCTTCAGAACCTGAGGAACGGCCCGAGGCTAGGCCTGGGCGGCGACGACCTTGGCGCCGTGGGCGTCATCCAAGATGCCGTCGATCATGGTTTCGGCGTCGTCATCGCTCTTGCCCGTAGCATGCGCGAGTTCGGAGATGAGGATCTGCCGCGCCTTCGTGATCATGCGCTTCTCGCCGGCTGAAAGACCCTTCTCGCGATCGCGGATGGCGAGGTTTCGAAGCACTTCGGCCACCTCGTACGGATCACCGGAATGGAGCTTCTCGAGGTTGTTCTTGAACCGGCGACTCCAGTTGGCCGCCACGGAGGTCTCGTCCTCCGTGAGCACCTTCAGGACCTTCTTGACCTCGTTCTTGCTGACGCACGGCCGCAAACCGACCTGCTCGGTCGAATCCGTAGGAACGAGCACCGTCAGGTCGCCGTAGACCACCCGAAGGACGAGGTACTTCCGCTTCTCCCCGAGGAACTCCTTCTCCCGAACCTCTTCGATCAGTGCAGCGCCGTGCTCTGGATGCACGACGGTCTCGCCCTTTCGGAACGCCACGAACCCTCCCTTGCGAAGATGTCCAGGATAGGCGGAGCCGGGATGAACTAGTCAGTAGGGTAGCACCCATACACATTCCAGGGCAACCCGAAACCGCAGGTCAGAGTGTGTATCTCTTGCCTCGGCGGGCAGCGTACGGTCTACGCCGGAAGGCTCTTCGGGTGCTCCGAGCGGGCCCCTGCACACCAGGTCAGCGCCTGTGCGAGGCGCTGGACCGTCACGATGCGTACACCCTCGAGCGCGGCAGGGCGGCCTTCCGGGACGTACGCCACCCGGCACCCGGCAGCCCGGGCCGCCGCGAGCCGCTGGTGCATCGCCGGCGCGGGCCGGATGAGCCCGGTGAGCGCTACCTCGCCGACGAACGCCGCCCCCTGCGGCGGTGCGACACCCGTGGCGGCGGAAGCCAGCGCGGCGGCGATCGCAAGGTCGCAAGCAGGGTCATCGACGCGAACGCCCCCCGAGGCGGCTCCGAACAGTTCGGTGCGCCCGAGCGGGAGCCCGAGGGTCCGCTCGAGCACGGCGGCCACCAACTGGAACCGTCGCGGGTCCAACCCCGTGGCCTGCCGCCGCCCGGGGCCCTCGGTGGTGCCCACCAGGGCCTGGACCTCGACCGCGAGGGCTCTGCGACCGCGCTGGGGGAGCGCGATGGCGGCCCCCGGGAGACGCTCCCCCGGAACGAGGAGCGCCGACGGGTCGATCGGCACCAAGCCCGCCGTGCCCATCTCGAACCAGGCGGTCTCCCCTTCGGCACCGAAGCGATTCTTGCCCGCCGCCAGGACACGCAGCCCCGACCGGGGATCGCCGTCGAACGACAGGACGACATCCACGGCGTGCTCCATCGCCCGCGGGCCGGCGAGGTCGCCGTCCTTCGTGACGTGCCCGGTGAGCACGACGGCGATGCCGGTGTGCTTCGCCAGGCCGACCAGCGCGTCCGTGGAGGCCCTGACCTGCGCGACCCCACCGGGAGCGTGGGTCGCGTCGGGATCGCGGATCGTCTGGATCGAGTCGACGGCCAGGACCGCGGGAGGCGCGGAGGACGCGGCCTGCAGCACCGGTTGCAGTTCCCGGCCCGGGAGGAACTGGATGGCGGCCGCGTCGACGCCGATCCGCCGCGCACGGGCCGCGATTTGCCCACGGGACTCCTCACCCGATGCGAGCAGACACGGCCGCCCCGCCGCCGCCAGGGCGCCGAGGAGGTGCAGGAGCAGCGTGGACTTGCCGATGCCGGGCTCGCCGGCTAGCAGGCTCACCGATCCCGGCACGAGGCCACCGCCCAGCACCCGGTCCAGCCCCTCGATGCCGGTCTCGATCCGTTGCTCCTCCTCGGCCACCGGCTGGCCCAAAGGCGTGGTGGTCACGGCTGCGAGGCGGGGCCCCGTCACTCGCTCCTCGAGGGTTCCCCAGCCCCCGCACGCCCCACATCTGCCCCCCCACTGTGCGCTCCGCTGTCCGCAGGCAGCGCACACGAACTCGGCCCTCACCTTCGCCATAGCCTCGACCCTAGGCTCAGCCACCGACACGCTAGGCTCGCGGTGATGTCCGTGCGAACGGTGAACGTGCTCTTCGCGATCCTCGCGCTGATCGCGCTCGCCGGTGTCCTGGCGTGGACCGCGGTGGCTGTCGCCTCCCGCTTGGGCATGCCGGGCATCCGCGACCGCCTGTGGAACCGAACCGCCGAGGTCGCACTCCCCCTGGCCGCGCTGGTCGCGGTGGTCGCCACCCTTGGCAGCCTCTACGAGTCCGAGGTGGCGGGGTTCACCCCGTGCGCACTGTGCTGGTACCAGCGGATCGCGATGTACCCGTTGGCGGTCATCCTGCCGATCGCGGCCGTGCGGCAGGACCGAAGGGTCCGCTCCTACGCCCTCCCGCTGACCGTCGTCGGGGCCCTCATCTCGGCCTACCACTACCACCTGGAATGGTTCCCCGGGCAAGCGTCCCCCGCCTGCACGCTCGACGCGCCGTGCACGGTCGTGTGGGTCCGCGAACTGGGGTTCGTCTCGATCCCACTCATGGCCCTCAGTGGGTTCCTCGCGGTCGCGTGGCTGACGTGGATCGCGGGGCAGCGTCCAGCCCAGGATGCCCTGCGCGCCAACGATACATCCCCCTGAGCGGGCCGCTGTCAGACCTGCAGGGTAGGGTCGGGGTCACGGTCGGGTGAGGACGAACGGGTCACGCTCGTGGGCCGAACGTCGCGCGTGCCCCCGGGGGGCTTGGCCCCGGCTCGAACCTGCCGATATCAATCGAGTGAGGCCCATATGCGAGTGGTCAAGATCGACTTCGACGGGATCGATCGGGTCGAGGCGGAAGCCCCGGCTCCAGATGTCGATGACCTCCAGCCGCTGGTGATGGTCACCTGGCGTGACGCCTACTTCGACTTCGACCAGCAGGGCGCTGATGACTCACGGGCCGACTACCTGGTCCACACCGTCGGGTTCCTCCTGAGTGACGGGGCCAAGTTCATCTCACTCGCACAAGAGGTGTTGCCCGACGGCGACGGCTACCGCGCCGTCACGCACATCCCGCGTTCCATCGTCGAATCGATGGTGCGGCTGCAGCCCGAGGGCCTCGACCCCGACGACACCGAGGTGTAAAGTGTTCTGTCTGGCGCCACGTCGCGCCGCATCGATCATGACCGGAAGGAGGGATGTGTGATGAATGCGACCATCGCATCCGTCATCGTGCCGCGTCCCTCCGCGCACGCCTGAGCCGCACCGGCTCTCGCTCCTCGCTCGGGACGTGGTTCCCGCACGTCCACACCACCGAGCACGGGGGGCATCCGCGTTGCGACACGAAGCGTTCGAGCACTTCTTCGACGAGGGACTCGTCGAACGACATCTGAAACCGCTGAAGCACGGCAAGGAGGCGAGCGTCCACCTGTTCCGTGCGAACCCGCGCACCACGGGCGAAGACCTCGTGGCGCTCAAGCTGTATCACCCGCTGGATCGGCGGGATTTCCGCGACGAGACCCTCTATCGCGACGGCGAGTTCATCAAGGAGCGACGCATCCGCGCGGCGTTGGAGAAGAAGACGCGGTTCGGTCGCGAGGTCCAGGGGGGTCTGTGGGTCTCACGCGAATGGGAGACCCTCAAGGCACTCGACGGCAAGGTCCCGATCCCTCGTCCGATCGAGACCACCGGGGATGCCATCCTGATGGGATACATCGGTGATGAAGATGTCCCGGCGCCGCGATTGCATGAGTACCACCACGACGACCACGACGAACTCGAGTCCCTCTGGCAGCAACTCCATCGCGCGATCGTGGGGATGCTGTACCGCGATGTCGTGCACGGCGACCTGTCGTCCTACAACGTGCTCGTCTGGGACGGCGAGATCGTGCTGATCGACTTCCCGCAGGCAGTGGACCCGAAGAAGAATCGGCACGCGCAGGCGTTCCTGGAACGCGACGTCCGCCGGCTCGGCGAGTTCTTCGAGCACAGGGGACTGCACATGCCGTGGGACCGCATCGCGGAGGACCTGTGGACCGGGTGGACGTTCGCCGACCTCGTGCCCGAGGAGCTTCGGGGCCTCCCCATGTGAGCCATCCGGGAGCAAGATGGCGTGTGCACCATGAGCGGATCGCCGCCGAGTGGCATCTGGATAGGTGATGCAGGCAGAGGGCGAGGTCGTGCGGCTCCACGAGCGGGCGGATGCTCCCAGGGACTTCCGCACCTTCTTCGAGGATGAACAGTCGCGTCTGCTGAAGACGCTCTACTTCGTGACGGGGGACCGCGCGGAGGCCGCCGACCTGATGCAGGAGGCGTTCCTGAAGCTCTGGGAGCGCTGGGACCGGATCGACGTGATCGATGACCCGAGGGCGTATCTGTTCCGGGTCGCGCTGAACGGCTCGAGGATGCGAGCGCGCGCCGCTCGTCGGGCCGCACGGCGAACGGTTCCGCTCGGCATCGTGCGCGATCCGTACGACGATGTCGACATCCGCGAAGACGTTCGCCGGATGCTCCTCGAGCTCACCGATCGGCAACGAGCCGCCCTCCTCCTGCTCGACCTCTACGGCTACACCTCCGAAGAGGCGGGGCGGATCCTCGGGGTCCGGCCTTCGACGGTGAGATCCCTCGCCGCACAGGGACGGGCTTCGCTCCGCGCCTCGGGAGGTCCGCGATGAACGAACTCAAGGAGATCTTCGACATGGTCACCAAGCAGACGGAACCAGACCTGGACTCATGGAAGGATCAGGAAGACAGACAGCGTCGCCGGCAGCGCAACCGCCGGCTGGGCGCGTACGCGGTGGCGGCGGCGATCGTCGTGGTCGCTGCGGTCGCCATCGCGGCGTTGCGTGAAGGACGGGGAGACCAGGCGGAGCCCGCGGTGCCCCCGTCGGTGGCCCCCGGCGGAGGCCCCGCCATCACCCACTCCTTCCTGGATACCCTGAACGGGGAGCGGACACCGGTCCCCGTGGAGATGGTCGGTGGAAGGGCCCTCACGGTCTCGCCCGACGGCCAGGCGATCGCGTACAACACCTGCTGCACGTCCAGGCATGCCCTCTACGTCGCGGGTCTGGACGGGTCCGACCGCGTGACCATCACCCCCGACGACCTCAACGGGTATGCGGCGACGTGGATCGATGACGACTCGATCCTCTTCCAGGCTCGCGACGCCGGCACCAAGGAGCTCGGCGACCTATACGTCGCGAACATCTCAACCGGCGAGATGCACATGGTCACGGACCTGCCCGACGAGCGCAACGGGGCATGGATCGTGATGTCAGATCTCAGTCCGGACGGCACGACCGTGCTGTTCCACCTCCCTCGAGGGAAGGGGTACGACGCGACGTGGGACCTGTGGACGGCGCCGCTGGCCGGTGGTGAGGCCACCCTCCTCCGCGAGGATGCCGGGTTCGCCGCCTACGCGCCGGACGGAAGGATCGTGTTCCTGGATCACCCGGTCCCGTTCGAGTCGGACGCGATCTGGATCATGGACGGCGATGGCCGCAACGCACGGTCGCTCGTTGAAGGCGGGGTCTTCACCTGGCCCCGGGTCTCCCCCGACGGCACGATGGTCGCGTACGGGAACGGGGGCAAGGCCGAGATCGTCCACATCGCGAGCGGTGATATCACGGCGTTCGACGATCCCAGCGAAGAACCGGCCTGGTACGGGAACGGCACGTTGATCGTCGACTGACGAGCCCCAGATGCACGAGGGCCGGGGCATCGCCCCGGCCTTCGGCCTTGCAGTCCGGCTCGCGCCGGACGTCTATTCGGGTGATCCCGCGAGTTCGACGGGCGGGACATCCGGCGGAACCAGACCGCCCGTGGAGGTGAAGACGATCTCGCCGTCCACCGCGTCCACGATGACCGCCTCGCCTGCACGGTACTCCTTGTGCAGCAGCTTCTCGGCGAGCGCATCCTCGACCAGGCGCTGGATGGTCCGTCGCAGCGGCCGTGCGCCGAGGGCCTGATCCCAACCCTGCTCGGCCAGGAGCGTCTTGGCGGCGTCGGTCAACTCGATATCGATGTCCTTGACCTGCAGTTGCTCCTCGATCCGCTTCATCATCATGTCGACGATGAGCTTCACGTCCTCGGTCTTGAGCGAGTGGAAGACGATGACCTCGTCGATGCGGTTCAGGAACTCCGGGCGGAAGCTCTTCTTCAGCTCGTCGTTCACCGCTTCCTTCATCTTCTCGTACGTCACCGCGTCATCGCGCGCCGCCGTGAATCCGATCCCGATGCCCTTGGCGATGTCACGCGTCCCCAGGTTCGAGGTCATGATGATGATGGTGTTCTTGAAGTCCACCGCGCGGCCCTGGGCGTCGGTCAGGCGACCGTCTTCGAGGATCTGCAGCAGGGTGTTGAACACGTCGGGGTGCGCCTTCTCGATCTCGTCGAACAAGATCACCGAGAACGGCTTGCGCCGAACCGCCTCGGTCAGCTGGCCGCCCTCCTCGTAGCCGACGTAGCCGGGAGGCGAGCCGATCAGCCGGCTGACCGTGTGCTTCTCCATGTACTCCGACATGTCGAGCTGGATCAGGGCGTCCTCGTCGCCGAACAGGAACTCCGCGAGGGCCTTCGACAGCTCGGTCTTCCCGACACCGCTGGGTCCGAGGAAGATGAACGAGCCGGAGGGACGGCGAGGGTCCTTCAGGCCGCTGCGGGTGCGGCGCATCGCCCGCGAGACGGCCGAGATGGCCTCCTGCTGGCTGATGATGCGCCTGTGGAGCTCGTCCTCCATGCGGAGCAGCTTCTCCGTCTCCTCCTCGGTGAGCTTGAAGACCGGGATGCCGGTCCACAGGGAGAGGACTTCGGCGATCTCCTCCTCGTCGATCTCGGAGAGGATGTCCATCTCGCCGGCCTTCCAGTTCTGCTCACGCCGGGCGCGCTCTTCCTGAACCTGCCGCTCTTCATCGCGCAGCGCGGCGGCCAGCTCGAAATCCTGCCCGTCGATCGCCGACTCCTTGCGCAGGCGCACCTCGGCGATCTTCTCGTCGAGCTCACGGACATCCGGCGGGGCCGTCATCCGGCGGATCCGCATCCGGCTGCCCGCTTCATCGATGAGGTCGATGGCCTTGTCGGGGAGCTGGCGATCGGAGATGTAGCGGTCGGCGAGGTTCGCCGCCGCGACGATGGCATCATCGGTGTAGGTCACGCGGTGATGCGCCTCGTACCGGTCGCGCAGGCCCTTGAGGATGTCGATCGTGTGCGGGACGGTCGGCTCGGCCACATCGATCGGCTGGAACCGGCGCTCGAGCGCAGCGTCCTTCTCGAGGTGCTTGCGGTACTCGTCGCGCGTGGTGGCGCCGATGGTCTGCAACTCGCCGCGCGCCAACATCGGCTTCAGGATCGAGGCAGCGTCGATCGCGCCCTCGGCGGCACCTGCACCGACCAGCGTGTGCAACTCGTCGATGAACAACACGATGTCGCCCCGGCTCTTGATCTCCTTGAGGACCTTCTTCAGCCGCTCCTCGAAGTCGCCGCGGTAGCGGGAACCCGCGACCAGCGCGCCGAGGTCGAGCGTGTAGATCTGCTTGTCCTTGAGGGTCTCGGGGACCTCGCCGTTCACGATCGCCTGTGAGAGACCCTCGACCACGGCCGTCTTGCCCACGCCCGGGTCGCCGATCAGCACCGGGTTGTTCTTCGTCCGGCGCGACAGGACCTGCATGACCCGCTCGATCTCCTTCTCACGGCCGATCACGGGGTCCAGCTTCCCCTCGCGGGCGAGCTGGGTGAGGTTGCGGCCGAACTGGTCGAGCACCGCCGAGCCCTGTCCACCCTCCTGCTGCTGCCCACCGCCGGCGGCGACCTGCTCGCCCTTGCCTCCGGTGTAGCCGGAGAGCAGCTGGATCACCGTCTGGCGGACGCGGTTCAGGTCGGCGCCCAACTTCTGCAGCACCTGGGCGGCGACGCCCTCGCCCTCGCGGATGAGTCCGAGCAGGATATGCTCGGTCCCGATGTAGTTGTGCCCGAGCTGCAGGGCCTCACGCAGCGACAGCTCCAGAACCTTCTTCGCGCGCGGGGTGAAGGGGATGTGCCCCGTCGGTGCCGCCTGGCCCTGGCCGATGATCTCTTCGACCTGCTGGCGCACGGCTTCGAGCGAGATGTTCAACGACTCGAGCGCTTTGGCGGCGACGCCCTCGCCCTCGTGGATCAGGCCGAGCAAGATGTGCTCGGTGCCGATGTAGTTGTGGTTCAGCATCCTCGCCTCTTCCTGGGCGAGGACCACGACGCGCCTGGCGCGATCAGTGAACCGCTCGAACATCCGTCACCGTCCCTCGCGGGCGAACCCGCTTCCCGCCGGCCCCCGGGGATCCGTGGACCACGTCCTCCCCCCGAGGTACATGAGGCGCCGGTACCCGGAACGGGATCCAGCGCCGCCTGGAAGCGAGTATACCCGCGACCCCCGAACAGCTAGGAAGCTCTGAGATCGCCTCACGTCCATGTCCTTCCTTCGGAACACTCAGGCCTGAGGATGAGTCCTGACGCCGAACCGATCGTGAGCCTCCGAACTGGCCCAGAAGGACCGATCAGGAATCCCCCACGAGGGAGTCGCCGAACCCGTGATCAGTGCGGTAGACATATCAAGACCTCGGCCCGGCGTGTCGACACACGCAGCAACGGGCGAAGAGGTCCTCCCGAGGAGAACAGATGGACCTCGCAACGGCAGGGAAGGTGGACACCGTGCGAGTGCTCGTCGTCGACGATCACCCAGCCTTCCGCCGTGCCCTGTCCTCGGCTCTCAGCATGCTGGAGGACATCGAGGTCGCGGGCGAAGCGGGCGGAGGCTTGGAGGCCTGCGACCAGGCCGAGCTCCTGCATCCCGACGCGATCATCATGGACCTGTCCATGCCCGACCTCGACGGGATCGGCGCGATGAAGCGGATCCACGAACGCGACCCCAGCCTGCCGGTCGTGATCCTCACAGCCCACGCCGACGAAGGCGTGGAGCGAGAGGCTCGGGAGGCCGGGGCTCGCGGCTTCGTCGCGAAAGGCACCGGCTTGCAGGACCTGGTGATCGTCCTGCACGAGGCGGCCGAGGGCTAGTTCGAAACGGCGTCCGTCAGCGCACGCATGCGCCGCGACATCTCGACCAGCAGCGCCTTCGCCATCGAGGGATGCTTGTCGAGCAACTCGTTGAAGCTCCACGCGGGGACCGAGAATGTCGTGAGTTCCGTTCTCGCCGCGACCGTGGCCGAACGAGGGTGCCCGTCGAGCACCGACATCTCGCCGAAGTACTCCCCAGGCCCCGCGGTGGAGATCTCAGAGCCGTGCACGCTCACGGTGGCCGTCCCCTCGACGATCAGATGGAACCCGACCCCGCTTCGGTCCTCCTCGACCACGGCCTGGCCGACGTCGAAATGAACCTCCTTCCCGGACTCCAGGACGTGGCGTAGGTCGCGATCCTTGAGCGCCGCGAACAACGGCACCGCGCGCAACTGGTCGATGGTGGCGGTCATCTTTCCTCCGTCTCGAGGTGGGAGCGTGAGGGAGCCTAGCGCGAGGTTCGCCCGCGCGCTACCGGCGTGCGTTCCCGAGCAAGGCAACGACGGACCGGCAGGCGCGCTCGCTCAAGCTTCCGGACGCTGAGACGGGAACATGATGAGGTCCCGAAGGCCCGCCGCGTCAGTGAGCAGGAGCAGAAGCCGGTCGATACCGATGCCCAGACCGCCGGCAGGTGGCATCCCGTGTTCGAGCGCGCGTAGGAACTCCTCGTCGAGGGGATGGGCCTCCTCGCCCAGGGTCTCCTTCATCTCCTGTTGCAGCTCGAACTTGGCACGTTGCTCGTCGGGGTCGGTGAGCTCGCTGAAGGCCGTGACCAACTCGACGCCGCCGATGACGAGGTCGAAGTGCTCCGTGAGGCCCGGGTCGTTGCGGTGTGGCCTCGCGAGCGGTGAGACCTCGCGCGGGAAGTCGCACACGAAGGTCGGAGCCTCGATGTGCTCCTCGACGAGCTTCTCGAACATCTCCTGGACGATCTTCCCCGAGCCCCAGGCGTCATCGACCGGCACCTCGTGACGTCCGGCGATCTCACGCAGGTCCGATCGATCGAGCGTGATGACCTCGCCGGTGGCCTCCGAGACGGCGTCGAGGATCGTGAGCCGCCGGTACGGAGGCGTGAGGTCGACCGTTCGCTCCCCGACCGGGATCCGGAGGTCATCGGGGTCTCGGCCGTAGATCGGGTTGACGGCGCGGCAGCACCCGACGACCAGCGCCTCGGAGAGTTCCATCATCGTGAAGTAGTCGCCGTAGGCCTGGTAGGCCTCGAGCATCGTGAACTCGGGGTTGTGATCGCGATCGATGCCCTCGTTGCGGAAGTTGCGGCCCAGCTCGAAGATCCGCTCCACCCCGCCCACCAGCATCCGCTTCAGGTAGAGCTCGAGCGAGATCCGGATCTTCATGTCCACGTCGAGTACGTGGTGGTGCGTGACGAACGGCCGCGCGTTGGCGCCGCCAGCGACGAGTTGCAGCATCGGCCCCTCGAACTCGACGAACCCTCGCTCGTCCAGGACCCGCCGCATCGTCTTGAGGATCGCCGCGCGAGCGTGGAAGGCACGTCGGGGCGCCTCGTCGGCGATCAGGTGCAGGTAGCGACGGCGCTGCTGCAGATCGGGATCCTGCAGGCCGTGCCACTTCTCCGGGAGGGGCCGCAGCGCCTTCGTGAGCATCGCCCAGCGCGTGGCGAAGATGCTGAGCTCGCCCGTACGGCTGGTCCCGACCGGACCGGTGGCCCCCACGATGTCGCCGAGGTCGACCTCCTGCAGCAGCGCGAACGCGTCGGGTTCGAGGTCGGCGGCACTGAAGATGACCTGGAGGTCGCCGTCCTGATCGCGCAGCGTGACGAAGACGAGCTTGCCCATGTCGCGCTTGAGCACGACGCGCCCGGCCAGCGTGCGGATGTCGCCGCTGCGGACGTCTGCGGCGAGACCACCGTGGACGGCGCGCACCGCAGCGCTGCGGTCCGGGCGCTCGACGCCGAGGACGTCCTGCAACGTGATGGCGAACGCCTGCTCGCGACCGAGACGTTCGAGGCTCGCTCGGCGCGTCGCGAGCACCTCGGCCTCGCGGCCTCGGGTTTCATCAGTCATCGTGGTTCCGTTCGTAGACCAAGCGCAAGCCCTCCAGGGTGAGCCAGGGCTCGTGGTGATCGATCGTGGTGCAGTGCGGGATCACGATCGGGGCCAAGCCCCCGGTGGCCACCGTCGTGGCGGACGTGCCGATCTCGGCCCGGATCCGCGTGACGATACCGTCGACCTCGCCGGCGGTTCCGTAGAGCAGGCCCGACTGGATGGCCTCGACGGTGCTCTTGCCAACCGGCGAACGAGGCGGCTGCAGGTCCACGCGGGTGAGCCGCGCGGTGCGCCCCACGAGCGCCCCGGCGCTGATCTGCAGACCGGGCGCGATCACCCCACCCAGGAACTCGCCCTGGTCCGAGACCACATCGAAGTTCGTCCCGGTGCCGAAGTCCACGACGATCGCTGGACCGCCGAACCGCGTGAACGTGGCGAGGGTATTCACCACACGGTCGGCGCCCACCTCGCGGGGGTTATCGGTGAGTACCGGCACCCCGGTCTTCGTCCCAGGCCCCACGATCACGGGCTCGAAGTGCAGGTAGCCGGAGGCCATCTCGCGGATCGCGGAGGTGACATCCGGAACCACGCTCGCGACGCAGAGACCGGTCACATCCGAGCGGAGATCGAGGTCGCGGTGCTCCAAGAAGCCGGCGAGTGCGAGCGCGAGTTCGTCGGAGGTCCGCTCCGGGCGCGTCGACAGGCGCCAGGTATGCCGGAGCGAGGAGCCCTCGAAGACCCCCAGCACGATCTCGGTGTTCCCGACGTCGACGGTGAGCAGCACGGCGGTGGCGTTACCCCTCTTCCGGGTTGCTGTCCAGGTGGAACGACGGTGTACCTTCCCTCGCCGGATCGAACGTCGACAACCCGGCCGCATAGGCGTCGAGCGCGTTGCCGGGCTCGGGATCCGCGGCTCCGCTCGCGACGGCGGACAGACGTTGCAGCCATCACGGCCTCCAGGATGGTGACGCGATCGGGAGGTGGAACCCGAGCCGGCGTCACGATGCAGGCTCCGGCAACACGAGGTTGTCGATGAGTCGCACCGACCCGAACATGGCGGCGACCAGCGCCCGTGCCGGCCCCCGCAGGGTCTGCACCTTCTCGAAGGTGCGCTCATCCACCACCGCGGCGTAGTCCAAGCGCGCGAGTGGAGTCGCTCCGATCTCGCGAGCCATCAGCGCCACGAGGGGTGCCGTGTCCCGCTCCCCCCCGCGGGCGGCCTCGGCGGCCTCGGTGAGGGCGAGGAAGAGACAGGTGGCCTGTTGCCGCTCGTCGACGGAAAGGAAGACGATGCGCGAGGACAGCGCAAGCCCGTCGGGCTCTCGCACGGTGGCAGATGCGGTGATCTCGACCCCGAGCGCCGGCTCCGCCTGCACCATCCGCCGGATCAGGAACAGTTGCTGCGCGTCTTTCTCCCCGAAGTAGGCGTGCGCGGGCCCCGCCACCTCGAACAGGCGGTGCACGACCTGCAGGACCCCCCGGAAGTGACCTGGGCGCGAGACCCCCTCGAAGGTGTCGCCGACGGGGCCGGGGTCGAGGTCGGGCAGGTCCAGACCCGGCGGGTACACCTCTGGCGCCGAGGGCGCCCAGACCGCGTCCGCGCCCTCACGTTCGCAGACCGCCACGTCGGCAGCCTCGTCGCGTGGGTACCGCGCGAAGTCCTCGTCGTTCCCGAACTGCGTTGGGTTCACGAAGATCGTCACGAGCACGCGGTCGTTCCCGGCTCGCGCCCGGCGCACGAGCGACGCATGACCCCGGTGCAGTCCGCCCATCGTCGTTACCAAACCCACGCGCTCGCCGGCGGCCCGCCAGGCGTCCGTTCGCCTCGAGCACCCGATGGCTGAGCGGATCAACTCCACGGGACGAGGGCCTCTTCGACCGCCGAGCGACCGGCGGCGTCCAGGCGGCCCGCCCGCAGCGCGAGGTCCGCCATCGAGCGACACATGGCCACGTAGACAGGCACAGCCTCGGGGGCCGCGATCCGGAGGGCTCCGAGGTTCGCCGAGATGGTGACCGCGTCCCCTCGCACGGCGGGCCCGGTGAGCGCCGATCCGGGTCCGAGCGCGGCGATGTTCTCGACCGTCGCCCGTTGCAGGGGTGCCATGGCCGCGAGCGGGTCGCGGACGCCCGAGAGGCTGAACAGGTGCTCCGCGATCACCGCGTTCGCCACGACATGGTTCGACGCGAAGACCGCCGCCGCGTGATACAACGCCCGATCCTCATCGCGAAGGATGAACGGGATGGCCCCGGCGTCGCGGGCGAGCGCCTCACCGAGGCCTCGGCCCTCCTCGTCATCGGCGGTGACCGCGGCGGCGCAGCCGGCCACCCGTTCGACGCCGATGTCGGGGAACGTCTGCAGGAGGTGCAGGGCGAACCGGCGGGGCCAGGCACCGAGCACACCCAGGGGTGCAGCCCCCGAGAGGTGGGCCAACCATGTTCCGGATGGCAGGGCCGAACGGACCTCCTCAGCTACCGTGGCGATCACGGCATCGGGGACACCCACCACGACCACATCGGCGCCGGCCACGGCCTCGACCGGACCCACCACGGGCGCGCCCGGCAGGTACTCGGCGGCGCGCGCAGCGGTGGAACCCCGTCCGCTGACAGCCACGATCTCATGACCCCCCCGGCGCCAGAGCACGGCTAGCGTCGTCCCGACCCGGCCTGCCCCGAGCACGGCGATCCTCACGTGCTCGTCTCGACCCGCTCGAGCCACAGGATCGGACCCGAAGGCGCAGGCGCCTCCTCGGGCAGGACCAGTTCGGTTGAATCCTCCTGGCCGACGGCGTAGAGCCGGCCGTCGACCAGGATGATCGGGACATCGCGCATCGTCTCGGTGACGGCGACGTCATCGGCTGCCGTCCCGAAGACCAGTTCGGGGATCTTCGGTCCGAGCTTGCCGTAGCCGGGCACCCGATAGATGCCGCGCTCGTCGCCGACCGAACCCAGCACGAACGCGCCGTCGCCCGCCCAGGTGTAGTCCAAGAATCGTTCGACGATGAGTGGGGTCGCCCCGTCCACGTAGGGTGCCGGGTTCGCGTCGAAGGCGAGGCCCAACAACGCCCCGTCCGCGCCGGCCCGGGGGTCGACCAGGAACATGGATCGGCCACGAGACACCCCCAACAGCCGTACGCCAGCGAGCGTGATCGACGTGCGCCCCGTAGGGACACCGAGGACCCACGGGCCGGGACGGCCCCCGAACTCGAGGTCAGCGAACGAGAGGAGCACGTCGTTGAGGGTGCGGTGCACGCTGAGGACCTCGCCGCAGACCGAGTCGCTCCAGGTCTCGCTCACCGAGGTGTTCACCGCCTCGAACGTCCGCACGGTCACCTGGTCGCATCCGCGCGCCCCGGCGCCCGAAGAGACCGAAACGGCGCTGGCCAGCCGTCCCCCGGCCGACCAGGCCACGAACCTCCCCGCGAGAACCGGCACGGGGACATCGATGGACTCCAGGAACCGCAGCACGCCCGCTTCTTGCCCCCCGTCGGGGGTCGAGGAGATCACGGCGACGCGGCCCTGCCCGGCATCGGAGGCGTCGAGCAGCGAAACAGGGTTCTCGACGCGCGGCCCCGCCTGCACGAGACCGGTCTCCAGGTTCCAGACCCATAACCGCGAAGCGTTGATCGTCGGATCGGGGGCGACGTACAGGATCCGGCCGCCGACGAACGCGGTGGACGCGAGCGGTGTCTTCTGGGGCGTGCCGGCGCGAATGACCACGACCGCGACGACCGCGACCACCACGATCGCGGCCCCCGAGATCCAGCCCAGCCCGCGCGCTCGTCGGTCGGGCGCCTCCAGCACGCGACCCTGCTCCGGACCCACCTGTGGCGCCGCGGACACCACGCCGGTCGCGATCTGCTGGTTGCGTTCGGCGCGCGCGGCCATCCGCGCCCGCGCACGCGCGAACCGCGCCGGCGACTTCGGCTCGGCGGCGGCGCTCGGCGTCCAGAGTCCGGCTCCGCACTCCGGGCACGCGCGTCCGGAGGTCTCACCCTCCCAATCGCAGCGGAGGCAGACCTTCGCGGTGGCCCGGATCCTGGTCTTCATGGCACGCGGAGCGGTGGGGCGTAGGGACGGGCCTCGCCCGCGGGCGAAGGGAGATCGAGGACGCGGCGGCCGCCGGGCAGGATGGGGTCGGGGTCGATCTCCAGCAGGGGCAGCACCACGAACGCGCGCTCGGTCATCCGAGGATGCGGGATCGTGAGGTCAACCCCGGTGTGGATCTCGTCGTCGTACAGGAGCACGTCCACGTCGATGGTGCGCGGGCCCCACCGAACCTCTCGTGTACGCCCGAGCTCGGCCTCGACCTGGTGTGCGGCGCGCAAGGTGTCCTCCGCGGTGCCGTCGGTGTGCGCCCGCACCACGACGTTGAGGTACGCGGGCTGATCACGCGGGCCGCCCACCGGCCCGGACTCCCAGACCCGCGAAGATGCCGTCGCGACGACGCCGCGTTCCGCCAACAGATCGACCGAGCGCTGAAGCGTGTCCAAGCGCTCGCCAAGGTTCGCGCCGAGCCCGAGCGTCACGGTGGCCATCCTCATCCCTCCGGGAGGCTCACCGAGGCCGCCACGCCGTCGATGTCCAACCGTGAGGCGGCAGCCGGTTTGTGCACGATCACGGTGACCCGCCGCACCCGTTCGAACCCCATGCACTCGGTCGCGATCGCGCGCGCCATCGTTTCGATGAGATCGAACGAGCCCTGCCCGATCACGGCACGGACGCGCTCGCTGACATCGCGATAGTCGGCGGTGCCGTCGATCCGGTCATCCCCGACGTCGACCTCCAGATCCAGGTCCACGACGAACGGCTGGGGCTCGTCCTTCTCACTCGCGCGCGCGCCATGATGCCCATCGGCGCGGATCCCCGTCAAGAACAGGCGAGCGTTCATCATGCGTGCGGTCCCACCTCCTGCCCGGCATCCGGCGCCGCCGGCTCCGGGTCATCTTCCTCGTACGGCGCGAGGTCGACCCACGCGGGGCGACGCTCGAGCTGCAGATGAACGATCCCCTCATGTCCGTGCGGCGCCCCCTGGTACCGCACGCGCAGGTACTCCGCGATCATCACCCCGACCGGATCGATCGCGTCGTCCAGCAGGAAGTGTCCGCTCTGCGGCACCACCCCCAGCGTGGCGCCGCCCAGAGCATCGACGAGTCGTTCCGCCACCGAAACGAGGATGAAGGGATCGTCTTCTCCCCACAGGAGGAGCACCGGGACGTCAAGGACCCCGATGGCGGCGGTGTTCGCGGTGAGATCGATCGCGTCCGGGAAAGGCGCACCGAACGCGACGTAGGCATCCACATCAGCTTCCGGCAGATCGGCGAACTCCACAGAGCCGCGCTCGACGAACGCACGCGGGTCGACGCCAACAGGCGGGGTTTGATCGAACGCGATCGTGTCGATGAGGACGAGCGTGCCGGGTGCGGGCTCGCCCCCGGCCAGGAGTTGCGCCACGCCCCCGCCGTGCCCGTGGCCCACCACGGCGTAGCGTGCGATCCCGAGGACGTCGAGCAACGAGCGGACCGCCGCCGCCTGCGCGCGAAGGTCCGGGTCGCGCAACTCGGGCGTCACGACGCGGAACCGGCCGGCGAGCAGCGGCGCCAAGCGGCGCCACGCATGCGGGCCGCTCGGCCATCCGTGGAGCAGGACCACCGCGTCGGCATCGCGTGGTCCGTCATCGGTGTAGACGAGGTCGCTCATGATCCACCGCCCGCGATCGCGTCGGTCACGGCGAGCGCACGCACGGTCGCCCGCACGTCATGGACACGGACGACGTCCGCGCCGTTGGCCGCGCACCACGCGGCGGCGGCGATCGACGCCTCCACCCTGTCCGCCGGATCGTCCACGCCCGTGAGCGCGCCCAAGAACCGCTTGCGGCTGGCGCCGACGACGACCGCGGCCCCCAGGCTCGCGAGGGAGGGCAGAGCACGCAACAACGCGAGATTGTGCTCGCCATCCTTGCCGAACCCGATCCCGGGGTCGACGGCCAGGCACGCCTGGGACACGCCCGCGAAGATCGCGGCCTCGAGCCGCTCACGGAGATGCTCGTGGACCTCGGCGACCACGTCGTCGTAGCGCGGGTCGTCCTGCATCGTCGTGGGCTCGCCGAGCATGTGCATCAAGATCATGCCGGCCTGCGCGTCCGCGACCGCGCGGAACATCCCCTCGTCACGGCCTGCGGTGACGTCGTTCACGATCGCGGCACCGGCATGCAGCGCCGCCGCCGCGACCACCGCCCTGCGCGTATCGATACTGATCACGACATCGGGTCTGGCCGACCGGACCCCCTCGATCACCGGGATCACACGGGAGAGTTCCTCATCGACCAGCACCGGGGTCGCGCCCGGGCGGGTGGACTCACCGCCGATGTCGACGATGTCCGCGCCCTCATCGGCCAACGTGGCGGCGTGCGCGACGGCCTCTTCACGTTCGACGAAGGAGCCACCGTCGCTGAAGGAGTCAGGTGTCACGTTCACGACGCCCATCACGAGCGTGCGTGAACCGAGCGAAAGGCTCCGCTCCCGGCATCGCCACGCACGCCCGTCCATGCAGGTCATCGTAGCCGGGAGGCGATGAGCCGCCCGAGCCTGCCGGGGGCGGCGCCCTGGCGCTCCCGCGGGTTCAGGCGTAGCGTCACGATCATGAGGCGAACCCTCCTGGCGACGATCGTCGCGGCCGTGGCCGCCGTGATTACATCCGTCCCGGCCGGATCAGGGACGGCGCGCCCGCTCGTCTGGGTCGCTCTGGAAGATGCGGATCAGATCGCCCTGGTGAACGTGCGCACCGGCACGGTGCTCCGCCGAGAGGCCGCGCCGGGTGGACCGCACAACATCACGGTCGCGAACGATGGGACCGTGGTCGTGGCCCTGTGGGACACCGACCGCATCGCCATCCTGCGGCCCCGCGCCTCCGACCCGCGGTTCGTGACGCTCGGCGGGGCGCCCCACGACGTGAAGATGCGGGGATCCATGATCGTGGTGGCGAACCAGGGCGCAACTCGGCTGGACCGCACGTGGCTCCGTGGCGGCGTCCTGCCGCGCATCGGCCTGAAGGCCCACCCGCACGACGTGGCGATCGCGCCCGGTGGACGGCGTGCCTGGGTGAGCCTGGAGGGCAGCGACGACCTCGCGGTCGTCGACCTGGACGATCGGTCCGTGCGGTACGTCTCGACGGGGGTCCGCCCCCACGACCTGCTGTTCGCGACCGACGGACGGCTCTGGGTGACCGACTGGAACGGCACCGTGCACGTCTTCGACGGAGCCGACCGCATCCGGACGCTCCGGCTCGGGGAGGAAGCCCATCACCTCGCGTTCACCCCGAACGGGGACGAGGTGTGGATCACCGATCACGGGGTCGGGAAGGTGTTCGTCCTGTCGACGAGACCGATCGACCTCCTCGCGACACGGGACATCCCGGGTGAGCCCCACCATGTCTCGATCACCGCGAACGGACGGTGGGCGGTCATCGCCGATCACACGAACGGCACCCTCGTGGTGTTCGACGCGAGGACCCACCGCCGCGCACGCATCGTCCGTGTCGGCGCGGGGCCCCACGGGGTCTGGGCCGTTCCGGCCTGAGCACAGGGAAAGCGCACGCGAACATGCTCGCGACTAGCGCATGCCGATGTGATCCATCGCCTCCTGGCGCGTCCGGGCATCCGAACGGAACAGGCCGCGGACGGCCGAAGTCACGGTGACCGCACCCGGCTTCTTCACGCCGCGCATCGTCATACACAGATGCTCGGCCTCGATCACGACGAACACACCGCGCGGACTGAGCGCGCGCTCGATGGTGTCCGCGATCTCCGTGGTGAGGCGTTCTTGGACCTGCAACCGCTTCGCGAGCACGTCGACCACCCGCGCGATCTTCGACAGACCCGTGATCTGTCCGGACTTGTTCGGCACGTATGCCACGTGCGCCTTGCCGTTGAACGGAACGAGGTGATGCTCGCAGATCGACGTGAGGGGGATATCGCGGACCATGATCATCTCGTCGAAGTCGGCTCCCTCCACGACCGTCACGATGGGCGCCGCATCCTGCCCGATCCCGGCGAGGATCTCCTCGTACATGCGGGCCACGCGCGAAGGCGTCTCGCGCAACCCGCCGCGGGCCGGGTCCTCGCCGACGCCTTGCAGGATGAGCCGGACGCCCTCCTCGATCTTCGCGCGGTCCATGGCCAGCGATCCTACCGGCCTACGGCGCGAGGGAGGGAGCCGGACGGCAGAACGAGGGGTCGACCCCGGGGCCGCACTCGGGCGCCCTGTTGAGGGCCGCGAACACCACCACGACCAGGAACGCGGCCGCCAGCACCAGCACCAGCTTCAGGACCAGGCCGAGGAACGCGAACTCGTCGCGCTCCGCGCGGGCTGGCTCGGGCTCACGGCTGTGCGGCCGGTGTGCGGGGCGGGCGCTCGTTCCGCGCACGGTCGCGTTGCCTGTCGGGCCCGGCGCCGTACGGGCGGCGCGCGGGCCGTTCGTAGCAGCGCGGGCCAGATCGTAGGCGCGGCGGCGGGCGGGGTCGTGCAGCAGTTCGTAGGCGGCCGTCACTTCGGCGAACCGCGCGGCGGCTCCGGTGTTGCCCGGGTTCGCATCGGGGTGCAGGGCTCGGGCGAGCGATCGGTACGAGCTGTGGATCTGCTCGTCGCCGGCCAGGATGCTGACACCCAGGATCGTGTACGGGTCGAAGCCCGGGTCCATCAGGCGGGTGGGACCGGCGAAGCTTCGCCGAGACGGTTGACCCACACGCACGACAACCCCAGCGCCGCGCACGGCTCCACGTCGTGGAACAGCGACGCGGCCACGTGCACGTGATGCGATCGGTCGGCGCCGGCCAACCGGAAGAACGACTCCCAATGCCCTACGGCCGGCTTGTAGGACCCGATGACCGAGGCCGCGACACGGAGATGCACGGGCACGCCGATCGCGGCGAGCGAGGCATCGAGGAAGTCGGGATCGGTGTTGGACAAGATCGCGATGCGCCACCCCCGGTCCTTGAGCTCGCCCAGGGCCTCGGCTGCCTCGGGGAACGGCGGCCATGACGGCAGTGACGCGGCGAGCGCCGAAACTCCACCGTCGGGGACGGCCAGTCCTTCAGCCTCGGCGACAGCGGGCACGGCCGCCGAGAGCACCTGCCGGTAGCTCCGTGATCCGTCGGCCTGCAACGCGGGCTCGACCTCGTGGAAGCGGGCCAGCAGCGCGTCCCGATCTGCCTCGGGCCACACTTCGGCGAGCGCTGCACCGATGCCGCCCTCCCGATCGATCAGCGTTCCGTAGCAGTCGAACGTCGCCCAGCGATCCACGCGCCGCAGTCTAGGACGCCGGCCGGTTCAACGGATCCCGGTGTCGACGGACAGGTCGAGATGCAGCGGCTGACCTTCGGCGATGGGTACGGTCTGCGGCTCGCCCGTCGGAGGAACACCGCCCTCGGTCACGGCGACGATCACGTAGGTGCCCGGAGGCAGGGAGATCTCGTAGCGTCCTTGATCGTCCGTCTGATCCTCGTAGGTCATGCCGTCTTCCGCCGTGGCAAGCACCGTCCCCACCCAGGGCTTCGGAGGACACGGGGACGTGGGTGTCTCGACGGGGCACTGCGGGCTCGCGAGCACCTGGCCTTCGACACCGGCGGCTCCCGAAGGCGTCGCGGCTCCCGCACATGATGAGAGAGCGATGACGGTGAGGAGGGCGATCGCGAGCCGCCGCATGGTTCCAGGACGCCCAGGGACGTTCATCGGGTTCCCGCCTCAGCCCCCGTATGCCGAGGGCTTGAGGGTCCCGATGTAGGGCAAGTTGCGATAGCGCTCCGCGAAATCGAGGCCGTAGCCCACGACGAACTCGTTCGGGATGTCGAAGCCGATGTACCGGACATCGAGCTCGACCTGCTGGATACCTTCCTTGCGCAGCAACGCCGCGACCTCCAACGACGCGGGTTTACGAGCGGCCAGGTTCTTCAGCAGGTACTTGAGCGTCAGCCCCGAGTCCACGATGTCCTCGACCACCAGCACGTCGCGGTCCTTCAGGTCGTGGTCCAGGTCCTTCATGATCCGTACGACCCCGGAGGACTTCGTAGCGGCGCCGTAGGACGAGACCGCCATGAAGTCGAACTCGAGCGGCAGGCGGATGTGCCGCGACAGATCCGCCATCACGACGAAGGCGCCCTTCAGCACGCCGACGAGCAAGATGGAGCGCCCGGCGTAGTCCTGGGTGATCTGCTCACCCATCTCGGCGAGCTTGAACTGGATGTCCTCTTCGGTGAGCAGGACCTTCTCGATACCTGCGTCGTAGACGTCCATGCGAGGGCGCGAGTCTACCCGCGCGGCTCGGCGGGCGTGATGATGACGTGGGTGCGGTCCCGGATCGCGATACGCCCGTCGGCGAGATCGCGACGCCGCCCCGGCCGGCCCCGGGCCAGATCCAAGATCGCGGCGATGGCGTCCTTGGACCAGGGAGCGGCCCAGTCGGTCGAGAACGTCCGATACGCAGCGAGCCGGACCACGCGGGCGGCGAGCGCCGGGTGCACGTCTCGAAGCCCTCGGGCGTCGAACCACAACCCACCGGCCCGCTCGTGGACCACCTCGCGCCAGGCTTGCACGGTTGCCTGGTGGAGTTCATCCAGATCGACCCGCACGTTCTCTGCCGTGCGCACGATGGCGGCCTTCACGCTGCGGCCGGTGGCGCGCTCGATCGCCGGGAGGACATCGTGCCGGATGGCGGCTCGAAGCAGCCGGCGATCCTCGTTCATCGGGTCACGATGCGGCCGCAGATGCTGCGCCCGACAGAACGCCTCGACTTCCTCCCGCGTGACGTCGAGCAGCGGCTGCACGAGGGCGCTTCCCCGCCCGCCGTGGCCGATACCCGCCAGCCCCTCCAGCCCGGTCCCTCGGACGAGGTTCAGCAGCACGGTCTCTGCCTGATCGTCCAGGGTGTGACCCTCGGCCATGACCGGGGCGTCGATACCCTGGCGCACACCGTTGCCTGCGTTCATCCGCGCGACCGTGGCCCACGCCTCGACCGATACCCCCTTGGCCGGCGCTACGTCTGCAGCACGCTCATACAACGGCACCCGCAGCCGGGCGCAGACGCTCCGGACGTAGGAGGCATCGCGGTCGCTCTCGGGCCGCAAGCGGTGATCGAAGTGGAAGGCAGCGAGCCGGATGCGCAAGAGCCGGCGGAGGTACCAGAGGGAGTAGAGGAGACAGATGCTGTCGGGGCCCCCCGACACGCAGACGAGGACGAGGTCTCCCTCGCGCACGAGGTCGTGGGTACGGACCGTGGTGGTGATACGCCCGAGCACCCGCGCGACGGCGGGAGGGCGGCGCGTGGCGGCCACGGCCCTACCCGGCGACGCGGACGACCCAGCGCTCGGGCTCGGCCACCTCGTCTCGCGTGGGCAGGTTCGCCGCCGACGCCCACACGTGATTCAGCGCATCCTGACCGCCGCGCGCGACGACCTCGCGGACGAAGCGCTCCCCCGCGTCGTACTGCGCCACCTTCTGATCGAACGCGATCGCTCGCTGGAACGCCTTCTCGACACCGCGGACCTTCCGCCGCGCCGCGAGCGCCGTCCGGAGCCGTTCGACATCCGCGACGTGCTCGCGCGCAACCTCGTTCATCACGTAGGACGCGTGTCCTTCGAGCAGCGACATCATGGCCTGCGTCTTCTCGAACACCGCCCGCTGTTCGGGGGTGAGCAGCAGCAAGATCCCACCGGCACCGTGCAGGTCGGCCCGCCCCCCTCGAACCTCCTCGGCCGCCTGGCGCACCTGCGCGAGGACCGCCCCGGGATCGAGGGACACCGTGGCGAGGTATTCGTCCACGAGACCACCCAGGTATCCACGGAGCCATGGGGCCACACCGAACTGGATGCGATGGGTGACTTCGTGGATCGCGACCCAGCGCCGGAAGTCACCCGGTGGCAACCCGTACCGTCGCTCGACCTCAACCAGGTTCGGCCCCACGAAGTAGATGAGGCCGTCGTCATCGGGTGGGAGGAAGACATCGAACTGACCCAGGACGCGCCTGCTCACGTAGCCGAGCACCGCCCCGATCTGCCCGCCGAGCGCCTTGCGCGCGAAGCCCGAACGCTTCGGGTGCTCCTCGAGGATGCGGGCCGCGAGCGGCTCCATCAGCCGCTGCAATCCGATCGTGTTGCGGCGGATCCACGTGCCCCGGCCCATGACCCAGGCACGTGAGCGCGGCCCCTGCGGAGACAGGCCCGTGAACGTCCCGATCCACTGCTCGGCGTCGGCCACCGCGGTGGTGACGTCGTCGCGGAGGCGGGCGCGATCCGCCTGATCGACCTGCGGACCCGGCCCCGCGATCCCCTTGCCGATCTCGACCGCCGTCGACCAGTCGGCCAGGCGCGCCGAGGGGAAGTCGAAGGGTAGGTCGCCGGCGGCGTTGCTCACCAGGAGCGGGGCCTCAGCCCTCGCCCGTGGCCTTCTTACGCGCGGCGATCATCGCTGCACGTCGTGCTTGCCCTTCGGCCACCCGGCGATCGGTGCCTTGGGCCAGGAGTTCGGCGAGCTTCGCGTCGAACACCTCTTGATCCATCGAGACCTCGACCCGCTCGGCGGGTGCAGCGGGCGCGGGCGGCGGTGCAGCGGCGGGGGCGGGAGCCTCGGGCGCCGGCGCGGGCATCACGGAGGCGGCTACGGGCGGCACGACCGTGGCCCCGGCCGCCGGCGCCGCGATCGCGGGCGGCGCAACGACCGCCACCGCAGCGACGGCCGACGGCAGCGCGGGAGGCTGTGCCACGATCGGCACCGCCTGGGAAAGGTCGACCGCACGACGAGGCGGCTCCTGGCCCGGCAGAACTCGGTCCGCGTGGACCACCTTCGAGCTGTCGTCGCGAGCGAACCGCGGTGCGTACCGTGTGTACATGACGACGAGGAACACGATGAAGCCGATCGCCGCGATGGTGATCAGGATGGCCATCCCGAAGATCCAACCGCCCGTGTTCTTCTCGATCTCCACCGTGGGATCCAGGCGCGCTTGGGCCTGGGCTACCGTCGTCATGGCGGCGAAGGCCACGGCAGCGGTCGAGAGGATCGTCAGCGCCTTTCGGGTGGCGGTCATCGCGCGCGATTGTCGCAACCTGGAGGGCCTGCGGCAACCGCACGGCTTGCGCATGGAGCCGGAGGGGGGATTCGAACCCCCGACCTACCACTTACGAGGCGGTTGCTCTACCCCTGAGCTACTCCGGCCGGGTCCGCGAGTCTAGCAACGGATGCTGGCACGACCGAGCATCCGGCTGGTGGCCACCCTGGTCGCGCGGCCCGCGAACCGCCATCATGCGCCCATGGCGATCGACTTCGAGGCCGTCGCGAGCGGGACGGTCCGCCGCGTCCTGGTGGGCACCGACCGGTCGGAGACGGCCTCGCGCGCCGTGGGATGGGCCGCGGCCTTCGCCGAGCGCTACGGCGCCGAGCTGCACATCGTCCAGATCGTGATCCCGACGAACCCAGCCGACACCGAGTTCGGCGCGGCCGATGCCACGCGAGCCCGGGCCGCCGCCGATGACCTCAAGACGTACGCGACCCAGGTGGCAGGCGAGCGAGGCCGCGCGCACGTCGTGATCGATGACGATCCCGCGATGGCGATCGTGCACGCGGCTGAAGATCATGAGATCGACGTCCTGGTCGTGGGCAACGCAGGCATGGCCGGCCGCAAGGAGTTCCTGCTCGGCAACGTCCCGAACCGGATCAGCCACAACGCCCGGTGCACCGTGATCATCGTGAACACCACCGACGGCGCGACCCAGGCCGTCCGCGCCCCGGGGAGCGTGCACGCGATCCGTTCCTCGCACCTGGAGATCGAAACCCAGCCGCACCTGATGGCGCGCGGAACCAAGATCGCGACGGTCTTCGCCAAGCACGGGGTGAAGGAGCTGTTCGGCCGGCCCGACGAAGAGGGAGCCGTCGGGCGCGAGCGTCAAGCGAAGCGGATGCGCGTCGCGCTGGAGGAGCTCGGACCGACGTTCTGCAAGCTGGGGCAGATCCTCTCGACCCGTCCGGACCTCCTACCGCCCGAGTTCATCGACGAGCTGGCGACACTGCAGGACCATGTGCCGCCGCTCACCGAGGAGCAGGTCGTCAAGGTGATGGAGCAGGAACTGGGCGTGCCGTGGGAAGACGTGTTCGAGCACGTCGACCCCGAGCCACTCGCCGCGGGGACCATCGCCCAGGTGCACCGAGCGGTGCTCGCCGACGGCGAGAAGGCCGTGATCAAGGTGCAGCGGCCCGAAGCGAAGGAGCTCATCGAGCAGGACCTCGCGCTCCTCGAGGTGTTCGCGGAGAAGGTGTCCGACAGGCCCGGGCTGAGGGCCGTGATCGACATGGAGGCGGTGTTCGCGCACCTGTCGGATTCGCTACACCGCGAGCTCGACTTCCGTCAAGAGTCGGCGAACATGGAGCGGATGCGCGAGGTGATCGCGCGCTATCCGCGGCTCGCTGTGCCGGCGTTGTACGCCGAGCTGTCGACGTCGCGATTGCTCGTGATGCACGACGTCGGCGGCGGTCCGATCACCACCGCGCCCGAAGGAGCGGCTCGCGAAGAAACCGCCTACCAATTGCTCGAGTCGTTCTACAAGCAGATCCTGGAGGACGGGTTCTTCCACGCCGACCCACACCCCGGGAACCTGATGTGGCAGCCCGAGGAGGAGACGCTCTACTTCTTGGACCTCGGCATGGTCGGCGAGGTCAGCCCGCAGATGCGCGAGCACATGATGCTGCTGCTCATGGCGTTCTGGCAGGAGGACGTGGGGTTCCTGACCGACGTCACGCTGATGCTGACCGGTGCCATCGATCGAGGTGACCTGGACGTGGACGCGTTCAGCGAAGACGTCGGCATGCTGATGGCGAAGAACCGGGTCGCGTCACTCAAAGACATCAACCTCGGCGCGATCCTCCAGGAGATGACCGAGATCGGCGTTCGCCACGGTGTACCCCTGCCCGCGTCGCTCACGCTCACCGGCAAGGCGATGGCACAGATGCAGCTCGCGACCGCCCAGCTCGACCCGACGCTCGACCCGTTCGAGGTGGCGGGCAAGTTCGCCATGAGGAGTGTCTTGGCGGGCATGGGTGGCAAGCTCGACCCGAAGGCGCTGTTCTTCCAAGCGCAGAAGATGAAGGTGCGCCTGAGCAGGTTGGTGGAGTCCATCGAGCGCTTGATCGGTGCGCGCCCAGGGCAGAAGCTCGAGGTGAATTTCCGAGCCGCGTCGCTGGAGACCACCGTCCGCCGTGCCGGCCGTCACTTGGCCCTCGGCGCCGTGGCCGCGGCGGCGCTGCTCGGGACCGCCATCGTGACCACGTCGGACAAGGTGTCCGCATGGGTGGGTTGGACCCTCGGAGGCATCGGCGCGGCGTTCACGCTCGGTCTGATCCTGGATCTGGTGCGGACCAGCCGCAAGGAGTCCTAGGGCGCGTCCACGTCACCGCCACGCGAGGTGAGCGTGGTGGGCTCTGGATCGGGCGCGGTCTTCTCGCCCTTCTTCTTCAGACCCCTGACGACGATCCTCTCCAAGACGAAGGCCACCACGGCCATCGCGAGGCCGACGAGCCAGCGTTCCACGCGTCGGATGCCCTTGGGTGCCGGTGTCGTTCGCGGTCCGGTCATCCGGTATCGGCCTCTGCGCGAGCTGCGACCGCACCGATGGGGATCCGGCCGATCACCGTGGTTCCCTGACCCTCGGCGCTGCGGACCTCGATCTCGCCACCGAGCGCCCCGAGGCGATCCGCGATCCCTCGCAAGCCCGTGCCGTAACCGGTCGCCCGGGTATCGAACCCCGCACCGTCGTCGACCACCTGGAAGGTGAGCGAGCCGTCGTCCCGTGCCAAGGCGACCGTGACGCGCGATGCCTGCGCGTACTTCGCGGTGTTCTGCAGCGCCTCGAGTACCGAGAAGTAGACGGCGGCCTCCACCTCCTGAGGGTAGCGCTCGAGTTCATCGGACTCGACCACCACCGGGATCGCCGACTTCCGACCCTGCGACGCGAGCGCTGCCGCGAGCCCCTTGTCGGCGAGCAGCGGTGGGTAGATGCCGCGCGCCAGGTCCCGGAGATCCTCCAGCGCGCGGCCCGTGTCCGCCTGGATGTCGTCCAGCATCTGCTTGGCCTTGGCGGGGTCGCGATCGACGAACTGCGCCGCGAGCCGCTGCCGAACCTGCAACGCGACCAGCTGCTGCTGCGCACCGTCGTGGATGTTGCGCTCGATCTTCCGGCGCTCTTCGTCCTGGGCGGTGACGAGCCGCCGTTGGGCCGCGGACAGGTCCTCGAGTCGAAGCTTCAGCGCCTCGGTGAGACTGACGTTCGCCAGGACGAGCCCGGCCTGCGAGGCGAGGTCGCTGATCAGCTTCTCGTCCGCAGGCGTCATGGGATCGCTGGGTGGTTTACGGACCGCGAGCGCGCCGAGCATCTCACCCGCGTGCTCGACGGGGTAGGTGCGATCCATGCCCTCGACCAGGGGCATGGAACCGTTGACGGTCGCGACCGCATCTGCCGCACCATCGACCGACGGCCACACCGCCACCTGCCGCAGCTCAGGACCCAC
>JBKJXU010000022.1:0-9044 GCA_046716145.1 Actinomycetota bacterium
CGAGCGAGCGCTCCGATGCGATGTCGCGACGGGTATCGAAGGCCTCGGATGCCGGCGTTCGCTCGGGTGCCCGGGCGTGCATCGGCACGGCGGTGACAGGCTGGAGCGCGGGAGGAGCAACGAGAGCAGCCGCGAGAGCGACGACGGACAGGGCGCGAGACGTGCGAGCCACTTCGGATCCTCCGAGCAAGAAGGGTTCCGTGCACGCTAACACCTGCCGTCTACAAGACGGGTGCCACGGGCACCGATCCACGGACCGTGGTGCCGCCTCCCGCCGAGCTCTCGACGCGGAGATCGCCGCCGAGGGCTTCGAGACGGTCGGTCATCCCCTGGAGCCCCGTCCCGTAGGAGAGCGCGGAGCGGTCGAAGCCGGCGCCGTCATCCGTCACGTCGAAGGCGAGGACTCCCTCCTCGTGCCTGAGCGTGACGATGACGTGGGACGCCCCCGCGTACTTCGCCACGTTGGTGAGCGCTTCCAGCACGCAGAAGTAGACCGCGGCCTCGATCTCCTGCGGGTATCGAGCGATCTCGCCCGCGTGAAGCGTCACCGGCATCGCCGCCTTGCGGCCCTGGGCCTCGAGCGCGGCCGCGAGCCCCTTGTCGGCGAGCAGGGGTGGGTAGATCCCCCGAGCGAGGTCGCGGAGGTTCTCGAGCGCGTCGCCGGTTCGTGCTTGCAGTTCCTCGAGCAACGCCTCCGCTCGGCTCGGGTCGCGCGAGGTGAGCCCGGCCGCCAGACGTTGCTTCACCGCGAGCGCGACCAGCTGCTGTTGCGCTCCGTCGTGGATGTTGCGTTCGAGCGTCCGGGCGCGTTCGTCCTGCGCGGTGACGATGCGTCGGCGCGACTCGCGGAGTTCCTCCACGAGCGACACGTTCCGAAGGACGAGCCCCGCCTGCGACGCGAGGTCTCGCGCGAACTTCTCGCGCGTGGGATCGAGGGCGTCGTTCGCGGGCATCTCCACCGACAACGCGCCGAGGGTCTCGCCCTGGTGGCGAACCTCGATGGCGCCGTCCGGCGCGATCGTATCGGCTGCCGGTGCGTCACCGGGCGAGACCGCGACCTGTCGGAACGCACCGCCCACCTTGAGCCACACCCGCGCGGCATCTGCGCCGGTCGCGCGTCGCAGCACGTCCGCCATCTCGGGGAGCACGTCGTCGGCGCCGTAGGCGTCGCCGATCCTGTTCGTGAACTCCGCGAGCATCTCGTAGGGCGTCGCGCGCCTGCCGTAGACGATCCGATCGGCGATGCGTCGAGCGCGGTCGCGGATCGGGCCGAATGTCACCGCGATCAGGAGGCCGCCGACGACGCCCCCGAGGGTGAGCGCGAGGGCTCCCAGGAACACGATCGTGAGCGAGGCCGTGATGAGGGCGAAGACCACGGTCTTCTTGATGACCAGGTCGATGTCGTAGAGGCGGTACTGCAAGACGGCGATCCCCGTGGCCACGGGCAGCGAGAGGAAGGCCACGATCACGACCAAGGAGAGCCATAGATAGGCCGAGCCCTCGTCGATCGAGAGGGCGGACTGGGCGACGAAGCTGAACGAGAGCGTGAGCGCGATGACGACCCCCGACGTCACCAGCCACTTGAGCTGTTGTCGCTGCGTCCCGCTCGACCTCCGGTAGCGCAGCACGATGGACGATGCGGCCACGAAAAGAGCGACGCCATAGAGGGAGAGCGCCGTGCTGCCGCCCGGCCCGAAGAACGCGAGCCCGTCCACCCCGAACGGGTTCTCGATCGTCGCGAAGCTCTCCAGTGGTCCGGGCGCGAAGGCGAGACCCGCCACCCCGACGGCGATGCCGAGAGCGCCCAACCAGGCCGCCCACCTCCACCGTGGCGAGAGGAGGTGTCCGTCCGGGAACAGCAGGAGCAAGAACAGGATCGCGCCGGTGCCGGGGATCCAGATCCACGCCGGGATCCACGCCGCGACCGTGCCCCACGCGCGGCCCGGGCTCGCGTCCGCATAGACGGCGTACTCCTGCGCGAGCTCCTGGATGCTCGACAGGAGCGCGGCCACCAGGAAGATCCATCCGATCGGGTTCGACGCCTGCCTGGACGCGATCAGGGCCCCGACCGTCCCGAACGCGACCACGAACAGGAGCGTGAATCCCCGGAAGCCGAAGCTCCCGGGCGGGAGCGTCTCGCTCCAGGAAAGACCGAGGAACACGATCGCGACGAGCGACAGCGCTCCGGCGAGCCCGAACAGCGGCCACGCGAGTTGGCTCGGGGTGCGTTCGCGGATCACGTCGGCACCGATCCTCGCACCGTGGTCCCCTGTCCGCGTGCGCTCGTGAGCGTGAGGGAACCGCCGAGCGCAGCCACTCGGTCGGCCATGCCTTGCAGGCCGGTGCCGGAAGCGGCGTCGCTGGTCTCGAACCCGATGCCGTCGTCGATGATCTCGAAGCGGAGGGCGCCTTCCTCGGCGCCGAGACGGACGTCCACGCGCGTGGCCTCTGCGTACTTGGCCACATTGTTGAGGGCCTCCAGGGTGCAGAAGTACACGGCCGCCTCGACGTCCTGCGCGTATCGGGCCACGCCGTCGGCGGACACGGTGACAGGCATGGCCGCCTTGCGCGCCTGAGCTTCGATCGCGGCCGCCAATCCCTGGTCGGCGAGCAGCGGGGGGTAGATGCCACGCGCGAGGTCCCGGAGGTTCTCCAGCGCGTCGTTGGCCCCTTCCTGGATCTGGGCCAGCATCGCCGGAACCTTCGACGGGTCGCGCTCTGCCACCGAACGCGCCAGCCTGGCGTGAACGGCCAGGGCCACGAGTTGTTGCTGCGCGCCGTCGTGGATGTCGCGTTCGAGTCGGCGCGCTCGCTCGTCCTGCGCAGTGACGATGCGGCGGCGCGACTCGCGCAGGTCCTCGACCAGGCGGACGTTGCGGATCACGGGGCCGGCCTGCGCCGCCAGGTCCGCCATCAGTCTTTCCTTCGACTCGTTCATCGGGTCGTTCGCGGGCAGCAGGACGGAAAGTGAACCGAGTTCCTCGCCCTGGTAGCTGATGGCGCAGGTGTCATCACCGGGGCTGATCGGGGATGCGCCCTCGGGCCAGCCCGCCGCGTGACGCAGCGATGCCCCGACCCCGAGCCAGATATCCGCACGCTCGGCGCCGACCGCTGTCCCGAGCACGGCCGCCATACGAGGGAGCACGTCCTCGGTCGAGTACGACTCCCCGACGCGCTGGGAGAACTCCGTCAGCACCTCGTACGGCGTGGCACGTCCGCCGAATACGATCCGATCGGCGATACGGCGTGACACGCGCAACAGCGGCAGGGCGAGCAGGCCGCTCACGATGCCTGACACGAAGAACGGCATCCCCTCGTCCTCGAAGTACGGGACCACGAGGATGCCAACGAGGGGACCTCCCAGACTGAACAGGACGGCGCCGATCGTGAGGGCGAGCAGGGCGGCCACGATCGCGAACCGCACCGTCTTTCGGATCACGACCTCCACGTCGAACATCTGGAACCTCAGGATCGCGATCGCCATCGCTGCGGGGATCCCGACCCCGATGGCGAAGAAGAAGGCGAGGAAGAGGGCGCCCCCGATGTCTCCTCCGATGACCGTCCCCGCGACCGCCAGCAGGAGCGAGAGCGCGACGACGCTGGTGAACAGCCGCATCCGCTGGCGGTCGGTGCCCTCGGACCGGCGGTATCGCAGGACGATCGACACGGCGGCGAAGAGCCCTACGAGGGCGAGGAGGATGAAGAGCAGCCACCCAACGTTCGCGATCCCCGACAGCGCGTCAACGCCCAACGGATTGTCCGGGGGGTCCGGCACCTCGAGTTCGATCGGACCCGGAGCGAACATCGAGAGCAGCGTCGCGGCGGCGCCCACCGCGACCTCGAAGCGCACCGCCCAGCGCCATCGAGGGCTCAGCAGCTCGCCGTCCGGGAAGTACAGGAGCATGAGCGGGAGCGAGACGATCACCACCAGGAAGATCCACGCGGTGAGCCAGTAGGCGAACGCATCCAGGGGCGCGCCACCCCGCTCGATGGCGAACCGGCCGAACTCGTCCGTGAGCGCCCCGATCAGGAAACCGATGCCGAACGCCATCATCAGCCAGCCCACCGGGTTGCGGTGGGCCCGCGAGGCGACCAGCGCTCCGACCCCGCAGTAGCCGAGCATCATCACGACCGCGACCCCTATGAACGCGGCGTCCTCCCGGAACGAACCGTTGATCCCCGAGAAGACGAGGGTTGCCGCCAGCCCCGGCGCCGCGATCGCGACGACGACCCACGGGAGCCGGCTTCGCTCCGTCTCGGCATTCACGCGGTCGCCCCTGCATGCGGGTGGGAGACGGCGGGTATCCGTCCGGTCACGGTCGTGCCACGGCCCGGCGCGCTGCGCACATCGAGGATGCCGCCGATCGCGTCGAGCCGGTCGTGCATCCCTTGGAGCCCGGTTCCGGACGATGCCGCGGCGACGTCGAACCCTCGACCGTCGTCGGTCACCTCGAAGGAGATCTCCCCCCCTGCCCGCGCGAGCGAGATCGAGGCCCGCGAGGCTCTGGCGTACTTCGCCTGGTTGTTGAGCGCCTCGAGGACACAGAAGTAGATCGCCGCCTCGACCTCGGGCGAGTAGCGACCGATCCCGTCGGCCTCGACCGATATCGGAACCGTGGCCTTCCGAGCCTGGGCTTGGAGCGCTGCGGCGAGGCCCTTGTCGGCCAGGAGGGGCGGGTAGATCCCCCGGGCCAGGTCACGCAGGTCGTCCAACGCGTCGGTCGCGTCATCCTGGAGCGCCTGCATCGTCACGTGGGCCTTCGCTGAGTCGCGGTCGATCATCTGGTCGGCGAGCCGCAGCTTCACGGCGAGCGCCACCAGCT
Organism: Actinomycetota bacterium; assembly: GCA_046716145.1. Lineage (GTDB taxonomy): Bacteria > Actinomycetota > UBA4738 > UBA4738 > HRBIN12 > AC-51. Next base: position 4,824 of record JBKJXU010000022.1, read on the forward strand.
GCTGCTGTACGCCGTCGTGGATGTCGCGTTCGAGCTTGCGTGCCCGTTCGTCCTGGGCTGCCACGATCCGTCGGCGCGACTCGCGGAGATCCTCGAGCAGCCTGACGTTGCGGAGCACCGGTCCGGCTTGCGCCGCGAGGTCCGCCATCAACCGCCGCTTCGCGTCGTTCATCGGATCAGCAGCGGGCATGTCGACCGAGAGCGCGCCGAGCTCATCACCTTGGTACGTGACCGGTACGGCGTCCTCGCCTTGTCCGTCGGGAGCAACCTCGTCCGGCCAGCCGGCAGCATGGCTCGTTCCGGCAGCTGTACCGAGCCACACATCGGCGTGTTGGGCGCCCACGGCGTTCCCGAGCACGGCGGCCATCCTCGGCAAGACGTCGTCGGTCGCGTAGGACTCGCCGACGCGCTGGGAGAACTCCGTGAGCACCTCGTACGGCGTCGCGCGTCCCCCGAACACGACCCGATCGGCGATCCTGCGTGACACGAGCCAGAGGGGCCTCACGAGCAGCCCGATGGCGATCCCGAAGGCGAGGATCGTCGCCGGCCGTGATGGATCGGTGAGCCGGCCGACGACGGGGCCGCTCGCCACCAGGACGACGACGCCCAAGACGACCGCGATGAGTGCCGCGACCACGACGAACCGCACCGTCTTACGGATCACGACCTCCACGTCGTACATGCGGAACCGCAGGATCGCGACCCCCATCGCGGCGGGGATCCCGATCCCGATCGAGGTGGCGACCGCGATGAAGAGGACTTCGCTGAGCGTCTCGTTCCCCGTGAGCTCGCTCGCGAACGAGGCCAGCAGGAGCACCAAGGAGAGCACGACGACGCTGGTGAACAGGCGGAGCCGCTGGCGGTCGGTGCCGGCGGACCGGTGGTATCGCAGCACGAGCGACACCGCGGCGAGTATCGCCACGAGGAGCATGACCCAGAAGGCGGCGATGCCGAGCGGCTCGACGACGAGCAGGGCCTCCACGCCGAGTGGGTTGTTCGGTGCTCCGGGGACGCTGAGCTCGAGCGGGCCGGGCTCGAGCATCGAGAACAGCATCCCTACAACACCGGCGGCGATCTCGACCCGAACCACCACGCGCCACCGTCGCGAGAGCACGCTCCCGTCCGGGAACAGCAGGAGCATGAGCGGCAGCGACACGAAGAACACGACGTACCACCACGCCGAGAGCCAATACGCGAGCACGTCCAGAGGCGCGCCGCCCCGCTCGATGGCGAACTGGGCGTACTCGTCCGTGAACGAGGCGACCAGGAAGCTGATGCCGAGGGCCATCATCAGCCAGCCCACCGCGTTGCCGGGGGCGCGCGAGCCGACCAGCGCCCCGACGCCGCAGTAGCCGAGTATCATCACGACCGCAGCTGCGATGAAAGCACCGTCCTCCTGGAACGATCCGTTGATCCCGCCGAAGACGAGGGTCGCCACCAACAGCGGCGCCGCGATGGTGGCGAGGATGATCCACGGGATCCGACACCGGGGGGTGGAGCCGACGGGTTCGCTCACGTGCTCACCCGCTCGCGCATCACCGCGGCACCCATCCCCGTACCACGGTGCCCTCGCCCCGGGTGCTCGTCACCTCGAGCGTCCCGCCGAGCGCCGCCAGGCGATCCGCCATCCCCTGCAGGCCCGAGCCGGTCCTCGCGGCACTCGTCTCGAACCCCATCCCGTCGTCGATCACCTCGAACCGGAGCGGCCCGCCTTCGGAGGCGAGGCGCACGTCGACGTGTGACGCCTGCGCATACTTCGCGACGTTGTTCAGCGCCTCCAGGATGCAGAAGTAGACGGCCGCCTCGATGTCGTGCGCGTACCGCCCGATCCCGTTCGCATCGATCGTCGTCGCGACCACGCCCTTGCGGGCCTGCGCCTCGAGCGCGGCTCGCAGACCCTCGTCGGCCAGGAGCGCTGGGTAGATGCCTCTCGCCAGGTCACGCAGGTCGTTCAGTGCGTCCCCGGCGGCGGCCTGCAGCGTGTCCAACATGCTCGCCGTTCTCCCGGGATCTCGGTCGATCATGGAGCGAGCCAGTCGCAACTGCACGGCGAGGGCAACCAGCTGCTGCTGCGCGCCATCGTGGATGTTGCGCTCGATCCTGCGCCTTTCCTCGTCCTGAGCGGCCACGATCCTGCGGCGCGACTCACGCAGGTCCTCCACGAGAGCGACGTTGCGCAGGACGAGCCCTGCCTGCGCGGCGAGGTCTCGAGCCAGCCGCTCCTTCTCGGCGTTCATCGGGTCGTTCGAAGAGGTCCGCAGGCTGAGGGCACCCAACGCGACGCCGTTGTGCGTGACCGCGAACGCTGCGAGGCCTTCCGGGAACGTCGGCAGGTCATCTCCTAAGACCGTGAGGGGATCTGGCGCCCGCTCCTCATCGGGCCACGCGGCGACGGGGCGGAGCTCCTCGCCGACGCGTAGCCACACGGCTGCCTCCTTGGCGCCGGTGCTGGCTGCCAGGAGCTGCGCCATGCGCGGTAAGACGTCCTCCGTCGAGTAGGTCTCTCCGACGCGATCGGAGAACTCGCTCAGGACCTCGTACGGCGTGGCACGCTCGCCGAAGACCACGCGCTGCGCGAAGCGCCGGAAGAGCCGGGCCAGCAGATAGGCGACGATGACGGCGATCGCGCCGACGATCACGCCGGCCGATGTCCCCTCTTCCCGCGCGACGAGGCCACTCGCCCGCGACAGGAGCACCAGCATGCCGAGCGTCACCCCGGTCAGGGCTACGGTGAGCACCGCCGCGACGATGCGCTTGCGCATCCGCACCTCGTAGTCGTAGAGGCCGTAGCGCAGGAGCACGATCGAGAACGCGAACGGGATCCCGAACAAGACGCCGGGGAAGACCACGAGCGCCGCGATGATGAACCCGTACCAGGCCGCGGTCGCCGTTACGGCCACGATGGCTCCAACGACGATGGATCCCATCATGATCGTGAGCAGCCAGGCGAGCCACCGGATGGGGCCGCGGTCCTCGGGCGTGGCTCGCCGCAGGCGTAACCACAGGGAGAGGAGCGCCGCGAGCGCCGCGCCGACGAGCAGCAGCACCGCGAGCACGTTCGCAGCGGTGAACACGGCCGACCCGGCGGCCCAGTCCGGTGGGTGGAGGCCCCGCTCGGGCGCGCCGTTGCCGATCCCGCTGATCGCGAGCAGCACGGCCGCGACCGCCGTGAGCCAGGCCACGGGTCGCCAACGCTGCGACGGCAGCGCTCCGTCCGGGTAGAGGAGGAAGAGCAGCGGCAGGGTGGCGAGGACGGGCGCGACGAGCACGATGGACGTCCATCCGACGAGCGTGTCCAGCGGCATGTCGTGCAGGTGCCGCACGCCCCACTCCGAGTAGAAGGTGGCGAAGGCCTGGAACGCTCCCGCCATGGCGGCGAGCAGGAGCAGCCACCCGATGGGGTTGCGCGGGGCTCGCGCCGCGATGAGCGAGCCGACGCCGCCCCACCCCAGCACGGCGATGAGGAGGACCAGGACGATGGGCAAGGACTCCGGCTCGTCGAGCGCCACGAGAAGCCCGGCCGCCGCCAACAGCGACAGATCGAGGGCGAAGACCGAGCGGGCGAGCCGTCGGGCAGCCATGGGCATCACGGGGCACCGGCCCCTTCCAGTGCCGACGCTGGCACGTCGATCCGTATCGTCGTGCCCGTGCGCGGTGCGCTGCGCACCTCCAGCGTGCCTTCGAGGGCGTCGACGCGGTCCCGCACGATCGCGAGCCCCATACCGGCGTCGGTCGCTGCGGGATCGAACCCCTGCCCCTCGTCCGCGATCGTCACGTGCACCGCGTCATCATGGGCCTCCAGGGTGACCGTGCACGCAGCGTTGGCGGCGTGGCGCATCACGTTCTGGATAGTTTGCAGACAGCAGAAGTACACGCATGCCTCCACGTCGGCGTCGAAGCGCAGGTCGGTGAACCCCGGCTGCGCGTCGATCCGTGCGTTCGCGCCCACCTTGCGGACATAGCCCTCCAGCGCGGCCACGATCCCCCGGTCGGCGAGCAGCGGTGGGAAGACCCCGCGCGCGAGGTCGCGGAGTCCCTCCAGGGTGTCGTTCGCGTCGGCCAGGAGGTCATCGAGGATCGGGCCGGCCTCGGCGAACCCGGCCTGCTCAGCATCCGCCAGGCGTTGCCCGACCCGCAGCAGCTGACGCTCCGGCCCTTCCTGCAGTTCGCGCTGCAGGCCGCGGCGCTGCGCGTCGCGCGCGGTCACCAGCCGCTCCCGGG
>JBKJXU010000023.1:0-3045 GCA_046716145.1 Actinomycetota bacterium
GTCCTGGGACTCTCTCCGGACACCGGCATCGCCCTCGCCGTGCACGCGACCGCGGGCCCGGGGACGGTCCTCGCCCGGATCGACAAGGCCGTCCTCCGGCAGAGAGCGTCGGCGGGCGACGAGGCCGCGCTCGGGCTGCTCGAGGACTGGGTGCTCGCGCTGACGCGCGCGGCGGGCGAGCCCCGGCCGCCGAAGGTCTTCCTGAGCCTCGAGGCGGGCCGCACCGTCGTGGTCGCCGATGCGAAGAAGCCGCTGCTGGCGTTCGACAACCTCGTCTGGGTGCGCCAGTTGAGCGGCCGCTCGACGTGGTGCGGCGAGGAAGACCTGGCATCGCTCACGGACGCAGTCCTGTTCCCGGTCTCCCGCTTCGGATGGCTGAAAGTGAGCGCCGGCTCGAAACTCGAATGTCACGCGTCGGCCGACCTCGCCGCGCTCGATCCGGGCTGGCACGGCCTCGACCTCTTCCAGGACCTCGTGCTCCGCCGGCTCGAGCGCGCACGCGCCGCCGCCGAAGCCGCCGAGCTGGACCGCCGGCAGCGCTCGGCGCGTGCCGACGGGAGGCGCGCGACCTGGGCGCTCGGCCTCCTCGCCGGGGCCATGGGCACGAAGCCTTTGAACGTAGCTCCGGCCGCCGTCGCCACCGACTCCCCGCTCCTCGTCGCCGTGATGGAGGTCGGCCGCGCGCTCGGGATCCCGATCTCTCCCCACCCCGACACGTTGAAGGGCGTGCAGAGCCGGGATCCGGTCGAGGCCATCGCGAAGGCCTCGCAGATCCGGACGCGTCGCGTGGTGCTGCGCGAGGGCTGGTGGACCGAGGATGCAGGGCCCCTGCTCGGATTCATCGAGGAAGGAGCCCGTCCGGTCGCGCTGCTCCCGGGGAAGCGCGGCTCCTACGACGCGTTCGATCCGGCCGCGGGGCAGCGCACCCGGGTGGACGCGACCGTCGCCTCGACTCTCAATGGATTCGGCTACGTTTTCTACCGGCCGTTCCCTGCGCGGAAGCTCGGCGCTCGCGACCTGATCCAGTTCGGCCTCCACGGCTCTGGCCGCGACCTCCTGTCGGTACTGCTCCTCGGCTCGCTCGTGGGCCTGCTCGCGCTCCTCACGCCGGTCTTCACGAAGGTCGTCTTCGACATGGCGATCCCCGGCGCGCAGCGGGGACTGCTGCTCCAGATGACGCTCTTCCTGATCGTGGGCGCGCTCTGCTCGGCGATGTTCAACCTGGCCCGCAGCTACGCGCTGCTGCGGCTCGAAGGCCGCATGGACGCCGCGGTCCAGGCCGCCGTCTGGGACCGCCTCATCGCGCTGCCCGTGCCGTTCTTCCGCGACTACGCGGCGGGCGACCTCGCGCTGCGCGGGCTCGGCGTCTCGGTCATCCGCCAGGCCCTCACGGGAGCCACGCTGACGTCGATCCTGGGCGGCGTGTTCTCGATCTTCAGCTTCGCCCTGCTCTTCTACTACTCGTGGCGGCTCGCGCTGCTCGCGACCGCGCTCGTGCTCGTGGCGGTGCTCGTGTCGTTCGCCTGCGGCGTCCTGCACCTGCGGCTGCAGCGGGAGGAGTCGAGCGTCAGCGGGCGGATCGCGGGGCTGATGCTGCAGGTCATCAGCGGCATCTCGAAGTTCCGCACCTCGGGCACCGAGAGCCGTCCCTTCGCCGCGTGGGCCCGCGACTTCAGCCGGCAGCGGGAGATCACGCTGCGCTCGCGCCGCGTCACGAACGCGCTCGGCGTCTTCAACGCCGTCTTCCCGATCGTCGCGACGGGCGCGCTCTTCTTCCTCACCGCCACGCTCATGTCGAGCCCCGGGATGCCCGTGCTCACCACCGGCGACTTCCTGGCCTTCAGCGCGTCGTTCGCCCAGTTCCTCGTGGCGGCGCTCCAGATGAGCGCCGCGGTCGTCTCGGTGCTCGGCATCGTGCCGCTGTACGAGCGCGCGAAGCCGATCCTCGAGACCCTGCCGGAGGTCGTTGCCGGCCGCTCCGACCCCGGTGCGCTCACGGGACACGTCGACCTCCACCACCTTTCCTTCCGCTATCGCCCGGACACGCCTCTCGTCTTGCGCGACGTCTCGATCGAGATCCGACCCGGTGAGTTCGTCGCCCTCGTCGGCGGCTCCGGCAGCGGGAAGTCGACCCTGCTGCGCTTGCTGCTGGGCTTCGAGACGCCCGAGTCGGGCGCCGTCTACTACGACCGCCGCGACCTCCGCGACCTCGACGTGCAGGCGGTGCGCCGCCAGATGGGCGTGGTGCTGCAGAGCGGCCGGCTGCAAGCGGGCGACATCTTCTCGAACATCGTCGGCTCCGCGCCGCTCACCGTGGACGACGCCTGGGAGGCGGCGCGGATGTCGGGGCTCGAGGCGGACATCCGGGCGATGCCGATGGCCATGCACACGGTCGTCGCCGAGGGCGGAGGCGGATTGTCCGGAGGGCAGCGCCAGCGGCTCATGATCGCGCGCGCGATCGTGCACCGGCCGCGCATCCTGCTCTTCGACGAGGCCACGAGCGCGCTCGACAACCGCAACCAGGAGATCGTGAGCCGGAGTCTCGCCAGCCTCCAGGCGACGCGCATCGTCATCGCGCACCGCCTCAGCACCGTGATGAGGGCGGATCGCATCTACGTCCTCGACCAGGGCATCCTGGCCGAGAGCGGCACCTACCAGGACCTGATGCGAGCCCAGGGTCCCTTCCCGCGGCTGGCCGATCGCCAGCTCGCTTGAGGCACGAATGAAGAAGGCGCTCTACATCATGGGCATCCTCGACGACGATGACTGCGACTGGCTCGCGCGCAACGGGCAGCGGCTCACCGTCTCCCCGGGCACGGTGCTGATCCACGAGGGGCAGAAGGAGCCCTCGGCGCTGTACGTGGTCCTCGAGGGGCGCCTCGGCGTCGAGATGCAGGGCCGCGAGGTCTCGCAGATGGACACGGGCGAGATCTTCGGCGAAGTGTCCTTCGTCGACTCGCGGCCTCCGTCGGCGACGGTCCGCGCCGTGGCCACGACCCACCTGCTCGCGATCGACCGCGAGGTCACCCGCCGCAAGCTCGCCGA
>JBKJXU010000024.1:0-2533 GCA_046716145.1 Actinomycetota bacterium
CCCTTCGCAGCGGATCCTGTCGGCCCACTAGCCGCGGCGCAACAACCCGGCCCGGCGCGGCCCGCGCGGGGGGGCGCGCCCCCACGTCGACGACCAAGCTCTCCCTCGCGATCGCCGCGATCGCTTCCTCCCGGGAGAGGAAGAAGACGTCGTCCGGCTCCTCGATCACCCCGTGCGTCACGAGCGACTCGCCGATCCGCAGCACCGCCCGCCGCATCACCGGCCAGGCCAGCGTCAGCTCGCGTGCCTGCTCCTCTCGCAGGGGGACCATGTGCTGGGCCTCGGCCAGGAGCCTCCGGAAGGTGCGGAGACGCCGCGGCGACGACACAAGCGCCTGCACCGCCGCCGCTTCGGCTTCCTGTCGCACCTCTACGAGGCGGGCGTGGTCCGCGGCCGGCGTCGTCGCCCTCGCCGTGGACGGCGACGGCGCCTGCCACCAGTCGAGGGACATCACTGCGTGCCGTTCGGGATCCATCGGCGGTTCGAAGCCCGCCACGAGCGGCAGGTGGCTGCCACCGAGCGTTCCGACCAGGTGCCGGCGGTAGAACCGCGCCAGGTTCACCTCGGTCTTGTACGCAGCCCCGGCCAGCGCCGCGATCGACGCGAAGGAGTGACCGGCCTGATCGGCCAGCCCGTCGATCAGCGCCGGGAGTTCGGCCACCGGCAACGTCTCCACGTGAGCCTCGGCGTCGGCCACCGCCGCCAGGTAACGCGGCCGTACGTCCTCGTGCCACTCCCGCTCGAAGATCGGAACGCTGTGGCGAACGGTCGGGGGGATGACACCGGCGACGCGTTTGGGTTGGCGCACCAACCGCACCACGATGCCCGGCAGGCTCCGCAGGAACGTCCCGCCGGACAGCCAGTTGATCGAGTAGAAGTACCAGCCGTTCACGACCACGTGGAACGGTCGCGGCGCGCGCTGCCCGAGCCACTCCTTGAGCTGCAGGTGCAGGCGGTCCTCCATCGCGGTCAGCAGCCAGGACTCGAACAGCGGCGTCACCGGTTCGCCGATCCACTCGCCGAAGCGGATCGAGCGGGTGTAGGCACCGCGCGCGGGCGCGTCCCACGACACGTCGGGCGGGAGCGCCGTCATCGGCCGGGCCTGGAGGATCCAGAGCGTCTCCTCGGCATCGATCGCCCACTCGATGTCCTGCGGGGTGCCGCGAGCGTCCGCGATCCGGCGTCCTTCGCTCGCCACACGCACGGCCTGGCGACGATCGATGGCGTGCTCGGGCTGCCGGCGCGCCTTGGCTCCCTTCCCGCGGACGATCCATTCATCGCCGAAGGCTTCCCCGGACACCAGGCGGTCCCCCGTGCCGCGCACGGCGGTGACGACGCAGGTGCGCCGATCGCCGTTGATCGGATCGGCGGTGAGGGCCACGCCGGCCGCGGCGGGCGACACCATCCGCTGGATGATCACCGCCATCCGACGGTCGCCGCCCGGCTCGTACTCGCCGAGACGAGCGGCGCCGGCGCTCGCGAGGCACTTCTCGATCGCTTCGGGAAGCTCGCCTGCCGGCACGTTCAGCACCGACTCGAACATCCCGGCGAACGACCGCTCGGCTCCGTCCTCCGCGATGCCGCTCGACCGGACGGCGAACGGCCCGGCCCCCAGCGCCCGACGCTCGTCCGCCGTCATGTCTGTGGCCCCGGCGGTCACGACCACCCCGTCCGGGACCCGGACACCCGCGGCGAGCAGCTCGCCCAGGCTCGCCGCCTTGCCGCCGACCTCGGCGGCGTCGGTCATGCGCACGTCGCTGAGCCGCCTCACGTTCGCGGCGCTCATCGCTTTGCCCTCGGCGTCGAGGCCGCGATCGCCGCGTGGATCATCCAGTCGATGTCGTCGGCCGCCTCCTCCACGGACGCGCCCAGGTGGTCGCGCCACGCGCGCAGCGACGATGACGAGATCAGGACGACCAGGAGACGCGCGATCCGCTCGCGGTCGGCTTCCGTGAGCTTGGGTTCGATCGTGTCGGCGAAACGGCGCCCCAGCTCCAGCCGGCCCGGCATGTGGATCGCCCGCGCCTCCTCGGCTGCCGGGCTCGCCATGGCCGCCCAGGCCAGATCGTCGACGGCGTCCAGGCGCGAGAAGATCGAACGCACGCCGTCGCGGAGCTCGTCGAGCGTGCGCGGCGGGACCACTTCGTCGAAGCCGGCCCGCCGCATCACGTGGGGGTGCAGCGCCGCCATGAGATCGCGCTTCGTGCCGAAGTGCCGGTAGATCGTGGGGACGGACACGCCGGCCTCGCGCGCCACGGCAGGGATCGACACGCTCGCCAGGCCACCGGCCATGACCCGCAGCGTGGCCTCGAGGATGCGCGTCCGGGTCTCCTCGGCCTGTTCGTCCCGGAGGCGGCTGCGATAGGGGCGCGTCGACGTGTTCACGATACGAGTCATATCGTGGATATATGACCCGTGTCAAGAAGCAGGCTGAGAGTCACGTGATCCATCCGATCAGATCGTGATGACGATCTTCCCGAGCGTGTGCCCCTCGCTCATGGAGCGGATCGCCTCGCGGACCTCGCTGAGTGGG
>JBKJXU010000025.1:0-2644 GCA_046716145.1 Actinomycetota bacterium
AACGCGTCCGCCACGACGTCGTCCGCGTCCACGTGGCGGCCAGCCAGATCGCCTCGGCGCTGGGACTCACGGTCGGAGCGATCACGAACACCCGGGCGTCGATCACGAAGACGACCGCCTCGACGAAGGGAAGGAAGCAGGGATGGCCGAGCAAGGACCGCTGACCGGGAAGGTCGCGATCGTCACGGGCGCCGCGAAGGGGATCGGCGGGGTCGTCACCGAGCACCTCGCTCGCGACGGCGCGCACGTGGCGCTGATCGGGCGCGACGAGCAGGCGCTCACCGAGCACGCCGCCCTGGTGGATGAGAAGTACCCGGGTCGCCGGAGCCTGGTCCGCGTCTGCGACGTGACGGCCGAGGATGAGGTGGCCTCCATGGTGACCGACGTGGTCACGCAGCTGGGCGGTGTCGACATCCTGATCAACACCGCCGGTGGGACGGGTCCCATCGAGACGCCCGCCCACGAATACGCCGTGGAGGAGTTCCGCGCGATCTTGGAACTCAACGTGATCGGCACGTTCCTGCCCTCCAAGCACGCGCTCAAGCAGATGATCGCGCAAGGACGGGGCGGGAGGATCGTGAACATCGCCGGGACGTCCGGGCTGCGCGGGTACCGCAACCGCAGCGGCTACTCGTCCTCGAAGTGGGCGGTGCGCGGCCTCACCAGGACCCTCGCCCTGGAGGCCGGCCCCCACGACATCACCGTCAACGACGTGTGTCCGAACGTCACCCACGGGGCTCGGATGGACAAGATCGTCGCCACGAAGGCCGAGCGCACGGGCAGGACCACCGAGGAGGTCTACGCCGAGTTCGCATCACAGACGGCGCTCGGCCGATTCGTCGAAGAGGAGGACATCGCCGCCGCCATCGATTTCCTGGTCTCCGAGGGCGCGAAGAACATCACCGGGCACGACATCCCGGTGGACGCCGGCTGGGACGTCTGAGGGCCTCCACGCCCTGCGAGGTTGGGTTGCGCACCATCGCGGATGGGGCCAAGATTGCCCCCCTCAGCGAAGGGGAGGGAACCGATGGGCCAGTTCGATGCTGTCTTGAGTAACCCGGCCACCCGGCGCACGTTCCTGCGTTCGATGGCCGTCGCGGGTGGGATGGGCGTGCTCGCAGCGTGCCGGAAGGACACCACGTCCGGCCCGGGTGCTGGTGGGACATCGTCCGTGCCGGTCGCCCGGCCTCCCATCACGGAGGAGACCGGCGACCTCTCCGTCCACGAGTGGCTCGGGTATGACGCCGCTTGGATCTGGAAGGACTACGCGACCGACGGGTATCCGGAGCCGAACTTCTCCTTCCTCACCAACACCGAGGGAGTGATCGCGAAGACCCAAGGCGGGTTCAAGTGGGATCTCACCCACCCGGAGGTCGGCTACATCCAGGACTACGTGAACATGGGCGTCCTGGAGCCGTGGGATACCTCGCTGATCCCCAACCACGCCGACCTGAACCCCGTCCTCACGCAGGCCGGCATGCTCGACGGCAAGCAGTACGAGGTCGTACTGGACTGGGGGTACTCGGGGGTCATCATCCGAAGCGACATGGTGGACCCGTCCATCAACTCGTACTCGTACCTGTTCGACGACAACCTCGAAGGCAAGATCGGGTGGTTCGACACCCCGTGGATCCTCCAGATGGCCGCGATGGTCATCGGTATCCCGGCCGAAGAAGGCTTCTTCATGACGGACGCTCAACTCGAGGACGCGAAGAACTACGCGATCGAGAAGTCCAAGAACGTCTACACGATCTGGGTCGACTTCAACGCGATGTGGGACGACATCCGCAAGGGCAACATGTGGGCCGCCTACTCGTGGCCCGATACCTACGTCGTCTTGAAACCCGAAGGCATCGACGTGACGTACATCCGCCCCAAGGAAGGCGTGCTGTCGTGGGCGGAGGGATTGGTCCTGCGCAAGGGCACCGAGAACTACTACCACGCCCATGAGTTCGCCGATGCGTGGGCCAGCCCCGCGACGGGCGAGCGGCTCATCGGTTCCTGGGGATACGGACATTCCAACTTGAACGTGGACCTGTCGAAGATCGACCCTGACGTCGTCTCGGTGTTCGGTCTCGATGACCCGGAAGGGTCGCTCTCCGAGCCCAACAGCTACATCGATCGCTACCAACCGGAACGGGCGAAGTACAACGCCGCTTGGACCGAGGTCAAGGCGGCGATGGGCGCCTCCTAGGCTTCCTCAGAGATACCCGGTGGCAACCAGCGCGACGAGGGGATCGACCCGACCTCGCCGAAGCATCGGCGGCGGCAGGGCAACGGCGGGCTTGCTCTCGGCACCGCTGCTGTGGATCGTGCTGTTCTTCTTCCTGCCCGTGGTGATGATCTTCATCTACAGCATCGGGGGCATCTCTGGTTTGTCGCCGCAGAACGACATCAACCACTTCACCGTGGAGCCCTGGAAGCGCTTCCTCACGAGTGACGTGATGCTCGGCGGCATCTCCCCCCTTGGCAAGGGCTTGTTCTGGAAGTCGGTGCGGATGTCCACGATGGTCTCGGTGAGCTCGGTCCTCATCGCCTATCCCGTCGCGTACCTCATGGCGATGGTCGCAGGCAAGCGCAAGTACACGATGCTGCTGCTCATCATCGTCCCCTTCCTCACCAGCTACCTGCTGCGGATCCTGGC
>JBKJXU010000026.1:0-12893 GCA_046716145.1 Actinomycetota bacterium
GCTTTGCCTGTGCCCAAGTCTCGAGCGTGAATACGTCCGTCCAGTAGGCCATCGAATCGAATGGTAGCCCGAGTCAACCTTCGCGGATCTCGAAACTCGCTCCGACCCTGTGGTGCCCTTCGAAACGTGGTCGTCGCGCTACGCCTGAAGTGCCCCGCACCATCTGCAGCGAGGCGCACCAGGCATCACCTCTTCGCCACACGATGCGCATGGCTGGGCTTCTCGGTGACGCTTCCTATGGTTGCAGCGCCGATGGGAGCAGGCGAGATTCTCCGCCGTGTGGTCTCCGCCGAGGGCGATCGGCTTGATGTGGTCAAGGGATGCCTCGTCCATCTCGACCTTGCCGCCGCAGATGTGGCAGATCCAGTTGTCGCGAGTGAAACATGTCGAGGGGATCACCAGCTCAACGTGCTTGGCGCCGCGGTATCGAGCCTTCGTGGCCGCGTACTCGGCTGGATGACTTCCCCTCCAGCGACGGGTGAGCTCGGTTCCACACCCTGGGTGCCTCTTCCGGAACTCACGCTGGTGCTCCCGATTCTTCGTTCGCTTGGCCTCCGCGCGAGCCTTGGGCGACAGGTCCGCTTGCGCCGAGGGCCGCCGGCGAGCGAGCTGGAGTTGTGCGCGTAGCTGGATCGCCCGTTCCCCATTGCCGTGTTGCAGGAAGGCGATCGTTCGAACAGCGCAGCGCTCCGCCTCGAACGGAGAAGCGTGCGATGTGTGGCTGCATCGCCAGATCGGTCTTCGGCTGCGCTCGGTCGCTCCGACATGGCGTGCCCGGCGTCGGTACGACGGTGCATTGTGCGAGAAGTCGTCGCAGGCCCCGCAGACCTTGCACTCAGAACCGCGCGAGCGCTCGAGCTCCTCGGCTCGTCTTCGAGCCCTGTCTCGCTCGATCCGGCGGGCGTCGAGCAGCACCCAAGCCACGGCCGCGGCGAAGACGATGAGAAAGGCCCCAAGAGCGAAGGCCCGCGACGGCATTCCCGCATCCTAGGGTGAACGGACAATTCTTTGGCGCAGGCGGAATGGATTGAACCGCTCCTCGGGTCCCTCGGCGTGAAGATGAATCCAGACGCTGTTCCTTTCTCATTCGAAGCCAGCGCACGAGCATCCGCCGAGTTGGAGCATTGGACGGAGTCGATGGCCAGCTGCCACCAGTGGTTCCGCGATGAGGCGTTCTCCCTCGACGCGGCGATACTCGGGTCGTGGGTTGCATCCACCGGTCTTGAAGATTGGGAGACGGCCATCAAGATTGCGTCGGACGGGTTACGGATACATCGGAGGGATCCGATGCTGTTGAACAACTTGGCCTTCTCGTACCTTCAGGATGATTCCCTGACTGACGCTGAGCAGACGCTCGCGGTCGCCAACAAGCTGCCGCTGACTGACGATCTCAAGCCCTTCCTACTAGCCACCAACGGACTGTGTGCGTACCGCCGAAACGATGTCGAAGCAGGAAGAGCGCTTTACGCGGCCGCTCTATCATCAGCGAGAGGCCCAAGGTTCAACGCGCGGTCGCGCGGTCGCGCAGCTATATCAGTCGAGGGAAGAAGCCAGGCTACAAACCCGAGTTGGCGGCGACTTTCCTCCAAAGGGCGTTGGCCGCCGCGAAGGGGCTACCTGGCCCAGAAGTCCACCGGCTCCTGAGCGAGCTAGGGTCGACGTAGGCCGATCGCATGCTTCGATACACTCCCGTTTCCCTGACCTGCGGAGATAGCCCTTCATGTCACGAGTCATCCTGATCGCGTGGGACGGCGCCGACTGGCGCATCCTCGACCCGCTTCTCGAGCAGGGCGCGCTGCCCAACCTCCAGGCCCTTATCGACCGGGGCCAGAAGGACATCCTGCGATCCACCGTCCCCACGCACAGCTGGAGCGCGTGGCCGTCCTTCCTCACCGGGGTCGACCCGGTGGACCACGGCGTCTACGACATCCTCGAGACCGTGCCTGGGACGCACAAGCAGTACCCGGTCACTTACAAATCGATCAAGGCGCGCACGTTCCTGGACGACCTCACCGCCGCGAACAAGAACATGCTGCTGCTCGACGTCCCGCTCACGTTCCCGGCGCCTCAGCCCTTCACCGGGAGCCTGCTGGCCGGCGGCGTCCTCCCGAAGAACCGTCCGTTCACCGCGCCCGCCGAACTGCCCGAGACCCTGGCGAAGGCCGGCCTGGAGTGGCCGATCAACGGGATGAGTTGGACCACGTATCACAACCGTCCCGACCCCTACCTGGACGAGGCCTACGAGGTCACCGCCAAGCGGATCAAGGTTTCCGAGTGGCTGATGGACAACACCGAGTGGGACCTGATGGCGAGCGTCTGGGTCTCGATCGACCGCACGCAGCACTGCCTCAGCAACTACATCGCGCCCGATCACCCCGACTACGCGAAGAACAAGGACACGCGGATCGGGAACAAGGTGGCCGACATCTTCCGCCAGGCGGACGAGGCGATCGGTTCGTTCGTGAGCCGCGCTCGTCCGGACGACATCATCCTGTTCATCTCCGACCACGGCTTCCAGTCGTGCACGCGCACGATCAACATGGACCGGCTGCTCAAGGAGTTCGGCTACTTAGACTTCAGCGCGTCGAACGCGGTGTTCGGCCCGATGCAGTGGGGTCCGATGCGCAAGGTCGCCCGCAAGGTCTACGACACCCTCGGGCTGCACGGGAAGGTCTCGCTCCCGCAGTCGATCAACTGGTCGAAGACGAAGGCGTTCACGTCGATCCGTTCCACCGGCGAGGGCGTGACGATCAACGTCGGCGGCCGCGAGATCGACGGCATCGTGGCACCCGGTGATTACGAGAAGATCCGTGACCAGGTGATGGACCGCCTGGCGAACTTCGTGGACCCGAAGACGGGGCGCAAGCCCGTGAAGGAGATCGCCAAGCGCGAGGAGGTCTTCAAGGGCCGCTACGCCGACCAGGCCCCCGACATCTTGATGGTCCCCGCCGAGGGCTACTCGCTCACGCACGCGAAGTCCGCCTACGAAGACGCCGACTGGATCAGCGGCGATCACCGGATCGAGGGCACGATCGTGGCCGTCGGTCCGAACGTGAAGCCGTTCGAGTCACCGCCGGCGTTGATCGACCTGGCGCCCACGTTGGTGGCGGCGTTCGACGCGCCCACCGCGGTCAAGTCTTCCGGTCGCGTGCTCCACGAGATCGTGGGGAGTGGCGCGGCGCTCAAGGAACGCGAGGCCACCGAGCAGTCATCCGCCGGCGCGGGCATCCCCGGGATGGGGAACGAGGCCGGCGTCAGCGACACCGAGGCCGACGAGATGGAAGAGCACCTCCGCGGCCTCGGCTACATCGAGTAGCGGCGAAGTGTGACCCCGGTCACGGTCCCGGATCGTGGACCGGTGTTACCGTTGCTTCGATGGAAACCGCCGTCTGGACCGCGATCGGTCTGCTGGCCGCCACGCAGCTGGGGACGCTCTTCTACCTCGGCGCTCGGATCGACGCCCTTTCGGCCCGGATCGACGCGAGGTTCGACGCCGCTGATGGTCGGTTCGAGTCTCGTTTCGACGCGGTTGAGGGTCGGATCGCGTCTCGTTTCGACGCCGTGGACGGTCGCTTCGACTCGCTCAACGCTCGCTTGGACGCGAACGGCGACGCGATGAACGCCAGGATCGACGCGCTCGCCGGCCGGATCGACGCGCACCTGCAGCGGCACGCGGGCTGACCCTTCGCAACTCCTCAGCTCTCGCGCGGTCAGATCGGCAGAGGCCGCGCCCGTTCGGCGTGACGGAGCAGCCGGAGCCCGAAGCGTTCCTGGATCCCCGCGAGGACCCCGTAGTGCGTGTAGCGGTGGCCGTCGCGGGCGCCGGCGCGGACGGCGGGCCCGGTGAGGATGGTGGCGATCCGGGTGCGGGCGCTCGAGGTCTCGTCGAACGTCACGAGCACGATCGCGCCGCGACGGAGCAGCGGCGGGATCTCCTGCGACAGCCAGCGATCGCCCCGCGCGACGTCGCAGTCGTGCATGTCCTGGCAGAGGTTCGGCACGATGAACAGGAACTTCGGCAGGCGCTCGGGGAGCCTGCGGGGGTAGGCCACCACGCCTTGCCTGCACGGGCGCGGGTAGATGTTCCCGAAGTAGACGGCCGGGTTGTGGCGCATGGCGTACAGCCCTTCGCTGTACCGGGCGCACGGCTCCGGCATGGAGTCGGCCCACACCTCCCACGCGATCCGATCTCGGTGGAGCTGGCCGAACAGGTTCGCGTGGGGGTAGCCGGGACGGCACAGGTTCGAGCGACAGCCCAGCGTGGACCCGGCGGTGAGCGCCAGGTAGTTCGGCAGGCTCGGGTAGCCGATGGCATGCGAGTCGGTGAACAAGGTCCCCGAGGGGATGAGGACGTCGTTGATGTAGGGCGCGTCGGGATCGCCGACGATCTCTCCGTAGTTCTTGTTCTCGAGCACGATCACGACGAGCGGGGCGGTGGCCCGGGCCCGGCCGCTCGCAGCGGACCGCCCCATGGCCGCCGCCGCGCTCGTCTGCAGGAACGCCAGCAGGGTGCAGAGCACCACGAGGGTCGTGCGCCGGGGGGTCATCGCGGGGGAGTATGCGAGACGGGCGCCCTCAGGCGCAAGCCCCACCGGTAGCATCCGGCGTGGGATGGGAGCCAGGTCGTGAGTCGGGAGCCCCGTGCGGCCGTGGGGCCGCTGCTGCGCCTCGTCGACCGGCTGGCCGACATCGGGGCGCACCCGGACGACACCCGCGACGAACGCCTTCGCGCCGGCGCGCTGATCCTTTCTGCGACGTTCGTGGCCGCCTTGTCGTTCGTGTGGATCGGCACCTACACCGCATACGGCTACTACGTGCCGGCGGCCATCCCGGCTTCGTACCAGGTCCTCACCGTAGGTGGCTTGATCCTGCTCGCGCGTACGAAGCGCTTCGACGTGTTCCGCACCACGCAGATGGCGGCGTTCATCGTGTTGCCCGCCCTGCTCCAGGTGAGCCTCGGCGGGTTCGTCGCGTCCAGCGGGATGGTGTTGTGGAGCAGCATCACGCCCCTCGCCGCGCTCGCGATGCTCGGCTTGCGCCGCTCCTTGTGGTGGCTCGGCTCCTACGTGGTCACCGTGGTCACGGTGGCGGCTCTAGACGCGCGACTCGCCCAGGACCCCGCCGTGCTCCCACGGGGCATCGTCGTGCTGTTCTTCGTCTTCAACATGCTGGGTCTGATGCTGGGCGCGTTCGTGATGCTGGGGTACTTCGTGCACCAGAGGGAACTGGCGCAGGCGGCGCTGGAGGCAGAGCGGGCCCGCTCGGAACGCCTGCTGCTCAACGTCTTGCCGGCGCCCATCGCGGAGCGTCTCAAGGAACGCGAGGGTGTGATCGCGGAGCACCACGACGCGGTGACGGTCCTGTTCGCCGACCTGGTGGGCTTCACGCAGCAGACCGCCGAGATGCCCGCCGTCGATCTGGTGGGCTTGCTGGATAGGATCTTCTCCGCGTTCGACGGGTTGGCCGACGCCGAGGGTCTGGAGAAGATCAAGACGATCGGCGACGCCTACATGGTGGCCGGCGGGCTCCCGCAGCCGAGGGACGATCACGCAGAGGCGGTGGCGCGGGTCGGGCTCGAGATGCTCGCGGAACTGCGCCGGATCGCGGAGCGAGAGGAGGCGCCGTGGCTCCACCTGCGGATCGGGATCGACACCGGGCCCGCCGTCGCCGGCGTGATCGGACAGCGGAAGTTCATCTACGACCTGTGGGGCGACACGGTGAACACCGCGAGCCGGATGGAGTCCCACGGCATCCCTGACCAGGTCCAGGTGACGGCGCGCGCAGCCGAGCGGTTGGGGTCCTCGTTCCGACTCCGGAGCCGGGGTGAGATCGAGGTCAAGGGCAAGGGGCCGATGCAGACCTTCCTGCTCCTGGGCCTGGCCTGAGGGCTAGCACGCGGGCTCGCGCAGCACCGAGTGAGCCTCCCGAACGCCGACGCAGCAACGTCAAGACCTGCCGCGGACCGAGAGGTAGTGATGCCACACGATCCGGGCCGCGCTCGCGCGGTGCGGACGCCACCGCTCCGCGATCTCTGCGAGTTCCGTGAACGTGGGGCGCGTGTCCAGGCCGAGTATCTCGGCTGCCGCGCTCGCGAGCGCGAGGTCGCCCTGCGGCCAGATGTCGGGGCGGAGCAGCACCATGAGCAGGTAGATGTCGGCGGTCCACGGACCGATGCCGCGAAGCCCGATCAGCGCGCGTCGGGCATCCGCATCGGGCAGGTCCATCAGCGCGTCGAGGTCGAACCCCGCCGTGATCGCCGAAGCGAGTTCGCGGGCGTAGCCGGTCTTCTGCCTGCTGAACCCGATGCGGCGCAGCGCCGGGTCGTCGAGACCGATGAACCCCTCGGGGGTGATCGTTCCCCCGAGGGCCGTCCCCAACCGGTCGAACGCCGCCTGTGCGGAGTCGAGCGAGACCTGCTGCTCCAAGATCAGATGCACGAGCGTGGCGAAGCCCGGCTCGCGGGCCCAGAGCGGAGGAGGCCCGAACCGCGCGACCGATGCGCCGAGGGCGGGGTCCATGCCGCGCAGCGCAGCGACGGCCGTCCGCAGGCCGCGCGTGGTGAGCCGGGGCACGGCCAGACGCTGCCGTTCCCGTTACTTCCAGGTGACCAGGACGATGGCGGCGAGCCGGTTGAGACCGTCGAACGACAGTTCCATCACCGATCCCCCTGTCTGCGGACCAAGCGACGATACCCCCCTGGACCGCGTTCGGGCTCTTTCGGACGCCGCCGCGCTGGGATACTCCCCGCGCCATGGACGATGATTCGGAGCTGCTCGAGGAGAACGCGGAGGGCGCGACCTCGTCGTCTGACCAGCGGCTGATCGTCGGTCAAACCGGGCAGAACGTGCTCGGGCTGGTGATCGGTGCCGCAGCCACCTTCGCCGCCCAGGTGATCATGTCGCGGCGGCTCGGAGCCCGTTCGTTCGGCATCGTCACGGCCACCACCCAGTTCGCCTTCATCGCGGCCGCGGCCACCCGGTTCGGCATGGATGTCGCGAACGTCCGGCTGGTGGCGATCTTGATCGGCCGCGGCGAAGGAGGGCGGGTCCGAAGCTTGGTCCGGCGCTCCGTCGTGATCGCCGCCGCCGTGTCGGTGCCCGCCGCCGCCGCCGTCTACCTCGCGGCTCCCTGGCTCGCCGAGCGGTTCAGTGGTCTGCCCGGTGAGGCTGTCCCAGCGTTCCGGTGGGCAGCGGCCACGATCCCGCTGGCTGCCCTCGCCTTCACCTGGATGGGTGCCACGCGCGGCATGAAGGTGATGCGGTACACGCTGTTCGCGCAGTGGATCGCCCAGCCGATCGGGTGGGTGGTGCTCACCGTCGGGCTCTGGGCGATCGTCCGCGCGACGGCCGCGGGCGCGGGAGCGGCGTTCATGGCGTCGTGGGGGGCCGCGATGGCGATCGCCGGATACGGCTGGCTCCACGAACGGAGGAAGCTCCCGGGCGAGGTCACCGGGGAGGGGATCGCCGAAGAGCACTCGCGGGCACTCCTGCGCTTCGGGGCGCTCCGCGCCCCCGGCACGTTGTTCGCGCAACTCATCTTCTTCACCGACTTCTACGTGGTCTCGGCGATGTACTCACGACTCGGCCGGGAGGGAGCAACACAGGTCGGGGTCTACGGAGGGGTCCTTCGCGCGGGGCAGTCGCTCTTCCTGTTCTTGACGAGCGTGTCGCTCACGTTCAGCCCGTTCGTGGCGGACCTGCATCACCGGGGCGAGACCGAACGCTTGGACGCTCTCTACAAGCAGGTCACGCGCTGGGCCTTGGCGGCGACGATCCCGGTCCTGCTCGTGCTCGCGGTGCTTCCCGGTCCCGTCCTTCGCGTCTTCGGCGATGAGTTCGGCGGCGGCGACGAGGCGCTTCGCATCCTGATCGTCGGGATGATCGTGCCCGTGATGGTCGGGACGGTGGGGTTCATCCTGATCATGGCCGGGCGGACGGGGTGGGACCTGGTGGTCTACCTCGGCGGCGTGGTGATCGACGTCGGCCTCGCGCTCGCGCTGGCGCGCCCCGGGGTGCTCGGCATCCGCGGTGCCGCCATCGCGCAGGCGTGCACGCTAACCCTGAGCGCGCTGGCCCGTCTCTTCCTGGTCCGGCGGTTCCTGGGGATCTGGCCCTTCGACGCCGGCTACGCGCGGCTCCTGGTGCCGGCGGCGCTCGGAGCAGCTGCGATGTTCGGGGCCCACCTCGTCCTGCCGGACGCCACGTGGCTCATCAACCTGCTGGCATCGGCGGTGACCGGGACCCTGGTCTACGGGGTCGCGATGCTGCTCGTCGGGCTCCCGGCGAACGAACGCGCGAAAGCCCTTTCGGTGCTCGGGAGGATCACCGGCCGCAGCCGTGTCTCAGGCTGAGGACCGCTCGGTCACGACCTCGGCCGGCGCTTCGGGCACCACGACCACCGGCCGCGCTCCGGCGGCCTCGCGTGCACGCCGCTCGGCCACCTCGGTCTCATGCTGGGCCTCCGCCAAGGCGGCGCGCGCCTCGTCGCGATCGTCCGTGGCCCGCTCGATCCACGTTTGGAGCTCGGCGACCCGGGCTTCGAGGAGGTGCGCCCTGGCGGCGTCGCCCGCCGCCGTCGACGACATGTCCCCGTAGCGAGCGTCGAGCTCCGCGGCCAGCCGGCGCTCGAGCCGGCGTCCGCGGATGGATGCACCCGCGGCCACCAAGGCGAGCGCTGCGACGGCCGACATCCCACAGAGGATCCAGATACCGGCAGGGACACCGGGCTCCAGGAGCACGCGGTCGAACACCACGATCGTCGCGGCGTCGGTCCGGGCACTCTCGATGACGGTCTCCGCCACGCCGACCGACACAGCGGTCGCCAGCAGCAGAGAAAGGACCGAAACGATCATCGAGCCCGATCATCCCCCGAGGAGCGGCGCGAGGTCAACCCGCAGGATCAGCCGTCGTGCAGGCCGGGGAGGGCCCGGCGCAGGTGCTCCAGGGCCTCATCCGCGGTCTCGGCCCGGACGATGGGGTCGCGGTCCAGATCGTCGCGACCCAGTTCCCACGTGCCCACGCCGATCACGGGTGTCCCGACCTTGAGCGCCAGGGCGATCTCCGACAGGGTCCCGAACTCTCCTCCCACGGCGATGACCGCATCGGCGCTGCTGGCGACGATGGCGTTGCGCGCCTCCCCGAACCCGGTGGCGATGGCGACGGTCAGGTGCCGCGACGCGCTATCGCGTTCATCCCCGGGCAGGATGCCTATCGAGACACCCCCGCCGGCCTCGGCACCGCGGGCAGCCGCGTTCATGACCCCTCCGAGGCCACCGCAAACGAGGACGCACCCGGCGTCGGCCAGGAGCCGGCCGAGGGCCTCGGCGGTGCCCAGTTCCCATTCCGTGGCGTTGGACGCGCCGATCACGGCCACGTACGGCCTGCGCAGCGTGCTCGCGATCATCCCCATGCATGGCCGAGTATCGCAGCCAAGAGCGAAGCCGCCGCGCGCTTGTCCAGCGGCTCGTTGCCGTTCCCGCACTTCGGGCTCACCACGCAGGAGGGGCATCCGTCGCGGCACGAGCACTCGCGGACCCGGTCGAAGGTGGCCTGGAGCCATCGCTCCGCGTCCGCGAACCCGCGCTCGGCGATACCGGCCCCGCCCGGATATCCGTCGTACACGAAGATCGTCGTCAGACCCGTGTCCTCGTGCAGCGGGGTGGAGACGCCACCGATGTCCCATCGGTCGCAGGTGGCCACGAGCGGCAGGAGCCCGATGGCCGCGTGCTCGGCGGCGTGGATGGCCCCGGCCAACTCGCGGGCGCCGATGCCGGCGCGGTCGAGCAACCGGCCGGGGAGCGACCACCAGACGGCCTTGGTCGCGAGCGTGACCGGTGGCAGCGGCAGCGGCTGCTCGCCCACGATCTCACCGGTCGCCACCAGCCGCCGGACGAACCCGACGACCTGGTTCGTCACCTCGACCTCACCGAAGAACATCTCGGCATCGCCGAGCCGGCGATTCGTGTCCGCACGGCTGATGCGGATGTCGGTGACGTCACGGGCCTGCGTATAGAAGTCGGGATCGGCGCGCTCGACCAGCGCCACGCGCGCGACCAGGTCGAGGCTCTGCACGAGGTATTGCTCCCCCTGGTGCAGGTACACGGCGCCCGGGTGCAGGGTGGCGTAGGCCCGGTGCTCGTCGGCGGTGCCGAGCATCTCCCCGGTTTCCGGCAGGACGATCCGGTAGACGTGACCACCCCCGGCGCGGACGTCGACGTCGCGATGGGGATCACCGCCGCCGGCGTCGTGGATCATCCCGGTCGGCCGGCGCACGAGCACCCCCTCCCGCACGAGTGACTCGACGGCCGCCTCGGCCTGGGGTCCGAAGAACCGCTGCACCTCGTCGGGGTGCAGCGGTCGTTCGCGCGCCGCACACCGCAGGTGCGGGCCGAGGACGTAGGGATTGGTGGGGTCGATCACCGCGGCCTCGGAGGGCTGTGCGAACAGCTGCTCGGGGTGGGCCACCAGGTACTGGTCGAGGGGGTCGTCCTGGGCCACGAGCACGGCGAGCGAGGCGCCGGTGCGGCGACCGGCCCGTCCGGCCTGTTGCCACATCGATGCCCGGGTCCCGGGGTAGCCGGTGAGGACCGCCGCATCGAGCGACCCGATGTCGATGCCCAACTCCAGCGCGCTCGTCGACGCGACCGCCAGCAACTCGCCCGAAGCGAGAGCCTGCTCCAGCGCTCGGCGCTCCTCGGCCAGGTAGCCCGCTCGGTAAGCCTTGATCCGGGGCCGCGCCGAAGCCTCGCCGACCCCGCGTCGGGTGAACTCGGCCAACAACTCCGCGGCACGCCGCGACCGCGCGAACCCGATCGTGCGGACCCCTTCATCCACCAGACCGGCCATGAGCGTGGAGGCTTCGGTGAGGGCGCTCCGGCGGGCGCCGGTGTCTTCGTCGGTGATAGGGGGGTTCCACAGCGCGAAGAGTTTCCGCCCGTGGGGAGAGGCGTCCTCGGTGATCTCGGTGAGGTCCTCGAGCCCGGTGAGGCGCCGGGCGAGTTCGCCCGGGTTGCCGATGGTGCCGCTCGCCAGGAACCATCGCGGGGAGCCGCCGTCGCGTTCGATGAGACGCCGCAGACGCCGCAAGATCATCGCCACCTGTGAGCCGAACACGCCGCGGAGCACGTGGGCCTCGTCGATCACGACGAGCGAGAGCCGCAGCAGGAAGTCCGCCCAGCGCGTGTGGTCGGCCAGGATCGACAGGTGCAGCATGTCGGGGTTCGTGAGGATCAGGTTGGCGTTGCGCCGGATCAACGGCCGCTCCGAGGACGGCGTGTCACCGTCGTAGACCGCAGCCTTGATCTGCGGGATCCGCATGGACAGGACCGCGCGCAGCTGGTCGCGTGCGAGCGCCTTCGTGGGGAACAGGAACAGGGCGGTGGCCTTCGGCGTGGTGATGGCCGTCTCGGCGAAGGCGGTCTGGTAGACGAGCGACTTCCCGCTGGCCGTGCCGGTCGCCATCACGACGGCCTCGCCCCGGCGCAGCGCATCCAGGCCCGCCCGCTGGTGCGCGTACGGACCGGTGATCCCCTGCAGCGCGAGCCGCTCGATCACGACCGGGGAGAGACCGTCGGGGAACGCCACCGGTGCGGGGTCGCGGGCAGGCAGATCTTCGAGGTGGACGAGTGCGCCGGGTGATCGCGCGTCGAGTCGCTGCAGCAGGACGTCGGGATCCACGCGGCCAGGCTACGTGGGCTACGGGCCCGCGTCGGCGCCCGGCGCTCGTTCGTTCTGCCGCTGGAGTTCGTCGTGCGAGGCGCGGAACCCGTCGCGGAACAGCCGGGGGACCGCGGCGCGCTCGCCGAAGATCTGCCACAGGCCGAGCATCAGGTAGACGATACCCACGGCGATCCGTTCGACGCCGTGCATGTCCTCCGGCACGATCGCGCCCAGGATGAACTGCGTCCAGAACAAGCCGAACAGGAACACCGCTTCGCGCAGCGACATGCGCAGGTTGATCAAGATCGTGATCGCGAAGAAGGATTGGGCGGCGGTGAGGAAGACCTCCTCGCGCTGCACCGCGTCGAGGGGGAGACCGTGCAACGACCCCGAGGAGATCGCGAACACGATCGGCAAGGTCCCGACGAGCAGGGTCCACTGGTTCACCTTCGAACTCACGAGCATCCCCAGGGCCGCGTTCGTGTTCAACCGCCAGGCATACAGACCGGCGATGAGCAGTTCGGGGGCCTCGGAGGCGAGCGGAGCCAGCCACTGCACGAGGACGAACTCACTGATCCCGAGTTCCTTGCCGCTCGCAACCAGGGCCTCGGCGAAATGCTCGGCGCACAGCAGGATCACGGTGGCGGCGAAGACCATCATCGCGATGTAGGCTGACCGCCGCCGCGGCGTCGAGAGCGAGCCGACGAGTCGCGCCGGACCGACCAGGTGAGGCTCTTCGGCGGGGGCCCCGGCGATGCGCACCGTGTACAGCACGAAGATGCTGACCAGGACCGCCGCGTCCACCAGGGTGATCGTGCGCTTGAGCGGCAGGCTCAGCGAGTAGATCGTCGCGACGGCGAGGTAGGAGAGTTCGATGGCGTGCGGGCGGTCGAGTTGCACACCCGCCCACCGGCGCCCCCGCACGATCGCCCCCCGCCGCTTGAGCCGGGAGTACGCGATGAACACCACCATGGTCCACCCGATGCCGATCAGGAGACGGTTCGCGCCGGTCATGTTGGCGAGCGCCAACGAGCAGGGCGACTCCTCCCCAGCTCCTCCGAGCGGAGCCGGGCAAGCGGCGAAGTTCGCCGCCTCGTAGGCGGCCCCTCCCTTCCACGCGAACACGAAGTCGACCGCGTACTCGGGCAGGACGGCGATCAGGGCCAAGATCGCGATCGCGAGCCCGGCCGAGATGTCGAGCTGCGCCGCCTCGGCGGCCCAGGAGAGCAGGAACGC
>JBKJXU010000027.1:0-2645 GCA_046716145.1 Actinomycetota bacterium
CCTTCTCTGTGACGCGCAGTTGGGGCCGCGCTGTCGTCGTCATGATGCGCTGGAGGTCTGACACGAACGCGTGTTCGGGTATAAAACGTGACCCCGGTCACGTCGGCCCGAGAGGGTGAGGATCAGCCTCTCCCGGTGGCGAGGTTGACTATGAGCGGTTGAGACGACTCCGCTCGTCGGCGCGGCGCGGGACTCGTGCGACGCATCTCACCGGGGATGGGTATGGGCTACCTCATCCTCCGGGCACGATCGGCCGCCGGTCTCACGCAGGAGGCACTCGCCGACCGGATCGGAACCTCCCAGTCGACGATCGCACGGTGGGAGTCGGGGAGTCAGCAACCGCGCGGCCGTCGGCTGACCCGGGCGCCGAGGCGACCGGCTTCCAACTCCGGGTCGGGCTCCGTGACGCGAGATCACGTGAGGTGACCGTCAGCATCACCTGACCCGCGAAGGCTCCGGTGCGCTGCACGCGCTACCCTTCACCAGCCCAACGGAGGTGCCTCAGCGGATGACGTGTCAGGCGTGCGGTACGGCGAACGAGGACGGCCGGAAGTTCTGCAAGTCATGCGGACGATCGCTGGCGCTCCTCTGCGGTTCGTGCGGCGCCGCCAACACCTCCGACGCACGCTTCTGCGGTGAGTGCGGCTCGGTGCTTTCCGAGACCGCGGCCGCCCCGCCACCGAGCGCCGCCGCACCCGGCGCCGGATCCCCGTCGACGGAGCGCCGGCTGGTCTCGGTCCTGTTCCTGGACCTGGTCTCGTTCACCACCCTGTCGGAGTCCCGCGACGCCGAGGACATGCGCGCCCTGATGGACGCCTACTTCGAGACCGCCTCCACGGCCATCGAGCGCCACGGCGGTGTGGTCGAGAAGTTCATCGGGGACGCGGTGATGGCGGTCTGGGGCACGCCCGTCACCCACGAGGACGACGCCGAACGCGCGGTCCGCGCCGCGCTCGAGCTGGTGGACGCGGTCGCCGCTCTCGGCGCCGCCACCGGCACGCCGCTGCAGGCCCGCGGTGGCGTCCTGACCGGCGAGGCCGCGACCTCCCCCGGCGCCGGCAACCAGGGGATGGTCACCGGTGACATGGTCAACACCGCATCACGGCTGCAGTCCGCCGCCTCGCCCGGCGAGGTCTTCGTGGGGGAGCCAACGTTCCGCGCCGCCTCGCGGGCGATCGCGTTCGAGGAGGTCGGCGAGCTCGATCTGAAGGGCAAAGGGTCAGCGGTGAAGGCGTGGCGGGCCCTCCGCGTGATCGCTGAGCGCCAGGGCGCGAACCGGATGGCGATCGAGCCGCCGTTCGTCGGGCGCACCGAGGAGCTCCGCCTGCTGAAGGACCTGCTCCACGCAACCGGTCGCGAGGCCAAGGTGCGCGTCGCCTCGGTCACCGGGATCGGCGGCATCGGCAAGTCGCGCTTGTCCTGGGAGCTCCTGAAGTACGTCGACGGCCTCGCCGAGGACATCTACTGGCACCACGGTCGCTGCCCTGCCTACGGCGACGGCATCACGTTCTGGGCGCTCGGCGAGATGGTCCGCATGCGCGCCGGCATCGCCGAGACCGATGCGCCCGGCGTCTCGCGGAGCAAGCTCGCGGCCTCGGTCGCCGGGCACGTGCCCGACGAGGACGAGCGCCGCTGGCTCGAGCCCCGCCTCGCGTTCCTGCTGGGCCTCGAGGAGCGTCCGGGCGGCGGCCGCGAGGAGCTGTTCGCTGCCTGGCGAGCGTTCTTCGAGCGGATCAGCGACGAAGGCACCGTCGCGATGGTCTTCGAGGACCTGCAGTGGGCCGACGACGGTCTGCTCGACTTCATCGACTCGATGCTCGAGTGGTCGCGCGCCCGCCCGATGCTCATCGTGACTCTTTCCCGGCCCGAGCTGATGGACCGCCGCCCGAACTGGGGCGCCGGCCAGCGGAACTTCGTGGGGTTGCACCTGGAGCCGCTCGACGGCGTCGCGATGGCCGAGCTGGTCCGCGCGATGCTGCCGGGTGCCGCCGACGACGCTGTCGCGAGGGTCGTCGAACGCGCCGAGGGCGTGCCGCTGTACGCCGTCGAGACGATCCGGATGCTCGCCGACCGCGGGATCCTGCGCGCGGGGGAGACCGCCTTCGAGGTGGTCGGCCATCTGGACCTGGGGGACCTGCAGGTCCCCGAGACCCTCCATGCCTTGATCGCGTCGCGCCTGGACGCGCTCGGCGCCGAGGACCGCGCCCTGCTCCAGGATGCCGCGGTCGTCGGCAAGAGCTTCACGCTCGGGTCGCTCGCGGCCGTCACCGGCGCCGACGCGGTCGCCATCGAGCCGCGCCTGCAGGACCTGGTCCGCAAGGAGTTCCTGGAGCACCGCGTCGATCCCCGTTCGCCGGAGCGGGGCCAGTACGCGTTCGTCCAGAGCATCATCCGCGAGGTCGCGTACGGGATGCTCTCCAAGGCGGACCGCCGCGGCCGCCACCTGGCCGTCGCCCATCACTACGAGGCGGCCGGTGACGACGAGCTCGCCGGGGTCGTCGCCGCCCACTACGTCGAGGCGCTCGCCGCCACGCCCGCCGGGCCCGACGCCGACGCCCTCGCGGCCCGTGCCCGCGACGCGCTGGGGCAGGCCGCCGAACGAGCGACCTCGCTCGGGTCGCCGGTCCAGGCGCTCGGGTTCGCCG
>JBKJXU010000028.1:0-5260 GCA_046716145.1 Actinomycetota bacterium
CCCCCGGACCGCTACATGACCTCGAAGGTCTCGTACACCTCGATCGAGGCACCACCCTGGAGCACGGGGCAGCCCTTCGCGATGTCGGTTGCCGCGCCGAGCGAGTCCGCTTCCACCAGCGTGTAGCCGCTCGCGGCTGCGGGGCCATCGGAGATCGAGCCGTCCGCACCGACGGTCTTCGACATCGGCGTGAACGGGTTGCCCGGGTCGGCGATCGCCGCGCCGGCGCTCGTGAACCAGCTCTCCCACGCCTGCATCACGGCCGCCTGCGCCTCGGGGGTCTCGGGCATCTCCCCGCCGCGGTAGAGCAAGAGGTACTTCGCCATGCCATCCCCTCCTCTCGATCGGTCCTCCGGATGAGGACCGCTGACCTATCAACGAACAGCGAGCCAGGTTCCTCGACGATCGCGTCCCGTCAGACCTCGATCGGGAACCGACCGGCCGCCGCCTGCGTCCCAGCCCATCCATCGACGAGGGAGGGTCTACCCCATGCGAAAGCTCCTGACCGCCGCGATCGTCGCTCTCTCGCTCTCCGTTCCGTTCCCTGCCGAGGCTGCCCCCGCGGCCGTCCGGTTGTCCGCCGGCCTCCAGTGCTTCCGCGCCGGCGGCGCCCACGTGTCGTTCACCATCGAGAACGTCGGGCCCCGGCGAGTCCGCATCGATCCCGATCTGCACCTTCGGCTCAACGCCACCCGCGTGGGCGACGACGTCGGGGCCATCGTCTTCCTGTGGCCGGCGCCGGGGTGGGACGTGATCGGCGTGGGGGAGTCGCGGACCTTCGAGGTCGACCTGGGCGAGGCGTTCGACGAGCCGGAGGGCACGGATCTTTCCGGGCTCCGGCTCCACCTGGACGCCGAGGTGTGGCTCGCGGGGCGCCCGAACCCGGCGGTTCGCACCTTCAGCTTCCCCGCGTGCGCGCCGCCTTCCGTCTAGACGGCGATCGCAGGGCTGCGTCCTACGACGCGACGCCTCCGTTGTCGCCGCCGCCGTGCTCCTTCATCGTGCGGAGCACGGCGTCGCTGATCTCTGCGGGGTTTCGCGCGACGCGGTGCCCGAGCGCCTCGATGGCATCCAGCTTCGCCGTAGCGGTGTCGGACTCGCCGCTGATCACGGCGCCCGCGTGCCCCATCCGGCGACCCCGGGGCGCCGAGACGCCCGCGATGAACGCCACCAGCGGTTTGCGCATGTACTGCGCCGCCCAGACCGCGGCCTCGACTTCCTGCTGCCCGCCGATCTCCCCGATCATCACGACGACGTCGGTCTCGTCGTCGTTCTCGAAGGCCTGCAGGACGGTCTTGAAGTCGGTGCCGTTCACCGGGTCGCCGCCGATCCCGACGCACGTGGACTGGCCCAACCCCAGCCGCGTCATCTGTGAGACGGCCTCATAGTTGAGCGTCCCCGAGCGCGACACGACCCCGATCCTGCCCTTCGAGTAGATGTGGCTCGGCATGATCCCCACCTTGCAGGCGCCCGGCGTGATGATCCCTGGTGAGTTCGGGCCGATGATCGTGGTCGAACGTCCGGCCAGGTAGCGCTTCGTGCGCACCATGTCCTGCACAGGCACGCCGTCACCGATGATCACCGCCACCTGGATCCCGGCCTCGATGGCCTCGTACAGAGCGTCCACCGCGATCTGCGGCGGCACGAAGATGCCGCTCACGGTGGCGCCGGTCTCGAGCACGGCCTCCTCGACGCTGTTGAACACGGGAAGGCCCAGGTGGGTCTCCCCGCCGCGGCCCGGCGTGATGCCGCCCACCACCTTCGTACCGAACCGCATCGACTCCTCGGCGTGGAACGTGGCGTGCTGACCGGTGAAGCCCTGGATGATGACGCGGGAGTCGCGGTCGACGAACACACTCATGCGGGCACCCCCTGCGTGGCGGCGACGGCCTTCGCGGCGGCGTCGTCCAGATCATCGGCTTGGATCAAGGCCAAGCCGCTCGCGTCCAGGATCGCCCGGCCTTCCTCGACGTTCGTGCCGGCCAGGCGCACGATCACCGGGACCTCGATCGCCTGATCACGCGTGGCCTGCACCACACCCTGCGCGATCCAGTCACAGCGGTTGATCCCCGCGAAGATGTTCACCAGGATCACCGCCACGTTCGGGTCCTTCATCACGATCCGGAACGCGTTCGCGATCTTCTCCGGTGTCGCGCCACCGCCCACGTCCAGGAAGTTCGCGGGGCGGCCACCGTGGTGGACGATCGCGTCCATCGTGCCCATCGCCAGGCCCGCCCCGTTCACGATGCACCCCACGTTGCCGTCCAGCGCGATGTAGTTCAGCCCGTGGCCGGTGGCCTCGACCTCCTTCGGGTCCTCCTCATCGAAGTCGCGGAGTTCGACGATCTCGCCCTGGCGGAAGAGCGCGTTGTCGTCGAAGCTCATCTTGCAGTCGAGCGCCACGAGCTCGCCGTCCTCGGTCTCGATGAACGGGTTGATCTCCAGCAGCAGGCAGTCCTTGTCGCGGAACAGGCGGTAGATCCGGCGGAGCAGCCGCGTGAACGAGGTGGTGCGGTTGCCAAGGCCGATCGCGGTCGCCACCTTGCGGCACTGGAAGTCGAGCAGTCCCACCCCCGGATCCACGAACTCGGTGTGGATGGCTCCCGGGTCGTTCGTGGCCACCTCCTCGATGTCCACGCCGCCCTCGGCGCTCGCGATCACGACGATCCGTTGGGAGTCGCGGTCCACCACCATCGACAAGTAGAACTCGCGCTCGATCCGTGAGGCCCGCTCGACCAGAAGGCGGCTCACGAGCTGGCCCGCGGGCCCGGTCTGCGGCGTGACGAGGGTGGAGCCGAGCATCTGGTCGGCGACCTCCGCCGTCTTCTCCGGCGTGTTCGCGATCTTCACGCCGCCGGCCTTCCCACGGCCACCGGCGTGGATCTGCGCTTTGACGACCCACCGGCTGCCGCCCAGTTCCTCGGCGACCCGCGCCGCGGCCTTCGAGGTGTAGACGACCTCACCGCGCGGGGTGGGGACGCGATAGGAACGCAGCAGTTCCTTGGCTTGGTACTCGTGGATGTTCACGTGCTTCACCTCCGCGGGCCCGTCGGCGGGTCCCCGCTCTCGTGGTGGGATGCGCGCCCGTCAGCGGGCGCGCATCTGCTTGACCTTGCGTATCAGGTTCTCCGCCATGCGGATGGACGCGGCGTCGATGAGGCGGCCGTCGAGCGAGACCGCCCCTTTGCCTTGCTTGGCTCCTTCCTCCATCGCCTGCAGGATCGCCTCGGCACGCTCTACCTCCGCGTCGGCGGGGGTGAAGACCTCGTTCGCGAGCGCCACCTGCGACGGATGGATCGCCCACTTGCCTTCGCAGCCCAGGGCCGCGGCGCGGCGCGCCGCGGACCGGTAGCCGTCGGCATCGTTGAAGTCGCCGAACGGACCGTCGATGGGACGCAGGCCCTCGGCGCGGCAGGCCGCCACCATCCGTGAGATGCCGAAATGCCATTGGTCACCCCAGTGGGTCGCGCGGGCGCCGGCGTCGTCGGGGTCGGTGAGGACGGCGTAGTCGGGGTTCGCGCCGCCGATGTTCGTCGTGCGCGCCTGCACGCTCGCGGCGTAGTCGGCCACCCCGAACGACATGGCCTCCAGCCGATCGGGCCGGGCTCGGCTGATGGCCTCGACGTTCGCCATCCCCTTCGCGGTCTCGATCAAGATCGTGATGCCGATCCGGCCCATCGGCCAACCGTTCCGTTGCTCGATCTGATCGAGCAGGGTCCCTACGAACTCCACGTCGGAGGGGGCGCCCACCTTGGGGATGAGCACCGTGTCGAGCACGTCGCCGCGGGCCTCCACGACATCGACCACGTCGCGGTAGCACCAATGGGTGTCCAAGCCGTTGATCCGCAGGCTCACCGCGGTGGTGGACCAGTCGTGGGTCCCGAGCGCGTCGATCACGTTGGCGCGCGCCTGCTCCTTGTCGTCGGGCGCCACGGCGTCCTCGAGGTCGAGGAACACGACGTCCGCGCCGAGCGTGGGCGCCTTCTCCATCGCCCGCAGGTTGGTGCCGGGCACGGCGAGCTCGCTGCGATGCAGCCGGGCCTTCTCGGTCATGGGATCTACCGTGGCAGCACGGCGTCGAACGCGGCAAGCACCCGATCGGCGGTCTCACGCGTGGCGTTCACGCCCATCAGGCCAACGCGCCAGATCGGGGGCGCCTTGGGTCCGAGCCCGCCGCCGACCTCGATGCCGTGTTCGCGGAGGATCCGCGTCTTGATCTCCTTGCCGTCGATGCCTTCGGGGACTTTGATCGCGGTGAGTTCCACCAGTTGGTGGTCGGGGTCGGCCAGCAGCTCGAACCCGCGCGCGGTGATCTTCTCCTGGAAGTAGCGGCCCGCGTCGGCGTTGCGCGCCCACCGCGCCTCGAGACCTTCGTCCAGGATGAGCCTCACACCCGTGTAGAGCGCGTAGTACTGCAGGATCGGCATCGTGTGGTGATACGCGATCGGCCGGTCGATCCAGTACTTCGCGAGCTCCTCGAAGTCGTAGTAGTAGGGGACCGGGCTCTTGTGCGACTTCATGACCTCGATAGCGCGGTCGCTGATCGTGACCGGCGCGAGGCCCGGTGGGCACCCGAGCGCCTTCTGCGAACACGAGAGCCCGTAGTCGATGCTCCAGTCCTCGGCCTCGACCCGCTGGCCGCCGAGCGACGTGACGCAGTCGACGTACAGCAGCGCTTCGGAGCCGGCGTCCTTCATCGCGGTGGCGAGGTCGGCCAGCGGGAAGTCCACACCCGTCGAGGTCTCGGCGTGCACCACCGTCACGACCTTCGTGCCCGGGTTGGCCGCGAGGGTCTGCATGATCCGGTCGACGGACACGAGCTGGCCCATGTCAGCCGTCAACTCCACGACGTTGGCGCCGACGCGGTGCGCGAAGTCGTTCAGGCGCGATCCGAAGAACCCCCAGTGACAGCTCAGGACCGTGTCGCCGGGGTCGATCAGGTTCATGAGCCCGGCCTCCATCGCGGAGTTGCCGCTGGAAGACAGCGAGATGGTCAGCCCCTGGTCGCCGCGGCGCCACAGCGCGCGGAGCCCCACGACGAGGTCGTCCAGGATGGCCCAGAAGTCCGGGTCGAGGTGTCCGTTCATCGGCAGCTGCAGCGCCTGCAAGACGGTGGGGTGCACGTTCGACGGGCCGGGGCCGCAGAGCAGCCGTTCGCCGGGGCCGAGTGCGGGGATCGTGGTCGCCAGGTCAGCCATGGTTTCCTCCCGATCGGGTCGGGGGGGGGGGGGGCCCGCGGGGCAGCGCGGGCCCGGGATAT
>JBKJXU010000029.1:0-3796 GCA_046716145.1 Actinomycetota bacterium
GGGTGCACTCCAGGCCCTACCCACCCCCAGACCTGCGGGAAGGTGGAGCGGTTCCACCAGACCGAGAAGAAGTGGCTGGGGAAGCATCCTGGCGTGACGAGCCTCGCCGAGCTGCAGACCCAGATCGATGAGTTCGCCGCCTACTACAACACCGTCAGGCCGCACCGGGCGATCGGGAGACGCACCCCCGCGGAGGCGTTCGCCGCTCGACCCAAGGCCGGACCCGTCGGAGGCCAGATCGCGGAGCACCATCGGGTCCGGCGGGACCGGATCGACGCCTCGGGAGGCGTGACGCTCCGACACGACAGCAGGTTGCTCCACATCAAGATCGGTCGACGGCATGCCGGCATCCGGGTGCTCATGCTCGTGGCGGGACTCGACGTGCGCATCGTGAGTGAGGACGGAGAGCTGCTCCGCGCGTTGACCCTGGATCCGAGTCGCATCTACCAGCCGCTCGGGAGGACGTGAGGTGCAAGGATGTCCCGAGACAGGTGTGAACGATGTCCCGAGACATCACACTGAACATCGGGAGAGGGATCGAACCCTCACGAGCTCTTTCTCACGGGCTTCGTGGACCCAGCGCGCACTCTGACGTCCCGATCCCGACGGCTCCGCCGAGATCCCGCAGGTCAGGTCCGGCGCGCCGTCCCAGCTCGTCTGTTCCGTCCTCGCTCGTGCTGCCGCCTGCATAGCCTCGGCCACCTGTTCGCATCGTCGGCATGACGTGCTGGTAGGTGTCCGTCGTGGATGACGGTGACGCGCGGGATCAGTTCGCGGACCGTTCACACGCTCGTCGGGGCCAGACTGCTCGCTGATCTCGATCAGCTACGATTCAACCCTGAGCGACGTACGTCGTAGCAGGGACCTCGTTGATGTTCGCGGTGTAGTCGTCGACATACGACTCGGTCACTTTGACAGCACCCGCCAGGCCCCTCAGGCACGTGCGAGGTATCGTGCCTGTCCACACGCCCCCGGTCTGGTTGTACTTCAGCGTGAAACTCGGGCAATCCACCAAGTTCGTTCCTCGCACCACGTTGGCGGCCCACACGGCACCGGGATAGCAGCCAGCCTCCATCGAGTAGCGGGTGCCGTCACGGTCGCGGAACCTGACCAGGAGGTACTTGATGTCGCACTTGCCACCGGGAGCGTGGATCTTGAAGAGCAGGTTCTCGGCGCCGTTCTTCACCACGAGCTGCTCATAGCTGCCCGTGCCTTGAACCGTCGTCGATGCTGCCACGGCGGGGGCTACCCCGACCATGGCCAAGCTCAGGGCTATACAGGTCCCCGCGATCACTCGTCGCATCTGCTCCTCCTTGGGCGGGTCTGCGCCCGGTTCGGGATCTGGGCAAGTCCTCTGACTCAGCGTCTACCTCGGTTACTCCCTGCGCATGGTCCGATCGGCGTATGACTCAGTGGTCCTCACTGGACCTTGAGGGATCGTCTCAACGGCGGCGATCGCTGCCGAAGTCCTGGCCGGTATGGAGGAGGACCTCATCGGGCGGACGCGCGAGAGGGTGATGGCGGGGCTACGCGTGGCGCCCGGTCGAAAGATCGGCAGCAAGACTCAAGCGAAACCACAGGTCAGACCTAGGGTGCCGGGAGAGGGGATCGAACCCTCACGAGCTCTCGCTCACGGGTTTTTGAGACCCGCGCGTCTGCCGATTCCGCCATCCCGGCGCCGGGCTAGCCTAGCGGCCCTATGGGGATGTCGGCGCGTCTGCGGATCCTGGCGGTCGGCATGACGATCGCCGCTGCGGGCTGTGCCGGCACCGGTCCGACAGCTGCGGGACCCACCATCGTCGTGCTGCAGTCGCCGGACCTGCCCGACGGTTTGAGCGTGGTGTCTCCGGGGGTTCTCGGCCTCAACTTGGCGTTGCGAGGAAGCCCGGTGGGTCTCCGCGTGCTCGCAGCGGACCCCGCGGGCGACGCGGCACGGCAAGCTGCGGCCGATCCCTCCGTGATCGGCGTGGTCGTCGCGCCCTTCACGCTCGCCGGCCCCGCTGCCACGGCGTCGCTCGCATCCGCCGGCGTCCCCGTGGTGTCGCTTTCCGCGCTCGATGATCCGCCCACGGATGCCGCCCTGTGGTGGCGCCTGGTGCCCAGCGGCCGCGAGATGGCGGAGGCCGCCGTGGATGTCGCCGTGGACGTCGTACCCGACGGTTGCATCCTCACCGAGCCCGGTACCTGGTCCGCGCTCATGGGCGTTCGGATCGAAGAGGCCGCTCACGGGACCGGCTACGTGCCCGCCGACAGCCCTGAGGGATGCGACGGCCTGATCTGGTCGGGTTCGGCGGCCGGGGCACGGGTGCTCCGCGATGAGCACCTCGGTGCGATGATCCTCAGCGACCAGGCGCGCACCGACGGGTTCATCGGGACCGGTACGGCGGCGACCTTCGGCGTCTGTGGGTGCCGGGATCTCTCGACCAGCGCACGGCCTGGCGACCAAGCCTTCATCCACGACTATCAGGAGGCGACCGGGCTGGACCTCGGTCCCTACGCGGCCGAGGGCTACGACGCGGGGTTGATGATCCTGCACGCCACGGGGGCTGGCGGGGCGACACGCCAGGGGCTGGCGAGAGGGTTGGCTTCGGTCGGTCCCTTCGCGGGTATCGCCCGTCGGTACGCCTGGGGTCCCGATGGAGAGCTCGAACCGCCCACCGTGCGTATCTACCAAGCAGAAGGCGTGCGTTGGCTCCCCGCCGGGAGGGCCGCCCTCGATCGCGTTGCTCGCACGGGCGGGGAGACGTAGGGTACGCGCGGACAGTGGTGGGAGTGCTCCGCGCTCCCACCGGGAGGAGGAAGAACGCGATGTCGAAGTTCCAGATCCGCGCGGCTGTGCTGATCGCCGCTCTCGCGATGGTGGGCGCTGCTTGCGGGGATGAGCCCAGCACGCCGGTGAGCACCGGGACCGGGACAGGCACGGGGACGACCTCACCGTCGGTCGAGCAGGACCTGCTCGCGCGCATCAAGGAGGACGGGGTCATCCGGGTCGCGACCGATCAGAAGTACAAGCCGCAGTCCTCGTACAACACGAAGACGGGCGAGTGGGAGGGCTTCGACGTCGACGTGGCCAAGGAGATCGCCCTGCGGCTGGGGGTTACGGCCGAGATCGAGCACCGGGACTGGGAGACCGACGTCACCGCCGGAGCGTGGAACGACCGCTGGGACATGAACGTCGGGTCCATGACCGTGACCGCGGAGCGGACCGAGATCTTCTCGTTCACGCCCGCCTACTACTACACACCGGCATCGATCGCGGTGCACGCCGACAACACGTCGATCCAGGATCTCACCACCGACCTAGACGGGTTGAAGGTCTGCGTCGGCAAGTCGACGACCTACGAGTCGTTCCTGCTGAAGCAGTTGAACATCCCGGGCTACGACTTCGAGTTCGTGATCGACGACGCCAAGATCTCGTCCTTCGAGACGGACACCGACGCTCTGGACCAGTTGGCGCTGGGAGACGGGGTCCGGTGTGACGCGGCGATGACCGCGACGCCGACGATCGACCAGTACATCGCCGACGGCGGCGCTATCAAGAACGTCGGGGGCCCGCTGTACGGGGAGCCACTGTCGGTGGCCTTCGACAAGAACTCGCCGATCGACAACACGAGCCTGGTTGCGGATGTGAGCGCGATCGTCGACGAGATGCACGCGGACGGGACCCTCACCGAGCTGTCCATCAAGTGGTACGGCGAGGACATCACGGTCGTGTGAGGCCCCGTCCTTCGGGCGGAGATCACGATTGAACACACGAGCCTCAGACGCGGGGGCCGGCGGAAGCCGGCTCCCGCGC
>JBKJXU010000030.1:0-4518 GCA_046716145.1 Actinomycetota bacterium
CGCGCGACCTCGGCGGTCGGGACGAGACGCTGGCCGCCGCTCGTCCGCTCGGTGCTGAGCGTGCCCTCTCGCTCCCAGCGCCGCAGGGTCTCCACCCGCACGCCGAGGGCGGCCGCAGCCTCGCCGATCCGCATCTTCTCCTCCGCCATGGGGGGGCGCAGTATAGAGGTTTCCCTGGTGTTCACGTCGCCGAACCCTGGAGATAGGGGTGGCTGGTCTGCCGGATCGCACCGCGCGGGTACACGCGGGGGTGGTCACGGGCGTCTATCCCACGACGATGATTGCCGTGATGGAGGGCGACCTGACGAACGCGATCGACTTGGACGCCCTGTTCCGGGAGGAGAGCGACGGCGTGTACCGGACGCTCTACGCCTTCACCGGTGGGCGGGCCGACATCGCGGAAGAGGCGACCGCCGAGGCGTTCGCGCGGGCGGTGGCCCAAGGCATGGCGCTTCGCGATCCCCTCGCGTGGATCTATCGAGTCGCGTTCCGAGTGGCGATCGACGAAGTGCGGCGTGAGCGGCGGCGGCCTTCGGGGGCTCCCGCCGAGGTCGCACAACCCGAACTCACGGGGCTGATGGATGCGCTCCGTGCGCTCTCGCCGAACCAACGGGCGGCCGTGGTGCTCCGCCATGTAGGCGATCTCGACATGGACGAGGTGGCGCGACGCATGGGGTGTTCACGCGCGACCGTGCGCGTGCACCTGCATCGAGCGCGGACGCGCCTGCGCGAGTCGCTGCGTGAGGAGGACTGAGCGATGGAGCGGGGGGAGCGGGAACTCGAACGTCTGCGCGGACTGACGTTGCCCGGGCGGGCGCGGGCGCGCGTCGACCGTGGGCCCGAGGGCGACGGCATGCCGCCCGCCCCCGCCCGGGGGCAGCGTGTCCTCGCCGGCGTCGTGGCGTTCGCGGTGTTCGGCGGCGCGGTCGCGCTGGCCGCCGGCGCGTTCGGCGGCGATGACGCTCCGCCGCTCGGCACCGATCCCGAGCCTGCCGTGATCACCTTGATCGCCGGGGACAACGCGCCCGAGATGACGCTCACGTTCGGGGGCCGAAGCGCCGGAAGCCTCTTCGATTCACGGTGTTGGAACCAGACCAACGGGGCTCAAGGGTGCGACGACGTCGTCGAGCATGAAGCCTTCGCGGATGCCGACTTCCTCGCCGTGCCGGCGGGAACGACGTTCGTGCTCGAGAACCCGGATGGTGCCGAACCCGTCGATCTCCGGCTCGAGGAAGGTGCGCTCCCGAAGGACACGGGGAACGAGGCGTCGATCGCGCTGGAGGACCTCGCCGAGCTCGATCTCGGCCGCTACGTCCTGAGCGTGCAGGCGAGCTGGGCGCGGCGCGGCGAGAACATCACGTTCCATTTCGCGCTCGAGATCGTCGATGCGGTACCCGATCCTGCTGGTGGCGTGCTCCGCGCGACGCTCGATGCGCCCGAGGACGGCAGCATGCCGGACCTGGTCCTCTCATACGGTGGCGTCACCGAAGACTTCTTCGCGCAGGGGGGTGAGTGGCCCGGTGTGACCGGGTTCGACGAGCCGCTGCTGCACTTCACTCCTACTCTCGCGCGAGGAACCGTGCTGCAGATCGACGGGGACGCCGACGACGTGCAGGTGTGGGTCGAGGCTGTCGATGAAGACGACCGGCTCACCGGCGCCAAGACGTCCCTGGACGTATCCGGCGGTGCAGCCGTCTTGCCATCGGGTGTCACCAGGTACCAGCTCGAGATCTGGGGTTCGTGGAGCGAGGGCGCGGCCGGCTACTTCGTCCGCATCCGGGTCGGCGGCCCGGAAACGTCAGAACCACCACCCGTGACCGATGAGCTCCTCGTCACGCTGGATGCACCCAACGATGGGAGCCTCCCGACGTTCTCACTGTCCTATGGCGACGATGAGATGGCCTTCGGGGCTTGCGACGGCCGATGGAACGATGTGCCGCTTGGCTGTCGCTTGCTGCTTCTGTACTTCGACGCACGGCTGGAACCGGGCACGCTCCTGCGGATCGCGGGTGATGCCGATGAGGTCACGGGCGAGACGACCCTCATGTGGCCCGAGGGCGGCCTCGCGCCGTCGGACGCCTTGGATCTGACATCAGGGAGTGCGTTGCTGCCCACCGAGCCTGGGACCTACCTGCTCTCGTTGACGGGCCACTGGCTACTCGGTCGCGCGGGCATCTCCGTCGCCATCACCATCGGGGATCCGCCTCGAGCCGAACTTTCGCCCACCCCTGCGATCGAGCCGGGGATCGTGCCCGACGTCGTGGGGGTCGGTGAGGGCGATGCGTACAAGTTGTTGTTCCAGGCGGGGTTCGAAGCTAAGAGCACCTACGAGCCGACGCCCGGTGTCGCCGCCGGACTCGTGGTCTCGATAGACCCCGACCCCGGATCGGCCCTCGACCCCGGGTCCACCGTTCGGCTCGTCGTTTCCGGGATCAGCCTCGCGCTCGACGGGTACCTCACGGAGTTGGCCTGTCCGTCTGGGGACATGATCCCGTTCGCACACTCGGGACCCGTGCTCCAGCCTGCTGGGGACGCGTACATCCGAGCGAACGTCGAAGGGGTCCGGTCCACAGACAAGGTCGTGCAGTTCCGGTTCGATCAGGGAGAGCAACCCCAGGGCCTTTGGTACGTCACGCGGGACGGCGACGTGCTGGCGGTGATCCACGTGCCGACGCTCGAAGGGGTGGCGTGCCGGGGCTCGGGGATCGGCGGGACCTGAGATCGGTCGAGGTGTGACCGGCGTCACGGACCGGCCACCCGGCACGGGCGACGCTCGGCCATGTGGCGCGACCCTGGCATCCGGATAAGGATCTCGAACGCATCCTTCGGTCGTGCGAGCGCCGCGACTGGCGGGTCACGAAGAACCCGAAGGGCTACTTCAAGCTCTGGTGTCCTTGTCCCGAGCAGCATCGGCGATCGGTGCACTTGACCCCTTCGGACCCCCGGTACACCATCAACCTCACGAAGTGGCTCCAGCGATGTTCGTGCTGGACCGAGGAGGAACACCGATGAGGTTCCAGATCGATCTTGAGGGCGTGGTGCCCGTCAGCGACTCGGTGCTTCTCGATGCCGCGATCGACGCCGCGATGGAGGCGCTGCTGCTGCGCGAGGTCGCCGATCCGTCGGTGAGCGGGGCGCTCTCGGCCGGTCGTGTGGAGGTGTCGTTCGTCATCGAGGCCCAGACGACTGAGCAGGCCCTCGCGAACGCACACGCGTTCCTGCGCGAAGCGACGACGCACGACGGCTGGAGCGGCGCGATCTGGGAGATCGCGCGCGCCGAGGCGATCCGTGCCGCCAACCGCGCCAGCGTCTAACCGCCCGCCGCGAACCGGAGTGAGGCTCCTTCGCGGTCGAGTTCGTCGATCCGTCGCCGTAGGGGCTCGCTCACACCGCGAAGCGGACGTGGAGGATGTCGCCCTCCTGCACCAGGTAGTCCTTGCCCTCAACGCGGATCTTGCCCGCCGCTTTCGCGGCCTCCATGGAGCCGGCGGCCACCAACTCGTCGTACCCGATCACGTCGGCGCGGATGAACCCGCGCTGCAGATCGGTGTGGATCGCGCCCGCGGCCTCGGCGCAGGGGCTCCCCGACGAACCTCCCATGAGCGCGTCTCGTCATCGCCGGTCGTGAGGAACGTGATGAGGTCGATGGCTCGGTAGCAGGCCCCGATCACCGCTTCGAGGCCCGGTTCGGTGACCCCGAACTCCTCCAAGAGCGCGCGAGCCTCCTCCGGGTCCATCTCGGCGACCTCGGCCTCGATCGCCGCGTAGACCCCC
The DNA here is from genome assembly GCA_046716145.1 of Actinomycetota bacterium. Taxonomy (GTDB): domain Bacteria; phylum Actinomycetota; class UBA4738; order UBA4738; family HRBIN12; genus AC-51. The sequence continues at coordinate 3,775 of JBKJXU010000030.1, forward strand.
ACCGCGTCCGGGCCCAACTCCGCCGGCACGGCGCTCCCCTCCTCGAGGTTCGCGACCACCACCTCGGGTTTCAGCGTGAGCGGTGCGATCCCCCGCAACTCGGCCAAGACCTCCGGGTCGAGGCGGGCGTCGCGCAGCGGTGTCTCGGCCTCGAGCGCCGCCTTCGCGGCCGACAACGCCGCCACCTCGGGGGCGGGCTTGCCTCGGGCCTTCTTCTCGGCCTTGTGCAGCGAGCCCTCGATGACCCCGAGGTCGGCCAGCAGGAGATCCGCCCGCACCCCGGCGAGTTCGGCGGCGGGCGCGGCATCGGCGCCGAAGCACCGGACCACCACGGCGAGCGCGTCCGCCTCACGGAGCTTCGCCAGGCCCTGGGCGCTCGCGAGGCCTCCCGGGACGTCCACGAACCGCACCTGCGCGGCCACGGTCTTCTTCGACCGTTCCATCTCGGTCAGGACCACGAGCCGCGGGTCGGGGACCGGCACGACCGCCACGTTCGCCTGCCCGGCGTGCCCGCCTGCGTGCGTGAGGGCCGTGAACAGCGTGGATGTGCCCGCGAACGGGGCTCCGATGAGACCGATCTCCTTCACGGCCGGGGAGGCTAGCAGCGGGGGACTTCCGGCCCGGCGGCTCCGCCTCTTGTCCCGGCAAAGATCGGACTTCCGACGGTATCGGCGGGGCGCCCGGACGTTGATGCTCGTCGGGAGGCTGGCTGCGGCCGGGGTGCCGCCAGACCCACCCCGGCCG
>JBKJXU010000031.1:0-3324 GCA_046716145.1 Actinomycetota bacterium
GCGGGTCGGTGCGGGGATCGGAACCACGGGGCCGCCGATGCTGTCGCCCGCCAAGGCGAACGCGCCCAGGGACAGGACCACGGCGAGCACGACGCCGAACGCCCCCCAGAGCACGGCTCGCATCCACCTTTGCATGGTCCGAGGCTAGTGGTTCGGGGGTAAAGGCCAGGCTAAGGATCTGGGGTGACACGCGGGAAGGAGACCACGACCGTCGTCCCGCGCGGGCCGTCGCTCGTGCGCTCGACCGACCCGCTCCATCGCTCCGCGAGTTGTTGGCGATCGCGAGCCCGAGTCCTGAGCCGCCTGTAACGATCCCACTCGCGGTCAATGCCACGATCACCGCGAGCAGGATGTAACCGATCGCGATGACGAGGCGGGTGCGGAGTTTCATGTTCGTCTCATGGCCGGCTCAGGGCGCATCGGAGGGCGGCGGCGCTTCGTCGGGCTCGATGAACCGGAACCCGACCCCTCGGATGGTGGTGATGAACCGCGGTGACGACGGGTCGTCTTCGAACTTCTTGCGGAGCCACGAGATGTGGACATCCAGGGTCTTCGTCGGCCCGAACCAGTGGGGATCCCAGACCTCGTCCATGATCTCCTCGCGGCGCATGACCTTGCCCGCGTTCGCCATGAGGTGATGTAAGAGGTCGAACTCCTTCGCCGCGAGGTCGATAGGGGAACCTGGCTTCGTGAGCGTTCGCGCGGCTGGGTCGAGGACGAGGGGGCCGATCGAGATGGAGCCCTTCCTCGGTGTGGAGGTTCCGCGCCTCTGGATCGCGCGGATGCGAGCGACGAGCTCGCGTGCCGAGAACGGTTTGACCAAGTAATCGTCGGCCCCCAGCTCCAAGTCCAGCACGCGATCGATCTCTTCGCCGCGGGCTGTGAGCATCACGATCGGGATGTCGGATGTGAGGCGTATCTGGCGCGCGAGGTCCCGGCCGTCACCGTCGGGGAGCATGACGTCGAGAAGGATGATGTCGGGTGGAGACGAGGCGAGGAGCCCGTTCGCCTCGGCGATGGTGCCGGCATGGACCGGGTCGAATCCCTCCCGCGCGAGGTGCTCGGCAAGCGGTTCGGCGATCCCCAGTTCGTCTTCCACGACCAGCACGCGCGGCTTCATCCCCGGAGCCTACCGGCCGCCGGTCTTGTCACTCTTCCTCGCACGCAGGCCTTGTTTCTTGCGGACGACATGCCCTAGAACTACCCCCACGTCGGGTGGGAGGGGAAGCGATGGCCACGATCGTCGAAGGCAGGCGAGTTGGTGCGGGCTGGCCAGCGGATCCTCCGAACGTTAGGCGCTACTCGCTCACGTTCTCGGGGCTGTTCATCCTGGTGTTCTCCGCGTCCGTATGGGTCGACTGGCCTCCCGGCGCTTGGCCGGCCATCGTGTCTTTCACCCTGATCGCCGGCGCCGCCGACACACTGCGAATCAAGCTGGGGCGGGAGATGACTTTCGCGGTGTCGATGCCGGTTGTCCTTGCGGCCGCCATGGTGTTGTCGCCGTCGCAAGCCGCTTTCGTCGGATTCCTCGCGACTGCGGATGTTCGTGAGTGGACGCGGCAGGTACCCCCATCTCGCGCGTTGTTTAACCGCTGTCAGGTTGCCGCTTGCGCGCTGCTAGCGTCAGCCGCCTTCCATGCTCTTGGTGGCTATCCGGTCGTCTGGCCAGGTGTCTTGCTTCCAGCGGCGGTCGCTTTGACCGTCGATGCCACCCTCAATGCAGCGTTCGTCGCCTGGCCGGTCGCCTGGATGCACGGCAGTACTCCGGAAGCGGTCATTCGTCGGATGTTCGAACCGGGTCGGGCCGCTAGCGTCCTTCGCTACGCCTGCACCGGACTGCTTGCTCCGTTGTTGGCCACCACGTGGCAGGCGGCGGGCATCTACGGGCTGGCAACCTGCTTGGTTCCGATTGCGCTCGCATGGTTCTCGTTCCGCGAGGCCGAAGGGCTGGCTGCGGCAGCTGAGGCTGTGGAGAACAAGAACAAGGCGCTTGCTGACGCTCTGGATGGACTTGCGGCTGAGAGGCGAGACGAGCGCCTGGCTATCGCGGGTGAGCTACACGACGACGTACTCCCTAGTCTTTTTCAGGTGCACCTGATGGGCCAGGTGCTGAGCAAGGACTTGGAGCACGGCCGTTTGCTCGATCTTGAGGAGGACGCCAGGCAGCTTCGCTCTGCCGCTGATCACGCTCAGAGTTCGATTCGCGAAGTCGTGACGAACCTCCGAAGCTCGGTTCTAGGACCGGATGGACTGCCTGGAATCCTGCGGCTTCAGGCCCGGTCATTAGAGGCAGCTTCTCGCGTCCGCTTCGTTGTTGAGGTTGGCAACGTAGACGCGCCCAGGGCAGTTCAGCTAGCGGCATATCAGGTAGCGCGCGAATCGATGGTTAACGCGGCGAAACATTCAGGCGCAGCCGAAGTTGGCGTGAAGGTGTGGCAGGAAGAAGATGGTCTGCTGCGCCTAGTCGTTGAGGACGATGGGTGCGGGTTCGATTCATCTGGTTCGGGTCCGGCGGGCCACTTCGGGCTTCTCATGATGAGTGAGCGTGTTCAGGCGCTCGGCGGCCGATTGGATGTTGACTCCGTCCTAGGCCGAGGCACGCGCGTGCTGATGAGCCTCCCCAAGGAGCACTAGCCGTCAAGAATGGAAGACCCCCAGCCGGAGCCGGGGGTCTATGCGGGGAAGTCCTATGGGTCCTGGTTACGGGACCTTCCAATGCGCGCCGCCGGCGAGGGCGAGCGCAGCGAGGGATGCCACCGCCAGCGCGATCCGCTGAACTAGTTTCATCGCGTCCTCCTACAGTCCGTTGGCCGTTCCCCGTTTGGGGGATGTGCCGCTCACTATCGGGGGACCCCAGATGGGGGACAAGAGCGAGCTTCGGCCTACCTCATTTGCAGTATGAAGGCCTCTCCCCTTGCATCTGATCCTAGGTTGGTCATGATCTGCTCATGGTGGAAGCCGCACGCCCGCGTGCTCTCCTGTTCTACGAGCTGCTCGTCGTGGCTCCGACATGCGCCTTGACTGCTCTCCTCGTCTACGAGAGTGGTGCTGCCTTCGATTCTTCGTGGATCGTCTGGGCTCTCCTGATCGCTGCCATGGAGTTCATGCCTATCCCCGCGTGGAGGGGGATGACGATCAGCGTGGGTTTCCCGCTGCTTATGGCCGTCGCCATCGTCTACCCGGCGGGTGTGGCGGGCCTGATCACCCTTGTGGGCTCGACTGACCCGAGGGAGTTCAAGCGTCAGATTCGCCCGTCGACCGCGGCGTTTAATCGGGCGCAGGTGGCCGCCTCCGTGATGGCGGCGAGTGCCTTCTTCCATTGGG
>JBKJXU010000032.1:0-6415 GCA_046716145.1 Actinomycetota bacterium
GTCTTGGTGGGCGAGGACGCGGGGGCGCTCGCCTACGAACGCCACGTGGGACGGCTGGCCTCCGGCCTGGACTACCACTACGTCAACGAGCGCCTGCCCTCCGATGTGGAGTTGGCCGACATGCTGGCCACGATCGGCAAGTTGAACGCCGACCCGCGGATCACCGGCATCTTGGTCCTGCGCCCGCTGCCGCCGCACCTGCCGGAGGCCGAGGTCAACGGCATCGTCGACCCGCACAAGGACATCGAGGGCCAGCATCCTGAGAACGCGGGCCTCCTCGCGCTCGGGCGACCGCGGTTCATCCCGTCGACCCCGGCCTCGTGCTTCCACCTGTTGGACTCCTATCTCACCGGCACGCTCGGTGATCCCACGCTCGGCTACATCGGCAAGACCGTCGTGGTGGTCGGCCGGTCCACGAGCGTGGGCAAGCCGGCGCAGTGGCTCGCCCTCGAACGCGACGCCACGGTGATCGCGTGTCACTCGAAGACCGCGAAGGCCGGCCGCCTCGCCGAGTTCACGTCGCAGGCCGACATCCTCATCGTGGCGGCGGGCGTCCCGGGCCTCGTCACCGGCGAGATGGTCCGCGAAGGTGTGATCGCGGTGGACGTGGGGTTCCACGTGCTCGATGACGGGCACGGGGGGACCCGGATGGTCGGTGACCTCGACTTCGAGTCGGTCGCGGCCAAGGCCGAAGCGATCACGCCGGTCCCCGGCGGGGTCGGGCCCATCACGGATATCTGGCTGGTCGGCAACTCGCTGGTGGCCGCCGCGCTCGCGGCCCGGATCGAGCCTCGGTTCGGGCTCGGCCGGTGAAGGCGCACGGCTACACTGCGCGCCATGCCGGTCCAGATCGACATCGATCACGTCGCCCGGCTCGCGCGTCTTGACCTGAGCGACGAGGAGAAGGCCCGGATGCGTGAGCAGCTGGGCGTCATCCTCGAGCACGCGGCCAAGGTGGGAGAGGTCGCCGCGGCCGATGTCCCGCCGACCGCCAGCGCCATCCCGCGCGCCAACGTCTTCCGCGAGGACGTGCCCGAACCTTCCCTGCCGGCCGTCGAGGCCCTGCGCAACGCCCCCGAGCGAGACGGGGATCGGTTCCTCGTGCCCCGGATCGTGGAGACGGGATCGTGACCGAGCTCTGCGACCTGCCGGGGTCCGTGTTGTCGGCTCGGCTGGGGGCGGGGGAGACGAGCGCGAAGGAGATCCTCGCGTCGACCCTGGAGCGCATGGCCGACGTGGACGACCGGGTCGGAGCGTTCCTCACGCCCACGCCGCAGCTCGCGCGCGAGCGCGCGGAGGAGCTGGACGCCTATCTGTCGACCGGCGCGCCGCAGAGCCCCGCGGCCGGAATCCCCGTCGCGCTCAAGGACGTGTTGACCACGAACGGTATCCGCACCACGTGCGGCTCGAAGATCCTCGGCTCCTACATCCCGCCGTACGACGCCACCGCGTGGACCCGCCTCGGCGGGGCAGGTGCCGTGCTCGTGGGCAAGACGAACTGCGACGAGTTCGCGATGGGATCGTCGAACGAGAACTCGGCGTTCGGTCCCGTGCACAACCCGTGGGACCTCGAACGCGTCCCCGGCGGTTCGAGCGGGGGCTCGGCGGCCGCCGTCGCCGCGGGCGAGGCCACGTGGGCGCTCGGCACCGACACGGGCGGCAGCGTGCGCCAGCCCGCGTCGCTCTGCGGCGTGGTCGGGCTGAAGCCCACGTACGGACGGGTGAGCCGCTACGGCCTGATCGCGTTCGCGTCGTCGCTGGACACCGTGGGCACGTTCACCCGCAGTGTGCGCGACGCGGCGGCGATGCTCGGCGTGATCGCGGGGCACGACGTGCGGGATGCGACGTCGCTGGACGCGCCGGTCCCCGACTACACCGCGACGCTGGAGCAGGGGGTCGCGGGGCTGCGCGTGGGTGTGATCAGCGAGGCGTTCGGCGAAGGTGTGGCGCCGGGGGTGGCGGCGTCGGTCCGTGCGGCCGTCGATCGGCTGACGGCGCTGGGAGCGGAGGCCGGCGAGGTGTCCCTCCCGCACGCGGAGTACGCGCTGTCGGCGTACTACCTGATCGCGCCGAGCGAGGCGTCGTCGAACCTGGCCCGGTACGACGGGGTCCGGTACGGGTTCCGCGCCGAGGGTGAGCACGCCGATTCGGTGGCGATGATGTTCGCGACGCGGGGGGAGGGCTTCGGGCCCGAGGTGAAGCGGCGGATCATGCTCGGGACCTACGCGTTGTCGGCCGGGTACTACGACGCCTACTACGGGCAGGCGCAGAAGGTGCGCACGTTGATCATCCGCGACTACGAGGCGGCGTTCGAGCGGTTCGACGTCCTGGTCTCGCCGACGTCTCCCACGACGGCGTTCAAGATCGGCGAGAAGGCCGACGACCCGATGGCGATGTATCTGAACGACATCTTCACGATCCCCGCGAACCTGGCGGGGGTTCCCGCGATCAGCGTGCCATGCGGCCTGGATGAGGACGGGCTGCCGATCGGTCTGCAGATCACGGCGCCGGTGCTGGAGGAGGCGAGGCTCCTGCGGGTGGCCCACGCGCTCGAGACCGATCTCGGGTTGGAGCTGCGGCCACCGTTGCTGGCCGGCGTCTGATCCTGCGCGCCGGGGTTCCTTGTCACGATCCTGACGTCGGTCCGAGGCGCCCGTCGGGCGGAGTTGTCATGATCCTCACGACGAACACCTAGGTCGCAGTCGGGAGGATCATGACGATCGGTCGTGGAGCACCACGTCGACGGACGTCAGGATCCTGACGAACGACGACCCCCGCCAGCCCGTCCCAACCGACCCGCTAGGCTAGGCCGCGCGATGCCCACCTACGAGGCCGTCATCGGGCTGGAGTGCCACGTCGAGCTCAGCACGAAGACCAAGATGTTCTGCTCCTGCGCCAACGTGTTCGGCGACGAGCCCAACGCCAACACCTGCCCCGTCTGCGTGGGCCACCCCGGCTCCCTGCCGGTCCCCAATCGCGAGGCCATCGCCAGGATCATCAAGATCGGCCTGGCCCTCGGCAGCCAGATCGCCCCGCACTCGATGTTCCACCGCAAGAACTACTTCTACCCCGACATGCCGAAGAACTACCAGATCAGCCAGTACGACCTCCCCATCTGCGTGGGCGGCTACCTGGACGTCGACTTGCCCGACGGCTCGACCTCGCGCGTCGGCATCACCCGCGTGCACATGGAGGAGGACACCGGCAAGACCGCGCACGGGAGCGAGTCGGGCCGGATCCACGACGCGCAGCACGCGCTCATCGACTACAACCGCGCCGGCGTCCCGCTCGTGGAATGCGTCTCCGAGCCCGACATGCGCTCGCCCGAGGAGGCCGCGGCCTACCTCCGCGAACTCCGCGCCACCCTGGAGTCGCTCGACGTCTCCGACGTCCGTATGGAAGAAGGCTCGCTCCGCTGCGACGCGAACATCTCGCTGCGCCCAGCCGGGACCGAGCCCTTCGGCACCAAGGTCGAGATCAAGAACATGAACTCGATCCGGTCGCTCGAGCGCGCACTCATCTACGAGATCGAACGACAGACCACGGCCCTGGAGACCGGCCAGCCCATCGTCCAGGAGACGCGCCACTGGGACGAAGACTCCGCCACCACGAAGTCGATGCGCTCCAAGGAGGAGGCCTTCGACTACCGGTACTTCCCCGAGCCTGACATCCCGGCCCTGGAGCCCGACACGGCGTGGATCGACGACATCCGCGCGGGCATCCCCGAACTGCCGCGCGCCCGGCGCGCGCGCTACACCGACGAACTCGGCCTCAAGCCCGACACCGCCCGCGTCCTGGCGGCCGACCGCGCCGCCGCAGCGTTCTTCGACGAGCTGATGGCGCTCGACCCCGACCCGGTCGCCGCCGCGAACTGGGTCACCCAAGACGTCGCGGCGCTCCGCAACACCGGCGGTGAGGGCCTCCTCACGCCCCGCCACGTCGCGGACCTGCTGGGCCTGCTGGCCGACGGGACCGTGAGCGGCGCCGGCGCGAAAGAAGCCCTCGCCGTCGCGCACGAGGCCGGCGAGCCGATCGCCAGGATCGTGGACGCGAAGGGTCTGCGCCAGGTCTCCGACGAGACATCGCTCGGCGCGTGGGCCGACGAGGTCATCGCCGAGAACCCCGACGTCGTGGAGAAGTTCCGAGCGGGCAAGGAGGGCGTCATCGGGTTCCTGGTCGGCGCCTTGATGAAGAAGGCCGCGGGGGCCGCCAACCCGAAGCTCGCGCAGGACACCCTGCGCGAACGTCTCGGGACCTAGGGGCCCACCAACAACGTGTCGCTGCCGCGGTCGCGCTCGAGCCCGAACCGCATCCCGATCTGGCAACTGGCTCTGCTCGGGCTCGTGCGCGCGTTCCAGGGCCTGGTCACCCATCCACTCCGCCGGATGTGGTCCTCGAAGGACGCGATCGACGCCTACGCGCTCAACCACCTGACCTCGATCGCCGGCGACGCCCTCCTCGCGGTCTCGCTCGCCGACTCGGTGTTCTTCTCGCTGCCGGTGGGGGAGTCGCGGGTGCGCGTCGCCCTGTACCTCGGGCTCACGATGCTGCCGCTCGCGCTCGCCGGTCCGTTCATCGTGCCGTTCCTGGACCGCGCAGGCCCCCGGCGCTCGGTCACCTTCGCGGCCGCCGCGGCGCGCGCGGTCCTGGCGCTCATCCTCGCCCCCCAGATGGGCGAGCTGGCGCTGTTCCCCCTCGCGCTCCTGATGCTCGCCTGCGCGAAGGTGCACACCGTGGCGAAGAACGGCCTGACCATGGCCTACGCCAACCGTGAGGAAGGGCTTCTCCGGGCGAACGCCCGCCTGGGGAGGATCGCGGTGGCCGGCGCCATCGCCGCGGTGCCGATCGGGTGGGTCACGCTGCAGCTGGCCGGGATCTCCAGCCCCATCTACGTGGCGGCCATCGTGTACGCGGTCTCCGCGGGGTTGGCGCTCAGGCTCCCGCCGCCGGAGGTGGAGGGGACCGAGCCCGCACAGCCACCGCGTGGCGGGTGGAGCCGCGGGCGGCTGCCGCACCTGTCCACCCCGGCTATGGGTGCGATTGGTCTGCGCGCCGCGGGCGGGTTCCTGCTGTTCCTGCTCGCCTTCTCGTTGCGCACGGCCGAGGTGCCGTTGATCTGGTTCGTCGTGGTGGGCGGAGCGGGGGTGGGTGGCGCGTTCCTGGCCGATCTGCTCGCCCCGGCGCTCCCCAGCCGCCTGCGCGAAGAGGCACTGGTGATCGCGTGCCTCGGCTCCGCGGCCGTGGGCGCGCTCCTGGCCTGGCAGGTGCCCGGGTTGGTCCTGCTGGCCGTCTACGCGCTCACAGCAGGTGTCGCCACCGAGTTCGCCCGTCTCGCGCTGCAGGCCCTCATCCAGCGAGACGCCCCGGCGGGGGCGCTCGGGAGCGTGGTGGTCCGCTACGAGGTGCTGTACCAGGTGGCCTGGGTGGGGGCGGCGTTCGTGCCCACCGTGCTGCCGATCACGTTCCGGTGGGGCATCGTGGTGCTCGCTGGGTTCTACGTGGTGCTCGTGGCGGTCTTCTGGTGGCGCTGGCGCCTGCGGCTGTTGGACGCGCCCGCGTGATCTAGGCTGGCTCCTCCCGAGGCGTCAGGAGGCGGCGTGGCAGGGTTCGTGGACGTGGCGGCATCCGATGCTGTCCCCGAGGGCGAGGCGCAGGGGTTCGCGATCGGCGATGTCGAGATCGCGGTGGCGCGCACGGGCGGAACCCTCTACGCCTTCTCCGACATCTGCAGCCACCGCCGCTGCAACCTGGCGATGGGCGGTGAGATCGACGGCACCAGCATCGAGTGCGAGTGCCACGGCAGCGTCTTCTCGATGCAGACCGGCGAGGCCCTGAACCCGCCCGCCACCGAACCGATCCCCGTCTACACCGTGCGCGAGGCCGATGGCCGCATCCAGGTCGAGGTCTAGCCGGCGATGAGCGAACGCCGGACGTTCGTCATCGTGGGGGCGTCCCTGGCGGGCGCCACCGCCGCCGCGACCCTCCGCGAGGAGGGGTTCGACGGGCGCCTCGTGTTGGTGGGCGCCGAAGAGACGCCTCCGTACGAGCGGCCCGGCCTGTCGAAGGCGTACCTGCGCGGGGAGGAGTCGGCCGAGGATCTCCTGGTCCGCCCGGCCGACTGGTACGCGACGAACGACGTGGATCTGCGGATGGGCGTGCACGCCGAGCAGATGGATCCGGGCGCGCGCTCCGTGCACCTGTCCGACGGCGAGACGCTCACGTTCGACGCCCTCCTGCTGGCGACCGGGTCACGGAACCGGCGCCTGGCCGTGCCCGGCTTCGAGCTCGAGAACGTGTTCGATCTGCGGCGGGTGGCCGACGCGGACCGCATCCGCGAAGCGGCCGCGCGCGGCGGTCCCGCCGTCCTCATCGGGATGGGGTTCATCGGCGCCGAGGTGGCGGCCTCGCTGCGCGC